>NZ_JBFABA010000125.1:0-1054 GCF_040640115.1 Micromonospora sp. NPDC023644 | reverse complement strand
CACCCAACAACACCGGCAAATCCACCAACCCACCCCACCGCAACGGCAACTCCAAACCCACCACCCGACCCAAACCCCACACCGCAGCACCCGCGACATCGGCCAACACGTCCGAGCCGCCGACCGACACCGCCCCACGCGTCAGCCACCACAGCCGGCCCGACCCACCGACGTCGGCCAGCGCCTGCACCACGGCCAGCGCCGTCGACACCTCGGCGGCGGCCGGGACCGCGGACGGCTCCGGCCGGTCGGCCAGCGACAGCAGGGACACCACGTCGGCGTCCCGGCCGTCGGTCCCCATCGCCTCCCGCAGCAGCTGCGCCACCCGGTCCCGGTCCGCGCCGGCCGGGACCAGCACGGGGACCGCCCGGTCGGCCCGGGCGGCGAGGGCAGCGACCACCGGGTGGTCCTCCTGCCCCGGCGCCATCAGCAGCAGCCAGGTGCCCGCCAACGTCACGGACTCCGGCACGGTGGCCGTACGCCACGTCGCCCGGTACCGCCAGGAGTCGACGGCGGCCCGCTGCTGCGTGGCCCGCCGCCACCGGGCGAGCTTGGGCAGCAGCGCCGTGGACGGCTCGTCCGCGCCCACCGCCAACTCGTCGCCCAGCACGGCGAGGTCACCGGACTCGACCGCCGCCCAGAACTGCTCGTCGGACGGGGCGTTGGTCCCCTTCAGAGCCTTGGCGGGCTGGGGATCCTCCAGCCAGTAGCGCTGCCGGTCGAAGGCGTAGGTGGGCAGCTCGACCACGCGCGGCCGGGCGCCGGCCTGGTGCAGGTACGCCGCCCAGTCGACGGGCACGCCGGCGGCCCAGAGCTGCCCGACGGCGGTGGTGAGGGTGGTGACGTCGGACTGGTTGCGGCGCAGCGTGGCGACGTACCGCACGTCGTCGCCGGCTTCCGCCTCGGCGGCCATGGCGGTCAGTACGGCGTCCGGGCCGACCTCCAGGAACGTGTCGACGCCCTGCTCCCGCAACGCCGCCACACCATCGGCGAACCGCACCGGCTGCCGCACGTGCCGCACCCAGTACTCCGGATCCACCAACTCCAACGCATC
>NZ_JBFABA010000124.1:0-1064 GCF_040640115.1 Micromonospora sp. NPDC023644 | reverse complement strand
GTGAAGACGGTTTGGATGAGGGGTGGGGTGTGGCGGTCGCGGGTGGGTTGGGTGCGTTCGACGAGTTTGTCGAAGGGGATGTCCTGGTGGGTGACGGCGTGCATGAGGACGGTGCGGGAGTGGTGCAGGAATTGGCGGAAGGTGTGGTGGGGGTGGATGTCGACGGGGAGGGGGAGGGTGTTGACGAAGAAGCCGATGAGTTTTTCGGCGTCGGGGTCGGTGCGTCCGGTGAGGGGGGTGCCGATGACGACGGGGGTTTGGGTGGTGTAGCGGTGGATGAGGAGTTGGAAGGCGGCGAGGAGGATGCCGAAGGGGGTGGAGCCGGTGTGGGTGGCGAGGGTGTGCAGGGTGGTGGTGGTGTCGGGGGGTAGTTGGCTGTGGTGGATGGCGGTGGGGCCGGGTGGGGTGTCGGGGCGGGGTCGGTCGGTGGGTGGGTGGCAGACGGGTGGGGCGTCGCGCAGGCGGGTGGCGAGTTCGTCGAGGTGGTGTTGTGCGTGGGTGCTTTCCCAGTGGTGGCGTTGGCGTTGGGCGATGTCGGCGTATTGGGTGGGCAGGGGTGGTAGTGCGGGGGTGCGGCCGTGGGTGAGGTCGGTGTAGAGGTGGTTGAGTTCGGTGTGGAAGAGGCCGACGGACCAGCCGTCGAGGACGATGTGGTGCCAGGTGAGGCAGAGCACGTGTGCGGTGTCGGAGAGTTGGAGGATTCGGCTGCGTAGTAGTGGGCCGGTGGTGAGGTCGAAGGGTTGGTCGAGTTCGGCGCGCAGGATGTCGTGGATGTGGTGGTCGTGGTGGTGGGGGTCGAGGTGGGTGAGGTCGTGGCGGGTGCTGTGGTGGTTCGGTTCGGGGTGGATGATCTGGACGGGGATGCCGTCGTGTTCGGTGAAGGTGGTGCGGAGGACTTCGTGTCGGCGGGCGATCTCGGTGATGGCGGTGTCGAGGTGGTCGAGGTCGAGTTCGCCGTCGATGTGCCAGGCGGTCTGGGTGTTGTAGGCGGTGGATTTCGGGTCGAGGGTGTGCAGGAACCACAGGCGTTGTTGCGCGAACGACAACACCCGACCCGGCGACGA
>NZ_JBFABA010000123.1:0-1133 GCF_040640115.1 Micromonospora sp. NPDC023644 | reverse complement strand
CCGGCCAGCTGGGCCTCCAGCTCGGTCGCCGGGGCGACGTACGCCCGGTGTGCGGGCACCGCGTTGTCCCAGAGGGCGGCCCGGTCGACCTTGCCGTTGGCGTTGAGCGGGATCGCCTCCACGGCGACGAACTCGGCCGGGATCATGTACTCGGGCAGGTGCTCCGCGCAGCGCTGCCGGATCCGGTCCGCCAGCTCCGTGGCCGGCGCGGTCGGCCGGTAGAACACCACCAGCCGGTCCGACTCGCCCACCAGGGCGACCGCGTCGCCGACGCCGTCGGCGCCCTCGACGACCGACTCGATCTCGCCGAGTTCGATCCGGTAGCCGCGGATCTTCACCTGATGGTCGACGCGGCCGACGAACTCCACCGCCCCGTCGGCCATCCGCCGCACCAGGTCACCCGTGCGGTACATCCGCGCCCCGGCCCCGGCCTCGTTTCCGGCTGCGGCGAACGGGTCCGGCACGAAGCGCTCCGCCGTCAAGCCCGGCTGGCCCGCGTAGCCACGGGCCACGCCCACACCACCGACGTACAACTCGCCGACCACGCCGACCGGGGACAGGTGCAGGTCCCGGTTCAGCACGTACATCGTCATGCCCGGCAGGGCGCGGCCGATCGGCACCACCGGGCCGGGCTGCTCGGTCTCGATCGGGAAGACGCAGGTGCCCACACTCGCCTCGGTCGGCCCGTACTCGTTCACCAGACCACCCGGGCCCAGCAGCGTCAGCCACCGGTTCGCCAGCGCGGCCGGCAACGCCTCACCAGCGACCACCACTACCGCCGCCAACGACGCCAACGCCTCATCCGACAACTGCCGACCAAGAATCTCCAAATGACCCGGCGTCAACTTCAAGAAACTGAACGGCCCCGCCGACGCCAACACCACACCCAACTCGGCCAGATCCACCTCCTGACCCACCATCACCACCCGCTGACCCGCCACCAACGGCGCCCACAGATTCGGCACCTGCAAGTCGAACGCCACCGACGAGAACACCGCACAACCACCCGCACCACGCGACACCAACTCACCCGCCGCCCACCGCACATGATTCGCCAACCCACGGTGCGTCACCTGCACACCCTTCGGCCGACCCGTCGAACCCGACGTGAAAATCACATACGCCAACTCGTC
>NZ_JBFABA010000122.1:0-1214 GCF_040640115.1 Micromonospora sp. NPDC023644 | reverse complement strand
CCTGGCCGTGCTGGGCCGGGCCGGCCGGCCATCGGGCCGCCGCACGGTGGGCAGCCGGGCACCGCCGCGCCGCACCGCGCATCGTCGGGCGGGCCGGCGCGGGTGGGGGACCGGCCGGCGGGCCGGCGGCGGTTCGGCGTCGTGGGGCTGGGCGTCGCGGCGTTGGTCGCCCTCGGTGCCACGGCGGGCGACGCCGCGATCGCCGGGCGGGACGCCGGCACCTGGACGAGCGGGCCGCTCACCGTCGCGCTGCCGCCCGGATGGCGGGCCGCCGGCACCGGCTGGGCCGGCCAGTACGGCGACGACGGCCGGCTCGAACCGGCCCTGGTGATGTCGCCCGACCCACGCCGGTGGGCGGCGGACCCGACCGTGCCGGGTGCCTTCGTCGGGCTGTCGGCCGGCATCGCCGCGCGGACCACCCCGGCGGGATTCGTCGCCGAGCGTTCGCACACGGCGTGTGCCGCCGCGCCGGTACGCCGTACCCGCCAGGGGGGCGTGGACTGGGTGGTGGCCCGGTTCACCTGCGAGAAGGGCCGACCCGAGATCGTCGAGGCCGCCGGGCTCGCGCCCGGCCGCGCCGGCCTGATCTACGTGCAGGTCACGCCCCCGTCCGGCAGCCGGGCCGACTTCGTCGACACCCTGCTGGCCGGGGTACGGGTCAGATGAGCCCCACCGGTCACCGCACCACCACGGTGACGGTGTGCGTCGTGTCGCCCTGCGGGATCAGCACGGCCACGGTGCCGGGGCGGACGAACCGGATGTCGACCACCCCGCCCTCGTAGCTGCGGGAGACCAGGTCCTCCCGGTCCACGCTCACCTCGCCCGGGCCGATGCCGATGATCCGCAGCACCCCGCCGGAGGCGAAGCAGAGCGAGGTGAGCAGCGCCAGCTCGGTCTCGGCCAGTACCACGTCGTAGCGCACCGCCCCGTGGCAGGTGCCGGGCAGCCCGCTCGGCGACCGCGTCGCGGTCGGCGTACGCCCGGCGGCGGTCGTCGGGGGCGCGGCCGGCGGTGGCCGCCGGGTTGGCGGGACGACGGCCGGCGTGCGGGGCGTGCCCGGTCCGGGCGGCGAGGCGGTCGACGGGGCGGCGGTCGACGGGGCGGCCGGCGGCGGGCCGGGGGAGCGGGGGCTCTCAGCGGCCGGCGGTTGCACGGGCAGCGGCGCGACGGGCGCGTCCCCGCCGCCGCACGCCGCTACCGGCACGGCCAGGGCC
>NZ_JBFABA010000121.1:0-1221 GCF_040640115.1 Micromonospora sp. NPDC023644 | reverse complement strand
GTGCGAGCCGGCAATCCGCTTTCCCACTCATGTGTTCCCCAGCGAAGCCGTCGACCACACTGAGCCCGAACGGGCGGCGTGTGGCCTGGGGCACGCCAGGAGAAGGACTCAGCGCCCGACTTCAGCCATTGCGGCGTCCGGCGGGCGTGGTTGCCTTCCGTTGCTCGATGGTAGAACTCGCCAGAGGCCAGTAATCCACAGAACCCATCCCTACAGCGGCGATTGCCGGGGCATTCGTCGCCTTCAGGGCATCCCCAGTACGCCGTGAAGCCTGAGCGACCGGTTTCGTGGGGGCCGACCAACACTATGAATCCCTCGCTAGCGAGACCGGAGCCAGCAAGCCTGTTCAAGGGACCACGCAATGAAAGTCTTCAAGATATGGTACAGTTGTTTGATTGCGGTTGTGTTGTGGCCGGCCGATTGCTCGACTGGCCACCCGCTCTCACATACCCTCCGAGCTCTCTGGTGGGGCGCCCCCGCCACCCGGCAATCGTTGGCCACTTTTGATTTCCCGCAAAATTCATTTGTATGGCAAATCAAAAAAATCGACTCACGAACATACATTTCCAACAACGCACCACCCCCCCCTCTCGGCGCCGGGTTTCTCGGCACCAGCGCGCCCCCAGGCCTGCCAGCAGCCAGCCCACGTATTTCTTTTGCCCTTGCCGCCGCCCCCAGATGGTACAGGGTAGGTTCAGGGTAGGCCTTACCCTGCACCCCGACACAGGCGCCACCAGGAGGCTTTAGAGGCTAGAAGCGCTATAGGGAGGCCCTGGCCGAAGGCCCTGGCGTACGCTGCTATCGCTATGCCCATCTACGGGGGGCGCTAGAGGGAGCAGGTGGCCGCCAGGCTTGACCAGAAGCCGCACGTAACAAAGCATCAGCCTAGCACTATAACCACCCCGCCCACCTAAAACGCAGCCAGCGCAGCAGGAGTAGTAGGGTAGGCATATAGGCAGGCCCACGCCGCCCTAAAGGGGGCCCCGACCTCTCCTAGGTCGCCCCTATACGCCCGCGGCGGCTTATTTACGTGGTCGTGGGGTCTAGGGTAGGTAGTCCAGGCACCCCTCAGTTACCCTATACCACCATAAGGTATACTAAAATCAACCTACCCGGCAGCATTATAGGGTAGGTCAAAATCAGCTTACCTGGCACCACTTCACCCCCGACCGGGTGCTGGTCTCCCCGGCACCGGGGCAGGCGGCGAAGATGCCGTTCTGG
>NZ_JBFABA010000120.1:0-1425 GCF_040640115.1 Micromonospora sp. NPDC023644 | reverse complement strand
CTCGGCCAGGGCGTGCAGGAGCGCGTGCGCCTCCGGCCGGTCCTTGCGCTGCACGGCGACGGCCAGCACGGCGTCGTCGGGCAGCACGTCGGCGGCCATCGCGGTCAGTACGCTCTGCGGACCGACCTCCAGGAACGTGTCCATCCCGCTGGCACGCAGCGCGGTGATCCCGTCTGCGTAGCGGACGGCCTCCCGCACGTGCCGCACCCAGTACTCCGGGATGCGGATCTCGTCGGCGTCGGCCAGCGCGCCGGTCACGTTCGACACGATCGGCAGCAACGGCGCGGCGAAGGTAAGCCCGGACAGCACCGCCCGGAACTCGTCGAGCATCGGCTCCATCAGCGGACTGTGGAACGCGTGGCTGACCGTCAGCCGGCGAGTGCGGACACCCCGGTCCCGCCAGACCCGCTCCACCTCGTCCAGCACCTCGACGGCACCCGACACGACCACCGACGTCGGACCGTTGACCGCCGCGACGCCGACCCGGTCGCCCAGGCCCGCGAGAGACTCCACCACCTCCGCCTCGGCGGCGGCCACGGCCAGCATGCCACCGCCGGCCGGCAACGCCTGCATCAGGCGGCCCCGCGCCGCGACGAGCTGACACGCGTCGGCCAGGGACAGCACCCCGGCGACGTGTGCGGCCGTGATCTCACCGATCGAGTGGCCGGCCAGCATGTCGGGAACGATCCCGAACGACTCCACAAGCCGGAACAACGCCACCTCGACCGCGAACAACCCGGCCTGCGTGAACACCGTCTGATCCAGCAAGTCCGCCTCGGCGGTGCCCGCCGCGGCGAACAGCACCTCCCGCAGCGGACGCGGCAGCAGCGCGTCGAGGTGCGCGCACACCTCGTCCAACGCGGCGGCGAACACCGGGAACCCGGCGGACAACTCCCGGCCCATGCCGGCGCGCTGCGCACCCTGACCCGAGAACAGCAGCGCAAGCTGACCGCGTGCGGCGGCGGAGCCCGTCACGACAGCCCCGGAGGGCTCGCCCGCCGCCACCGCCGCGAGGCCCGCCAGCAGGTCGTCCCGGTTCGCCCCGGACACGACCGCCCGGTGCTCCAGCGCGGACCGCGTCGCCACCGAGGACCACGCGACGTCCACCGGACGCCGCTGCCCGTCCGCCGACAGCCAGCGCGCCCACCGGCCCGCCTGGGCCGACAGCCCCGCCGCGTCGCGGGCGGAGAGCAGCACCGGCACCACCGGCGGAACGTCCCGGGCGACGATCTCGCCCTCGATCGCCTCGGCTGGCGGCTGCTCGATGATCACGTGCGCGTTGGTGCCGGAGATGCCGAACGACGACACCGCCGCCCGACGCGGCCGGTCCACCTGCGGCCACGGGGTGGGCTCGGTGGCGAGGGCCACCGCCCCGGAGGTCCAGTCGATGTGCGGGGACGGCTCGTCCACGTGCAGGGTCGGCGG
>NZ_JBFABA010000119.1:0-1479 GCF_040640115.1 Micromonospora sp. NPDC023644 | reverse complement strand
GGCGCCTGCCGCGCCCGCCCGGGCACCTGGGCCGCCGCCGGCGGGGTCAGCGCCGTCGCCGCGCTGCTCGCCGTCCTGGTCACCCCGGTCGCGGTGCCCATCCTCGCCGGGTACGTGGTCGCGGCCCTGCACGCGGTCGCCCGGCGGGTCGCGTTCACCCCGGTGGGCCAGTCGTGACCGGCGACGACCGGCGGCTCGCCGGCACCGGGAGCGACCGGCAGCTCAGCGTCGACGACGTGCGGGTGGCCCGGTACGTCGTCGACCCGGCGATCGACCCCCGGCACGGCCCCCGCCCGTACCTGCACCCCGTGCGGACCCTCGGCGGGACGGTGGTCACCGACGCGTTCCCGGCCGACCACGTCTGGCACCTCGGGGCGTCCCTGGCCGTGCAGGACGTCGACGGCACCAACCTCTGGGGCGGGCGCACCTACGTGCGCGACGCCGGCTACACCTGGCGCGACGACCACGGCCGGATCGCGCACACCGCGTGGGAGACCCTCGACCCGCAATGCCTGGCGCACCGCCTGGAGTGGCGCGACCGGGCCGGGGCGGTGCTGCTCACCGAGCGGCGGGAGCTGGCCGCGCAGCGGGTCGGCGAGCGGGCCTGGGCCCTCGACGTCGGGTACACGCTGACCGCCCCCGCCGACCGGGACGTGACCCTGGGCAGCCCGGCCACCAACGGACGCCCGGGCGGCGCCGGCTACGGCGGCTTCTTCTGGCGGGCCGTCAGCGCGACGCCCGCGCGGGTGCGCACCGCCACCGCCGAGGGGGAGGAGGCGGTCAACGGCAGCGCCGCGCCGTGGCTGGCATTCGCCGGCACCGGGCCGGACGGGGCCGCGTACACGCTTGTGCTGGCGGGGCTGGGGGAGGGCGACCGCTGGTTCGTCCGCACCGCCATGTACCCGGGCGTCTGCGTGGCGTTCGCCTTCGAGCAGCCCAGGACGATCGCCGCGGGTACGAGCCGCGCGGGGCGGCACCGCGTGGTCGTCGCCGACGGCGCGCTCGACCAGGCCGAGGCCGCCGCGCTGGCCGCCGGCGAGACGGTGTGACGCGGCCCGCCACCCCCGGATTTGACGATCTTGTCGCGTGGGCGTAACTTTCTCTCTGCCAGCGCGGAACGGACGAAACGGGGCGATGCTCCGGGAAGGCCGGGCGCGGTGATGAGCTTCGGGGACCGAGGGTGACGCACCCGCCGGTGCCCGGACCGGGCGGTGCCCCGGATCCGCCGCGAGGCGGATTTGGTGAGGCGGAACCGACCGGGTAAGGTTCACAGCCGGCAGGGAGCCGGGCGAGCTCGCGGGCAACCGCGGAGCGGCCGGTCTGCCGAACTTCCCGAAAATCGTCGGCGAGAGCCGGCGTTCTCGGGATGCCCGGAAATGGGATTGAAGTGGTGCGGATCGCTGCGAAGCGGTTTGACACGGCGGAAACCAGCGGGTAACGTAGTAAAAGTGCCCGGCGCGGGAAGCGGCGGGGACGCGA
>NZ_JBFABA010000118.1:0-1535 GCF_040640115.1 Micromonospora sp. NPDC023644 | reverse complement strand
CAGAATTCTGGCGGGCATGCCTGTTCGAGCGTCATTTCAACCCTCGAGCTCCCCTCTTTTTGGGAGAGCCCGGCGTTGGGGACCCGGCGCTAACACCGCCGGCCCCGAAATGGAGTGGCGGCCCGTCCGCGGCGACCTCTGCGTAGTAATATCCACTCGCACCGGGACCCGGGCGCGGCCACGCCGTTAAACACCCCACCTTCCGAATGTTGACCTCGAATCAGGTAGGAATACCCGCTGAACTTAAGCATATCAATAAGCGGAGGAAAAGAAACCAACAGGGATTGCCCCAGTAACGGCGAGTGAAGCGGCAACAGCTCAAATTTGAAATCTGGTCCCCAGGGCCCGAGTTGTAATTTGTAGAGGATGCTTTTGGCGAGGCGCCTTCCGAGTTCCCTGGAACGGGACGCCACAGAGGGTGAGAGCCCCGTCTGGTCGGATGCCAAGCCTATGTAAAGCTCCTTCGACGAGTCGAGTAGTTTGGGAATGCTGCTCAAAATGGGAGGTATATGTCTTCTAAAGCTAAATACCGGCCAGAGACCGATAGCGCACAAGTAGAGTGATCGAAAGATGAAAAGCACTTTGAAAAGAGGGTTAAAAAGTACGTGAAATTGTTGAAAGGGAAGCGCCTATGACCAGACTTGGGCCCGGTGAATCATCCAGCGTTCTCGCTGGTGCACTTTGCCGGGCACAGGCCAGCATCAGTTTGGCGCGGGGGATAAAGGCTTCGGGAATGTGGCTCCCCTCGGGGAGTGTTATAGCCCGTTGTGTAATACCCTGCGCCGGACTGAGGTACGCGCTCCGCAAGGATGCTGGCGTAATGGTCATCAGCGACCCGTCTTGAAACACGGACCAAGGAGTCGTCTTCGTATGCGAGTGTTCGGGTGTAAAACCCCTACGCGTAATGAAAGTGAACGCAGGTGAGAGCTTCGGCGCATCACCGACCGATCCTGATGTTCTCGGATGGATTTGAGTAAGAGCATACGGGGCCGGACCCGAAAGAAGGTGAACTATGCCTGTATAGGGTGAAGCCAGAGGAAACTCTGGTGGAGGCTCGCAGCGGTTCTGACGTGCAAATCGATCGTCAAATATGGGCATGGGGGCGAAAGACTAATCGAACCTTCTAGTAGCTGGTTTCCGCCGAAGTTTCCCTCAGGATAGCAGTGTTGAACTCAGTTTTATGAGGTAAAGCGAATGATTAGGGACTCGGGGGCGCTATATAGCCTTCATCCATTCTCAAACTTTAAATATGTAAGAAGCCCTTGTTACTTAATTGAACGTGGGCATTCGAATGAACAACACTAGTGGGCCATTTTTGGTAAGCAGAACTGGCGATGCGGGATGAACCGAACGCGAGGTTAAGGTGCCGGAGTGGACGCTCATCAGACACCACAAAAGGTGTTAGTACATCTTGACAGCAGGACGGTGGCCATGGAAGTCGGAATCCGCTAAGGACTGTGTAACAACTCACCTGCCGAATGTACTAGCCCTGAAAATGGATGGCGCTCAAGCGTCCCACCCATACCTCGCCCTCA
>NZ_JBFABA010000117.1:0-1537 GCF_040640115.1 Micromonospora sp. NPDC023644 | reverse complement strand
GTCACCCACCAGGACATCCCCTTCGACAAACTCGTCGAACGCACCCAACCCACCCGCGACCGCCACACCCCACCCCTCATCCAAACCGTCTTCACGACCATGGACGGCACCGATGTGGCGCCGCTGCACACCGCCACGATGCGGCCGCTGCCGATCGACGAGGGGGTCGCGAAGTTCGACCTGGCCGTCCAGGTGCAGGTGGAGCAGGACGTGGTCCGGGTGTTCTTCGACTACGCCTGCGACCTGTACGAGCCCGCGACGATGGCGGAGCTGGCCGACAGCTACCGGGCCCTGGTGGCGGCCGTGCTGGCCGAGCCGGACCGGCCGCTGTCCACGGTGGTCGCGGTCACGGACGCGCAGCGGGAGCGGCTCGCCGACGCGTTGACCGCCAGCCCGGTCGCGGTCCCGCCCGGTGACCTGGGGTGCGTGCCGCGGCTGGTGGCCGACGCGGCGGCGCGGCACCCGGACGTGACGGCGATCGTCGACGGGGCGGGCGCGCTCACCTACCGGGAACTCGACGAGTGGTCCAACCACCTCGCCCACCAACTCCTACGCCATGGCGCCCGACCCGACCACCCCGTCGCGGTCAGCCTGCCACCCGGCGCACCCGCCATCACCGCCATGCTCGCCGTCCTCAAAGCCGGCGCCGCCTACCTCCCCGTCGACCCCACCGCACCCCCCGCACGCCGACACCACCTCATCACCCACTCCCGCGTCACCATCCTCATCACCGACGACCCCGACAACACCGACACACCCCCCGGCGTCGTCGCCCTCGCCCCACAGCTCGGACCGGACACGGCCGCGGCCGCGCCGCCCCTGGTCGGCATCCACCCGGAGCAGGTGGCGTACGTCATCCACACCTCCGGGTCCACCGGCACCCCCAAGGGCGTCATGGTTCCGCACCGGGCGCTGACCAACCTGGTCCACTGGCACCTGGACACCCACCCCACCGGTCCCGGCCAACGCCACGGCCAGGTGGCGAGCCTCGGCTTCGACGCCGCGGTCTGGGAGATCTGGCCGGCCCTGGTCAGCGGCGCCACCCTGCACGTCGCCGACCCGGCCGACCGCCTCGACCCCGCCGCGCTGCACGACTGGCTCGTCCGGCAGGGCGTCACGAGGACGTTCCTGCCGACCCCGGTCGCGGAGGCCGTTCTCCGGCTGCCCACCCCGTCCACCAGCCGCCTGCGGACGATCTTCACCGGCGGGGACGCCCTCACCACCCGGCCGTCCGCGCACGCGCCGTACACCCTGTTCAACATCTACGGGCCCACCGAGACCACCGTCGCCGTCACCGTCGGACCCGTCGCCCCCGACGGGGTCCACCGGCCCGACCTCGGCACCCCCATCGCCGGCGCCCGCATCCACCTCCTCGGCCCCGACCTCCAGCTCGTCCCGCCCGGGGCGCCCGGCGAAGTCTGCGTCGGCGGTGACGTGGTCAGCCGCGGCTACCTGAACAAGCCCGGGCAGACGGCGGAGCGGTTCCTGCCCGACCCGTACGGGCCACCGGGCAGCCGCCTCTACCGCACCGGCGACC
>NZ_JBFABA010000116.1:0-1645 GCF_040640115.1 Micromonospora sp. NPDC023644 | reverse complement strand
GGTCGCCGGTGCGGTAGAGGCGGCTGCCCGGTGGCCCGTACGGGTCGGGCAGGAACCGCTCCGCCGTCTGCCCGGGCTTGTTCAGGTAGCCGCGGGCGAGCCCTTCTCCGGCGATGCAGAGCTCGCCGGGCGCGCCGGGTGGCACCAGTCGCAGGTCGGCGTCGAGGAGGTGGATGCGGGCGCCGGCGATGGGGGTGCCGAGGTCGGGCCGGTGGACTCCGTCGGGGCGCACCGCTCCGGCGGTGGCGACGACCGCGGCCTCGGTGGGCCCGTAGTGGTTGACGAGGGCGTAGGGGGTGCGCGCCGAGGGCCGGGTGGTCAGGGCGTCCCCACCCGTGAGCAGCGTGCGCAGCGAGGTGGTCGCGGGCGTGGGCAGCCGCAGGACGGCCTCGGCGATCGGGGTGGGGACGAAGGCCACGGTGAGGCCCTGCCGCTGCATCCAGTCGTGCAGCGCGGCGGGGTCGAGGCGGTCGGCGGGGTCGGCGACGTGCAGGGTGGCGCCGCTGACCAGCGCGGGCCAGATCTCCCAGACCGCGGCGTCGAAGCCGAGGCTGGCGATCTGGCCGTGGTGCTCGCCGGGGCCGCTGGGATAGGTGTCGAGGTGCCACCGGACGAGGTTGGCCAGCGCGTGGTGGGCGACCATCACGCCCTTGGGGGTGCCGGTGGACCCGGAGGTGTGGATGACGTACGCCAGTTGCCCGGGGTGGATGTCGACCCGGGGTGCCGCCGGGGCGGGGGCGTCGGGGCGGCGTGGGGCGAGGGCGACGACGCCGGGGGGTGTGTCGGTGTTGTCGGGGTCGTCGGTGATGAGGATGGTGACGCGGGAGTGGGTGATGAGGTGGTGTCGGCGTGCGGGGGGTGCGGTGGGGTCGACGGGGAGGTAGGCGGCGCCGGCTTTGAGGACGGCGAGCATGGCGGTGATGGCGGGTGCGCCGGGTGGCAGGCTGACCGCGACGGGGTGGTCGGGTCGGGCGCCGTGGCGTAGGAGTTGGTGGGCGAGGTGGTTGGACCACTCGTCGAGTTCCCGGTAGGTGAGCGCGCCCGCCCCGTCGACGATCGCCACGGCGTCGGGCTGCCGCCGGGCCGCGTCCGTCACCAGCCGCGGCACACACCCCAGGTCGCCGGCCCACCGTCCGCTGGTCCCGGCGGCCGGCGGACCCACCTCGGTCGTTTGGCCGCCCACCCGGTCCGGGCCGTCGGCCGCCTCGGGCCGCCGCGCGGCACGACCGGTGCCCGGCCGGCGCCCCGTGGACAGCGCCGCGAGCCGTTCCCGCTGGGCGTCCGTGACGGCCTCCACCGTGGACACCGGTCGGTCGGGGTCCGCCAGCACGGCGGCCACCAGGGCGCGGTAGCTGTCGGCCAGGTCGGCCATGGTGCCGGGCTCGTACAGGTCGCAGGCGTAGCTGAAGTACACGCTCACGGCGTCGGTCCCCACCTCCGCGTGGACGGTGAGGTCGAACTTCGCGGTCCCCGCCTCGGCCGGCATCGGCCGCATCGTCGCGGTGTGCAGTGGCACGGGCCCGTCGGCGATGCCCGTGACGTTGCCGCCGGTGAAGACGGTTTGGATGAGGGGTGGGGTGTGGCGGTCGCGGGTGGGTTGGGTGCGTTCGACGAGTTTGTCGAAGGGGATGTCCTGGTGGGTGAC
>NZ_JBFABA010000115.1:0-1703 GCF_040640115.1 Micromonospora sp. NPDC023644 | reverse complement strand
CGCGACACCGGCGACACCGCCGACACCCCGTCGGCCGACACCACCGACACCTCACCCGCCGGCAGACACACCACCGACGCGTCACCGTCCACGTCGGCGACCATCGCCTCCAACACCGCCCGGTACATGCCACCGAGGCGCAGGACGTTGGGGTAGCTGACCTGGTGCGGTCGGGCCAGGATGTTGAGGACCCCGCCGAGCGTGGAGACGTGCAGGCCGAACTCGCCGCTGGCCTCGTAGATCGCGTCGTCGAAGCCGACCCGCTCGGTGTCGACCTGCTCGAAGTCGAGGTAGTTGAAGAGGATCTCGATCGGCCGACGCCCGTCGCCGAGGCGCTGCACGGCCGGCAGCGGATACCGGCGGTGCGGCCACAACTCCAGCTCCCCGGCGTACGTGCCCCGGATCAGCTCGCGCCAGGTCCGCGCGCCCGCGTCGTGCACGAACGGCAGCGTGTTCAGGTGCATCCCGTAGACCCGGTCGGCACCGGTCACCTCGGGGCGGCCGTGGCTGACCAGCCCGCTGGTGAACACGGGCTCGGCGGTGAGCTGGCTCATCACCTTCAGGTGCGCGGCCAGCAGCACGCTCTTCAGCGACGTGTCGGTCCGGCTGGCCAGTTCGCGCAGGTCGTCCATGAGGTCGTGCAGGGGGACCCGGGTGCCGCACTCGTACTCCGGGACCGACTCGTCCTCGCCCCAGCCGGCGGGCAACTCGAAGACCGGCCGGGCCACGACGCCCTGCCAGTAGTCGCGGTCCTCGGCCGACGCCAGCGCCTCGATCTCGCCGGCGACGAAGTCGGCGTAGCGGACCGGGGGCGCCTCGAACGCGGCCGGTACGCCGGTGTCCCGCAGGCTGCGGTAGTTGTCGAGGATCTCCATCAGCAGGGAGTGGTGGCTCCAGCCCTCGAGGATGCCGTGCGACATGGTCAGCACGAACCACCACGTGTCGTCGCGGCCGGCCGCTCCGGCGATCCGCAGCTGTGGGACCTCGTCGGGGGTGAAGGGCCGGGCCCGCTCGGCGGCCAGGTACGCCCGCAGCCGCTGCTCGGCCTCCTCGTCCGTGCCGTCGCGCAGGTCGAGCACCGTGACGTCCACGGGCACCTCGGCGTGCACGAGCTGCATCGGCACCGAGTAGCCGGTCAGGTCGAAGGAGGTGCGCAGGATCTCGTGCCGGTCCACCACGGTCCGCACGGCCTGGCGCAGCGCGTCGCCGTCGAAGGCGTGCTCGTCGCGGATCGGGAACGCCGACACGTTGTGGTAGGTGCGCCGCTCGGAGTCGGAGAGGGTGACCACCAGCATGGCGAGCTGCACCTGCGCGCACGGGTACGCGTCGGCGAGCCCGGCCGGCAGGGCGGCCCGGTCGGCGTCGGCGAGCAGACTGAACGGGGCGACCGCCCGGAAGGCGGGCGCCGCCTCGACGTCGTCCCCGCCGGCGAGGTGCTGCGCCAGGGCGGCGACCGTGCGGTGCACGAAGACGTCGCGCACCGAGACCGGGTGCCCGGCGCCGCGCAGCGCGCCCACGAGCGCGATGGCGCTGATGGAGTGCCCACCGAGGTCGAAGAAGCTCTCCTGGGTGCTGACCCGCTCCAGGTTGAGCACCTGGCCCCAGATCCCGGCCAGCTGGGCCTCCAGCTCGGTCGCCGGGGCGACGTACGCCCGGTGTGCGGGCACCGCGTTGTCCCAGAGGGCGGCCCGGTCGACCTTGCC
>NZ_JBFABA010000114.1:0-1723 GCF_040640115.1 Micromonospora sp. NPDC023644 | reverse complement strand
CCCGTCACCGGCCGGCTCCCGCGCCGCCGCCGACCGGCGCGTCGGAGTCGGCCGCGCCGGCCGCCTTCGTCGCCCGCCGGCGCCGCTTGCGCGGCGGCGGCACCAGCCCGGCCAGGTCGCCGCCGGTGTCGTTGAGCCGCAGCAGGAACGGCCGCAGCGGCGTGTAGCGGATCGCCGTCACCGAGGCCGGGTCGGCCACGATCCGCTGGAACAGATCCAGGTGTACGCCGAGCGCGTCGGCCACGATCGCCTTGATCACGTCGCCGTGGCTGCACGCCAGCCAGACCGCCTCCGGGCCGCGCTCGGCCGTGATCCGGGCGTCCCACGTACGCACCGCGGTGACCGCCCGCGCCGCCATCGCCGCCATCGCCTCCCCCTCCGGGAAGACCGCGGCGCTCGGGTGCTGCTGGACCACCGGCCAGAGCGGCTCCTTGGCCAGCTTCTTCAGCGGCTGCCCCTCCCAGGCCCCGTAGGAGCACTCGATCAGCCCCTCCTCGGCCACCGGGGCGACCCCGGGCAACGCCAGCTCCAAGGTCTGCCGGCACCGGATCAGCGGGCTGGTCACCACCGCCGCGAGCGGCACCGCCCGCAGCCGCTCGCCGACCGCGGTCGCCTGGGCCCGGCCCGTCTCGTCCAACTCGACGGGCTGGCGGCCAGCCAGCCCGCCGTCCGCGTTCGCGGTCGTCCGGCCGTGTCGCAGAAGCAGAAGGGTCGCCACGGAACCACCCTATGGCCTGCGCCGGACGTCGGTCGTCCGCTGGCGTGCCTGGGGTGGCCACGGTCGTGGTCCCCGGGTCGCCGCCCCGCCGGTCATCGGCTGGTTGCGTGCCGTCGTGGTGGGGGTGTGGCCCGCCGTACCCGGCTCCGGGCGGTCAGGCTTGATCCCTACGCCGGGGCACGGCGGGCCACACCCCGTCCCTGCCGCTCGCCGCCCTCGCCTCACTCTCCACCCCGGGCCATGCCCGCCGGTGATCAGGGCGGCGTGTAGGTTTCCCGGCCGTTGTGGGGTGCATGGCGTTCTGATCACGGCCGGTTGGTTCACGGTCGGTGTCCCCATGATCCGTTGACGTCGTCCCGGGCGGAGGGCCGCGCGGAGCCCGGCGCAGCGTCAACCGATCATGAGTGCCGACCGGCGACACCGGTGCTCCTGGCACGAACCGCCCCGCCACGGGCCGTCCCGTACCAAGGTCCCCACCGGTCGCGCCTCGACCGCGGTGCGAATGGTGTCCGGTTGCGTGATGGGTGTCGGGTGCAGCATCGGCGGGCGGGCGTCATCGCGTTCCCGATCGGGGCCGGTGTCCGGTTTCGGGGTGTGACCGGGGGCATCGTGGCGGCGGAATCGTGGCCGGGGCGGGGTCGTTACACCCTGCGTACGACCGAGCAAGGGCGCGCCGCTGCATGGGTGGTGGGCTGGGGCCCGGAATGATGGCGGGCCGGCGGTCGTTACACATGGTCCGGCCGACGTGAGGGCATCCCCCGCCCCACGAAGCAGCCCGGATCCTTCGGCCGACACGGCCAATCTGATCCCCGGCCGACAGGGCCGATCTGATCTTTCCTTCGGCGAGACGCCGGAGATCCCCTGAGTTGTTCATGAGCGCCGGACGGTGCTTGCGCCCGCACAAGCCGAATCCCCCTTCGGTGTGGGTGCCGACCCCCGAATGGAGCACATCTGATGAACACGTTCATTCGTAACAGCGTTCTTGGTATCGCCGGTCTGGCGTTC
>NZ_JBFABA010000113.1:0-1947 GCF_040640115.1 Micromonospora sp. NPDC023644 | reverse complement strand
GGTTTCGCCGTTGAGGCCGAAGAAGTCGTTCCACTTGACGGAGGTGCCGGCGAAGGTGGTGCCGGTGGAGGTGGCGACGTAGACGTCGTTGAGGGAGCCCTGGGTGAAGGCGACGATGTCGTCGCGGCCGTCGCCGGTGAAGTCGGTGGGCGAACCCGCCAGATACCGGCCACCCGACGGCGACGGGCCGCAGTTGTCGCTGACCAGGTACTTCTCGTGGTACCGACCGGGATACGGCGCCAGCGATGTCCCGTTGATCACGATCGTCTGCCCGACGCCGTTGTAGAGCTGCTCGTAGTGGATGTGCGGCCCCGACGAGTTGCCGGTGCTGCCCGTGGTGCCGATCTGCTGGCCCTGCTGCACGTACGCCCCGTCGGGCACGGAATACGAGCTGAGGTGGAAGTAGTAGGTGGTCCAACCGCCGCCGTGGTCGATGACGATGTAGTTGCCGGCGCCGCTGGGCTGCGAGTACCGCCGGGCGACGCCGGCGGCGGAGGCGACCTGCGGCGTGCCCGCTGTGGTGCCTCCGTCGGCCCGCACGAAGTCCAGGGCCTGCCGGACCTCGGCGCTGTGGTGGTCGTAGGTCCACCGCTGCCCGCACGGGAACGGGGCCTTGAAGTTCGGCGCGGCGAGCGCGGGGGACGATGTCGCCACCGCGCCGGTCAGGACGCCCACCGCCAGGGTGAGCAGGGCGACCAGGACGCGACGCGCCCCGGTCCTCGGATGCCGTGACATGGGGTGACTCCCGTCGGGGAAGACTCGAACGGACTGGACGAGGGTCAGCCGGCGCGGCGCAGGCGTCCGAGCATCCCGTTGAGATCCTGGACGAAGATCTCGTGCCGGAAGTAGTGGCCGCCGGGCAGTTCCCGCCACTCGTGGGGGATGCCGGCCCGGCCCAGGGCCGCCCGGAACTCGCGCTGACCGGCCAGCACCTGGGTCTCGTTGACGTAGTCGAACCAGTTGATCGGGTCGGGCGAGGTGCCGGCGGCCAGGAAGATGCGCTTGTTGCGGTAGCTCTCGATGCGCTGGACCGGGTTGTCGGCGGTGACCCGCGCCTCGTCCCACAGCGGGGCGCCGTAGACGGTGCCGCCGCCGAGGTCCATGGCGGCCGACGTGGTGTTGGCCCAGTGCACGACGAGGCCGAAGTCCCGGCGCAGGCTGGCCGGGCCGGAGTGGGAACTGACCGAGCAGAAGTGGCCGTAGTACTTCGCGGTGTACTTGAGGGCGCCGAAGCCGCCCATGGAGAAGCCGGCCACGGCGCGACCGTTGTACTCGGGGAAGGTGCGGAAGTTCGACTCGATCCACGGCAGCAGCTGCGCCATGTGGAAGGTTTCCCAGTTGCGGGGACCGGTGTTGCTGCTGACCGGGTTCGAGTACCAGCCGGTGGAGGCGTCCGGCATGACGACGATGATCTCCCTGCCGGCGGTCAGGTTGATGATGTTGTCCTGCATGTGGAAGGTCCGGAAGTCGGCCGCTCCGCCGTGCAGCAGGTACAGCACCGGGTAGCGCTTGCCGCTGGTGTGGTAGCCGTCGGGCAGCAGGACGTTGACCGCCGGGTCCCACTCGATGGCGTCCGTGGCGAAGCGGTAGTACTGCAGGCGGCCCCCGTTCTCGTTGCGGTCCACGATGCGCAGGCCGTGGCCGTCCTGGGCGGCGGAGGCGGGCAGCGGCGCGGCCAGGGCGCCGGCGAACGCGCCGGCGGTGGCGACTCCCGCAGCGCCGGTCAGGAGACGTCGGCGGCTGACGGGCCGGCGGACGGCGGGGGTGTTCTCCATGGATCCTCCATCTGGTCGGACCGCGCCGGGCGTACGAGAACCGCGGCGCGGAGCTTTCTGGCTACACGGGACGGGGTTCAGAGGGTGGTTTCGCCGTTGAGGCCGAAGAAGTCGTGCCATTTGGTGCTGGGGTTGAAGGTGGTGCCGGTGGAGAGTGCGACGTAGACGTCGT
>NZ_JBFABA010000112.1:0-2036 GCF_040640115.1 Micromonospora sp. NPDC023644 | reverse complement strand
GTCGTCGCCAACGACCACGACACATCCACCGGCGACACGGACCGACCCGACACGAACGACGCCAACCGCGCCGCCTGACCCACCAGACCCCGCTCCGAACGCCCCGACACCACCCACGGCACCGGCAACCCCACGCCCCCGGCAGAGGCGGACGCCGGAACCGGCTCCGCGTCGGCCGACCCGGTCCGGCCGGTTTCGCCGCGCGTCTCCGCAGCCGGCGCGGCCACGGGCTCCACCGCCGCAGCCACCGCCTCGCCCGCCGACGCGACCGCCAGCTCCGTCACCGGCTCCGGCTGCTCGATGATCACGTGCGCGTTGGTGCCGGAGATACCGAACGACGACACGCCCGCCCGACGCGGACGCCCCACCCCCGGCCATGACCGCGACTGCGTCACCAACTCCACCGCACCCGACGACCAGTCCACATGCGACGACGGCGCATCCACGTGCAACGACGCCGGCACCACCCCGTGCCGCATCGCCAAGATCATCTTGATGATCCCCGCCACCCCGGCAGCCGCCTGCGTGTGACCGATGTTCGACTTCACCGACCCCAACAACAACGGCACATCCCGACCCTGCCCGTACGTGGCCAGCAGGGCCTGCGCCTCGATCGGGTCACCCAACGTCGTACCCGTGCCATGCGCCTCCACCACGTCCACGTCGGCCGCCGACAGGCCCCCGGACGCCAACGCCTGCCGGATCACCCGCTGCTGCGACGGGCCGTTCGGCGCCGTCAAACCGTTCGACGCACCGTCCTGGTTCACGGCCGTGCCGCGCACCACCGCCAGGACCCGGCGCCCGTCGCGCCGCGCGTCCGACAACCGCTGCACCACCAGCACGCCGACGCCCTCGGACCAGCCGGTCCCGTCCGCCGCGTCGGAGAACGACTTGCAGCGGCCGTCGGCGGACAGGCCGCCCTGGATCGAGAACTCGGCGAACGTGGCCGGTGAGGCCATCACGGTGACGCCGCCGGCCAGGGCGAGATCGCACTCGCCGGAGCGCAGCGCCTGCGCCGCCAGGTGCAACGCCACCAGCGACGACGAGCACGCCGTGTCCACCGTAACCGCCGGCCCCTCGAAGCCGAACGAGTACGCCACCCGGCCCGACAACACGCTGGTCGCGTTGCCGGTGAGCAGGTGGCCGCCGACCTCCTGGGCACGACCCACCGATCCGCTGGCGTACCCCTGGAAGCTGGCGCCGGCGAAGACGCCGACCGCGCCGCCCCTCAGGCTGGTCGGGTCGATGCCCGCCGATTCAACGGCCTCCCACGACGTCTCCAGCAGCAGCCGCTGCTGCGGGTCCATCGCCAGCGCCTCGCGTGGCGAAATGCCGAAGAACCCGGCGTCGAACTCGCCGGCGTCGTAGACGAAGCCGCCCCTGCGGACGAAGGACGTGTCGGACAGGCCGCCGCTGAGGAAGCTGTCCCAGCCCCGGTCGAGGGGGAACTCGGAGATGCCGTCGCCCCCTGCGGAGAGCAGCTGCCACAGCTCGTCCGGGGTGCCGACGCCACCCGGAAGGCGGCAGCCCATTCCGACGATCACGATCGGGTCGTCGTCCACCGCGGCGACCCTGCGCTCGGCCGGCGCGTCGCCCGGGGCGCCGAGCACCGTCTCCCGGATGAAGGCGACCAGGGCGGCCGGCGTCGGGTGGTCGAAGACGAGCGTGGAGGGCAGTGCGAGACCCGTTTCGGCGGTCAGCCGGTTGCGCAGCTCGACGGCGGTGAGCGAGTCGAAGCCGAGGCGCTGGAACGCCCGGTCCGGCGGCACCGCCTCCACGGTGGCGTGGCCGAGCACCGCGGCGACCTGGGAGCGTACGAGGTCCAGGAGGGACGCCTCGACCTCCGGCGGCGTCAGGGCCGCCAGTCGGTCGCGGAGTGCGGAGGCCTGGTCGGCGGGGCCGGCTTCGGTGCGGGCCGCTGCCTCGATCGCCGCCTGCGCTTCGGGGATGTCGGTGAACAGGCGGGACGGACGCAACGCCGTGAACGACGGCACGAACCGATCCCACCGCACATCCGCCACCACCACCTGACCCTC
>NZ_JBFABA010000111.1:0-2751 GCF_040640115.1 Micromonospora sp. NPDC023644 | reverse complement strand
ACCGGACCACCCAATAGTCGGTCGGTGCCACACCCACCTGCATCTCCACGATTGCGGTCCGCCGGCCCACCGGACGACGGGGAAATCGCGAGCGACAGAAAATGGCGATTTCCGCGACTGCCGAACAGCGCGGAGAATCGGGCCACAATCGTTGCGGAAATACGGTACCGGCGGGCGACGTGGCGCCCCCGGCTCACCAGGAGACGACGGCGCGGAAGCGCACGTCCCCCTTCGCCACCCGGTCCACCGCGTCGGCTATCCGGGTCGCGGGGAACTCCTCGACCACCGGTGCGCAGCGGCCGGCGGCCACGAGGCGCAGGGCCTCCGTCAGGTACCGCAGCCCGTGGTGGGTGGCGCCGATGATGCGGTGCCGCTGCGCGAAGAACGGGCGGGCGCCGGGGGGCGCCAGGTCGAACCCGGCGGGCGAGTCCAGGCCCGTCAGGACCAGGCGGCCGTCGACCCGCAACCCACGCAGGCTCTCCGCGGCGCTGCGGTAGGAGCTGCCGGTGGCCAGGATGACGTCGGCGCCGCCCAGCTCGCGCAGCTCGGCGCCGTCGCCCACGACGGCGTCGGCGCCGAGGCGCCGGGCCGTGTCCCGCTTGTCCGGTGACCGGGTGACCGCGACCGTCTCGAAGCCGCAGGCGTGGGACAACTGCACGGCGAGGTGACCCACCGCCCCGATGCCCAGCACGGCGACCCGTTCCGCCGGCCGCGGTTCGCCCTGACGCAACGCGCTCCAGGCGGTGTACCCGGCGCACATCATCGGGGCGGCGAGTTCGTACGCGAGCCCGTCGGGCATCAGCACGGTGGCCTCCGCGACCGCCACCACGTACTCGGCCTGGCCGCCCGGCACCGTGAAGCCGGTCGTCCGGGGGGCCTGGCAGTTCAGCGCCGCCTGCCCGGACAGCGGGAGGTTGAGCCGGCAGTAGTCGCACCGGCCGCAGGCGCCCTGCACCCAGGTGACGCCCACCCGGTCCCCCACCCGGCGGGCGGTCACCCCCGCGCCGACCTCGACCACCTCGCCGACCGGTTCGTGGCCGGGCACCGCCGGGCTCACGGCGGGGAACGGGATGGCGCCCCGGGAGGCGAGCACGTCGTTGACGCAGAGACCCGAGGCGCGTACCCGGACCAGCACCTCACCGGGACCGGGGCGGGGGGTGGGCAGCTCGACGACTTCCCATCTGGCGTTGACTTCCGGGACGACTGCCGCCCGCATCCGGCACCTCCGTTTGTCCGTCGTGATGGCCCGGGCCGCCGTTCCGGGTGGGAACGGCGGCCGGGTGCCGGTACGCGGCCGGGTGCCGCGACCGGTGACGCCTCACCTGGCCGGCACGGCCGTGGCCAGCGAGGCCCTGTTGCGCCGGGCCGACCACTCCAGGTACCACTGGGCGGCCAGCAGGTTGAGCACGATGCCGATCCAGCTCGCCGTCTCGAGCAGCAGCGGCATGGAGGACGGCTCGAAGCCGGGAATGAACGGGATGGTGAGCACCATGACCCGCCCCTCGATGATCTGCATGCAGAGCGCGAAGCTGTAGATCATGAAGCGGCGGTGGCTGGCGTACTGCCGCCGACGGGCCATCCGCCAGCCGTACAGGGTCGCGGCCAGCCAGAGGAGCGCGCCGATGGTGTTGCCGACCGGACCCATCGCGAACGGCACGATCACCAGGGAGGTCAGCGCCGAGGGGATCACCCCGCCGAAGACGTACGCCCGGCCCATGAACCGGTGCACGGCGGGATAGCGCTGGCGGAGCCGGGGCCACACCTGGAACGGCACGGTCACCATCGCCACCGTGCCGAAGATGACGTGCGCGACCAGGAAGCCGTAGTGCCACGGGATGTCCCGGCGCAGGTTCTGCAGGCGGGCCTGGTCCGGGTCGAAGGTCAGGTACGGCGGCACGAACAGGAACACGAACGCGAACGCGAGCAGCGCGGCGGGCAGCACCCACGGGCGACGCCACCACGAGGGTCCACCGCGCGGCGTCGGTTCCCTCCCCTCGCCCGCCGGTTGCCGCGGGCGGTCCGGCATGGCCTCCGGGGGTGTGGACGCGTTCTTTACCGGAGAATGGGTCACAGGTGGGCCCCCTGTTGACGATGCAGTGTGGACGAGGTGTCACCGCCGGCCGGTGGTACGGCTCCCGGCGGCCCATCAAGGATGACGAAGTACGCCGGTCGGCACGCCTTCCAGATTGCGCGATTCCGCCGCCGGCCCGGGGGCGGCCGGGACCGGCCGGGGACCAGTCGGACGGCCCTGTCCGGCTGTCGCGGGCCACCGCCGTCGAGTGTCGGTGGTAACGTCGCCGTCACCTTCGGTGTCCATCAGCGACGGTGACGGACGGGCTCGTCCGCCGCGCGCCGGACCGGTCCCGGCGGTCGCCCCTCCGCGTGGTGGTGGGCCCCTCCGACCCGGCCCGGGACGGTGACGGCGGCCCCTCGGCCAGACACCCCGGACGACGGCGTCGACCGCGGCCGTGGCCCTGGTGGCGGCCGTCGCCGTGGCCCTGGTGGTGGAGGTGGCCGTGGTCGCAATGGTTGGCCGTGGCCGTGGTGGCGGCCTTGCTCGTGGGCGCGGCCGAACTGGGCGGTGCCGGCCGGACTGGGCGGCGCAGGGCGGACTGGGCGGCGCAGGGCGGACGGGGCGGCGCAGGGCGGACGGGGCGGCGCAGGGCGGACAGGCGGCGGAGGGTGCGGCCAAGCGCGCAATCGTGGAGATGCAGGTGGGTGTGGCACCGACCGACGATGAGGTGGTCAGGC
>NZ_JBFABA010000110.1:0-3474 GCF_040640115.1 Micromonospora sp. NPDC023644 | reverse complement strand
CGGCCCCGCGCGGGGCCGGCGGGGGGGGCCGTCGGCTGACCGGCCGGTCAGCGGAGCCGGCGGCGGCGCGGGCCGTGGCATGCTCGGTGCCGTGACCGCACGCGCCGCCAGCACCGTCCTCGTGGGCCGCCAGCAGGAGCTCGCGGCCCTGCGCGACGCCCTCGGCCGGGCCCGCGCCGGGGAACCGACCACCGTCCTGGTCGGCGGCGAGGCCGGAGTCGGCAAGACCCGGCTGCTGGAGGAGTTCGGCCGGTCGGCCACCGAGGGCGGCGCGCGGCTGCTGGTCGGCCAGTGCCTCGAACTCGGCGAGGCCGGCCTCCCCTTCGCGCCGTTCGCCGCCGCGCTGCGGGCCGTGCTGCGCCGCGACGGTCCCGGCGTCTTCGACGGGTACGAGGCCGAGTTCGCCCGCCTCCTGCCCGAGCTGGCCCGGGGGCCGGCCGGCATCGCCGCGCCCGCCGTCGCGCTCGTCCCGGACGCCCCGCGCGGCTACCTGTTCGACCTGGTCGCCGAGCTGTTCGAGCGGCTCGCCGCCGGGCAGCCCCTGGTGCTGGTGATCGAGGACCTGCACTGGGCCGACCGGTCCACCCGCGACCTGATCGCCTTCCTGGTGCGCGCCGCCCGCACCGCCCGGCTGCTGCTGGTCTGCACCTACCGCACCGACGAGCTGCACCGCGGGCACCCGCTGCGGCCCTTCCTCGCCGAGCTGGACCGGGCCCGCGGCGTCGAGCGGGTCGAGCTGGGCCGCCTCGACCGGGACGGCACCGGGGCGATCCTGACGGACCTGCTCGGCGCCGAACCGCTCGCCCGCGCGGTCGACGACATCCACCAGCGCACCCAGGGCAACCCGTTCTTCATCGAGGAACTGGCCGCGGCCGGCGACCCGATGGGCTGCGCCACGCTGCCGGAGACGCTGCGCGACCTGCTGCTGGCCCGGGTGGACCGGCTGCCCGACGCCGCCCAGCGGGTGCTGCGGATGGCCGCCGCCGGCGGCACCCGGTTCGCCCACCAGCTGCTCGCCGAGGTCGCCGGGCTGCCCGAGCCGGAGCTGGAGGACGCGCTGCGCGCCGCCGTCGCCGCCCAGCTCGTGGTGGCCGACCCGGAGGGCGACTACGAGTTCCGGCACGCGCTGGTCCGCGAGGCCGTCCACGACGAGCTGCTGCCCGGCGAGCACGCCCGGCTGCACGCCCGCTGGGCGGCGGCCATCGAGGCCCAGCCGCACCTGGTCGCCGCCGGCCGTGCCCCGGCCGAGACCGCCCACCACTGGTACGCCGCCCACGACCACCCCCGGGCCCTGGTGACCGCCCGCACGGCGGCGCGCGCCGCCGCCGACCGGTACGCGTACGCGGAGCAGAGCCGGCTGCTGGAACGGGTGCTGGAGCTGTGGGAGCTGGTGCCCGACGCGGCCGAGCGGCTCGACATGGACCACCTCGCGGTGCTGGAGGAGACGATTGCGGCCGCCACCACCGCCGGCGACTACCAGCGCGCGCTCACCCTCACCCGGGCCGCCCTGGCCGACGTGGACGTCGGGGCGGAGCCGCTGCGCGCGGCGCGGCTGCTGGACCGGCGCGGCCGGATGCTGGCCATGCTCGGCAAGAGCGACGGGGCGGCCGAGCTGCGGGAGGCGTACCGGCTGGCCAGCGGTGGGCCGGACGGGCCGGAACGGGTCCGGCTGCTCGCCGACGTCGCCGCGCAGCTGTTCCGGCTGGACCCGGAGCAGGTCGGGACGCTCGCGGCCGAGGCGGCGGAGGCGGTCGAGGCGCTCGGCGACGACCTGGAGCTGCTGCCGACCCGCATCACCCTCCTGTGCCGCACCGAGGCGTCGCCCGAGCGCCGCCTGGCCGGGCTGCGCCTGGCCGAGGAGCGGGCCCGCGCCGCCGGCTCCGCGCCGGCGCTGGTGGGCGCGCTGGTCCACCTCTCCGACGTGCTGTTCGAGCTGGGCCGGTACGCCGAGTCCGCCGATGCGGCAGCCGCCGGGGCGGCCGAGGCGCGCCGGGTCGGCGTCAGCCGCTCCACCGGCGCGTACCTGCTGTCGAACCAGGCCGAGGCGCTGATCGCCCTGGGTCGCTGGGACGAGGCCGACGCCGCCTGCGCGGAGGCGGCCCGGATCGACCTGCCGGGCGTGTCCGGCCTGCACTGGCTGCAGCTCCGTGCCGGGCTCCGGCTGGCCCGGGCCCATCCCGCCGCCGAGGAACTGGTGGACCGGGCACTGGCCTTCCTGGCCCGGCCCTACCTGTGGCCGAACCACCGGCTGCCGCTGCGGGAGCTGCGGATCGAGGCGGCGCTGGCGGCCGACGACCCGGCCGGGGCGGTACGCGCGGCCCACGCCGCGCTGGCCGACGAGCGGCTGCCGCAGCTGCCCCGGGAGGGCTGGCCGGTGCTCAGCGCCGTCGCCCGGACCGCCGCGCGGAGCGGGGACGCCGAACTGGCCGGCGCGGTGTCCGCCCACGCCGCAGCCCTGCCGGCCCGCCATCCGGCCGAGCGGGCGCACGCCGCCCAGGTGGCGGCCCTCCTGGCCGCCAGCGGCGAGGAGCTTCCGGCGTGGCGTACGGCGGTCGTGGCGTGGCGGGCCGACGGGCAGCCGTACCCCCTCGCCCGGGCGCTGCTGTCGCTCGCCGAGGCGGCGGCAGCGGTGGGGGAGCGGGACGAGGTGGCGGCGGCGGTCGCCGAGGCCGCCGCGCTCGCCGACGGGTTGGGCGCGGCGCCGCTCGCGGAGCAGGCCGCCACCCTGGCCCGGCGGGTCGGCCTGCGCGGGGCGAGGCGGGGGCGTCCCGGCGCGGACCTGCTCACCCTGCGCGAGCGGGAGGTGCTGCGGCTGGTCGCCGAGGGCCAGAGCAACAGCCGGATCGCCGAGCGGCTCTTCATCTCGCCGAAGACGGCCAGCGTGCACGTCTCGCGGATCATCGCCAAGCTCGACGTGAGCAACCGCGTGGAGGCCGCCGCGCTGGCGCACCGCCTCGGCCTGCTCGGCGAGCCCACCGCACCGCGCTGACGGACCCCCGGCCGGCGGTCCGCCGGCTGCGGAGCGCGACGGCCCCGGCCACGCGCGACAAGGTCGGGGGTGGAGGTGCAGACCTTCGGGCGGTGCGTGCGACCGGGGCGAGGGCGCGGGTCAGGGGCGGGGCAGGTAGATCCGCCAGCCGGGGACGGTGACCAGGTCGAGCGCGGCCGGATCGGTACGCCGGCGCTCGTCCAGGCGGGCGGCCAGCGGCGAGCCGGCCGGCGCGACCCAGGCCGGCGCGGCCGACCGCAGCACCGCCCGGCGGTACGGCAGGTACCGGTCGTGCCCCGGGCGCAGGTCGTCGTCGACGACCGCGCAGAGCACGTCCTCGCGGGTGGCGAAGATGAGCCGGTTGCAGGTCCAGTAGCCGCCGTGCACGTGCCGGACGCCCCGCTCGCGCAGCGCGGCGACCAGTCCGGCGTGCCGGGCCTCGGCGGCGCGGGCGGCCGGCGCGGCGCCGACCGCGCCGGCGGTGG
>NZ_JBFABA010000109.1:0-3506 GCF_040640115.1 Micromonospora sp. NPDC023644 | reverse complement strand
CCAGGGCCAGGGCCCCGCCACCGCCCCACTGGAGCAGGCACTGGCCTGGGGACCCAAGGCCGGACACATCGTCACCGTCACCCCCGACATCATGCAGCGCTGGGACCAGGCCGCCCGGGAACAACGGTTCAGCCGCTCCAGCTACTTCGTCGCGGCATTCGCCTCCGCGCTGCGCGCCGTCCACCAGCAGGACGACATCGGCCTGCTGATGGTGGTGGCCAAGCGGGGCAGCCGCGTCCTCGACTCCGCCTTCACCACCCGGCTCAACCTCAACTGCGTCCGGGTGCGCTTCGACGGGCCGGAGGACGACAAACTCGTCCTGCGGGTCAACGAGACGATCACCGACCTCATGCGGGCCCAGGACGTCCCCTTCGCGGAGACCGCCGACGACCCCGCCGCCGGGCTCTCCGGCGAGGTGGTCGCCAGCCTGCCGACCTTCGTGTTCCAGGACAACGTGGTCGTGCCGCTGGAGCTGCCCGGCTGCTGGGCCGAGGAGGTCGTCGACCCGTACGCCCGGGAGGTGCCCAACGGCCTCACGGTCGAGGTGCTGCCCCGGGCCGACCATGCCCTCCTGCGCGTCACCATCCGCACCGACTACCTGCCGTACCGCTTCGCCGAGGAGCTGAACGGGCACATGCTGCGCTTCCTGGAAGCCGGGCCGGCGGGCTCCCCCACCGCTGGTTGACCGTCCATCCCGTCCACACCGGACTGCTTGTCAGCCGTGGGCGCGCCAGCCGCGTCCCCGGAGTTCGTGGTTCTTCCCGCCCGGCGTACCCCCGTGGGTCCACGCCGGCCCTGATCGGAGGTTGACTCATGTCTGTCGGGTTCGTTGGTGGTCGGGACCAGGCCGCGGGTGCCGCCGGAACCGGCGCCGACTTCGAGGTCCTCGACCTGGTGGGCGACCTGCGCCGGCCGACGGCGTGGCCGGCCCGGGCGGCCTCGGAGTTCCGGGCGGTGGAGCTGCCCGACCTGGCGGGCGCGCCGTCCCCGGGCGCGGTGGTGCTGGCCGGCGTCCTGGGGGTGCTGGCCCGCTACACCGGTCAGGCCGAGGTGGTGGTGGGGCTGTCGTCGGGTGGCGGGCTGCGGGTCGACGTCGCGGGTGACCCCTGTTTCGGGGAGCTGGTGTCGCGGGTCGGCGCGGCGTTGGCCGCACCGGTCGCCCTGGCCGCCGGTGCGGTGGGTCCGGTGGTGGTGGGGTTGGCGGACGCGCCGGTGGCCGAGGCCGGGCCGGATGTGGTGGACGTGGACGTGGTGGTGGCCGTCGCCCGCGACGGCTCGGCGGTGCGGGTGGACTACGCGGCGGACGGCTTCTCGGCCCAGTGGGTGCGGGGCCTGGTGGACCAGGCGATGGTGCTGGCGTCCGCGGGCCTAGCGGAGCCGGGGGTCGGCCTGTCGGGGTTGCCGTTGCTGGGGGGCGCGGAGCGGGAGCGGTTGTTGGGGTGGGGCCGGGGCCCGGCGCGTGAGGTGCCGGGTCAGCCGATCCACGAGTTGGTGCTGGAGTGGGCGCGGCGCACGCCCGAGGCGGTGGCGGGGGTCGCCGGCGGCGAGGTGCTGACGTACGCGGAGTTGGCACGCCGCTCGGGGGCGCTGGCCGGCCACCTGCGGTCGCTGGGTGTGCGGCCCGGTGACGTGGTGTCGCTGGCCTTGGATCGCAGCCTCTGGACGTTGATCGCCACCATGGGCGTGCTGCGGGCGGGCGCGGCGTACACGCCGATGGACGTCTCCTGGCCGACGGAGCGGATGCGCGTGCTGCTGGCCGACCACGGCGCACGGGTCGTGCTCACCGTCGGCGAGGTCGCCCCACGCGTCCCCCGGCCCGACGGCGTACGGGTGGTCGCGCTGGACGACGACTGGCCGACCGTGCAGGCGCACGAACCGGTCGACCTGCCGGCCGTCGAGGCGTCCGCGCCGGCGTTCGTGATCTACACGTCCGGCTCCACGGGCACCCCGAAGGGCGTCGTGCTGTCGCACGACAGGCTGACCAACTTCCTCGCCTGGATGCGCGACGAGTGCGCGGTGGGCCCGGACAGTCGGATGCTGCACTGCTGCGCGCCGGTCTTCGACGTCGCCCTGGGCGAGATCTTCACCGCCCTCACCTCCGGCGCCCGCGTCGTGGCCTGTTCCCGCGACGACCTGCTCGACGCCCGCCGCCTCACCGACCTGATCGCCAAGGAACAGCTGACCCACGCCTTCTGCCCGCCCACCAACCTCGCCGCGGTCGACCCCGCCGACTGCCCGAGCATGTCCTGCGTGACCCTCGCCGGGGAGCCCATCCCGCCCCACATGGCGCACCGGTGGATGGCCGCCGGCGCCCGCCTGGTCAACGCGTACGGGCCCGCCGAGGCTTCCGTGGCGTGCACGTGGTTCGACGCGTCGGCGGGCTGGGGCGGCGCGTACGTGCCCATCGGACGGCCGATGCCCAATCGGCAGCTCCGCGTCGTCGACGCCAACCTCGGCCTCGTGCCCATGGGCGTGCCCGGGGAGATCCTCATCACCGGCTTCGGAGTCGCCGACGGCTACCTCAACCGCCCCGAACTGACCGCCGAACGGTTCGTCACCGACCCGTACGGCGGCGGGATCGCCTACCGGACCGGCGACCTCGGACGGTGGAACGCCGCAGGGGCACTCGAGATCCTCGGCCGGATGGACCACCAGGTCAAGGTCAACGGCATCCGCATCGAACTCGGCGAGATCGAGACCGTCCTCGCCCAGCACCCCGACGTCGGCGCCGCCGTCGTCACCCGCCGCGAGGACCACGGCACCGCCCGCCTCGTCGCCTACGTCACCGGACGCGAGGGGCGTACCCCCGTCCCCGCGGAGCTGCGGGACCACGCCGCCGCCGTGCTCCCGCCCTACATGGTCCCGGCCGTGCTCATGGTCCTGGACCGCTTCCCCGTCGGCGGCACCGGCAAGATCGACCGGCGGGCGCTGCCCGAACCGGGCTCGCAGCGCCCCGACCTGGACGTGGCGTACGTGGAGCCGGCGACCGACGCCGAACGCCTCGTCGCGGGGGTGTTCGCGACGGTGCTCGGGCTGGACCGGGTCGGCGCGCACGACGGCTTCTTCCATCTCGGCGGCACGTCCCTGCAGTCGGCGGCGGTGGCCGTGGGCATCGACGAGGCCGCGGACGTCGTCGTGCCCGTCTCGCAGATCCACCGCACCCCCACGCCGCAGGGGCTGGCCCGCTGGCTCGCCACCGCGCCCCGCCGTCCCAGGGCCGAACCGGAGGCGCCCGTCACCGGCCGCCCCGGTCCGTCGAAGCCCGTCCCGCTGACCCTGTCGGTCGCCAAGTGCGTGTGGCTCCCCTTCGAACTGGTCTGCCCGACCACCTGGTGGATCGAGGGTGAGTTGGACCTGCGGGCCCTGATGGCGGCCCTGGGCGACGTGCACCGCCGACACGAGGCCCTGCACGCCCGCTACCGCCGCGTCGAACCGCCGGTCGCACTCGTCCCACCCAACCCGGGCATGCCGCAGCTGCGACTGCTCACCGACGCCACCAGCGAACA
>NZ_JBFABA010000108.1:0-4383 GCF_040640115.1 Micromonospora sp. NPDC023644 | reverse complement strand
GCAACGGCCACCGCGTCCTCGCCGTCGTCCGCGGCAGCGCGGTGAACCAGGACCGGGCCCCGGCCGGGCGTGACCGCCCGGTCCGTCGCGCGCCGGTCTGCGCACGTTGGGAGAGGCGCCGCGGTGGCCGCGTCCGGTGGGATGGGCCGTACCCACGCCATCCGGGTCAGGGCGTCCGCAGCCGAGGCGGTGCCGATGTACCAGCAACCCCTGCAGCCTGTCGGCGGGTCGCTCGCGCTGAGCGCCGCCTGCGCCGCGTTGCCCCTGCTCACGCTGTTCGTGCTGCTCGCGGTGGTGCGTACGCGGGCCTGGGTGGCGGCGTTCGGGGCGCTGTGCGTGGCGGTGACGCTGGCCTGGTGGCTGTGGCGGGTGCCGCTGCCGCAGACGCTGCTGGCGGCCGGCCAGGGCGCCACCTTCGCGCTGTTCCCGCTCGTCTGGACGTTCGGCACCGCGATCTGGATCCACCGCCTGACCGTGCACACGGGGCACTTCGACACGCTGCGGCAGGGCTTCGCCCGCATCAGCGACGACCGCCGCGTCCAGGCCCTGGTGATCGCGTTCTGCTTCGGGTCGCTGCTCGAGGCGCTGGCCGGGCAGGGCACGCCGGTCGCCGTGACCACGGTGATGCTGCTGGCCCTCGGCCTCGGCCCGGTGCGGGCGGCCGCCGTGGCGCTGGTCGGCAACACGGTGCCGGCGGCGTTCGGGCCGCTCGGCCTGCCGATCACCACGCTGGCCGGCGTGACCGGGCTGCCGGCGACGGAGCTGGGCATGATGGCCGGCCGGCAGGTCCCGGTGGTCGCGGTCGTCGTCCCGCTGGTCCTGCTGGCCGTCGCCGACGGCCGTCGGGGCGTACGCGAGCTGTGGCGCCCGGCGCTGGCGTGCGGCGGCGCGTTCGCGGTGGCCCAGTTCGTCACCGCGAACTGGTTGACGGCCGCGCTCGCCGACATCACCGCCGCCTTCGCGGGGATGGGCGTCCTGCTGCTCGTCACCCGCCGGCCCGTGGTGGCGCGGCGCCCGGTCGCCGTGGCGGTCGGCGGGGGGCTGCCGGAGCGTGACGCGCCGGCGCCGGCGGGGTCGCAGTGGCGGGCGTACGCGCCGTACGTGACGATCGTGGCGGTCTTCGCCGTCTCCCAGGTGCCGGCCGTCAAGCGGCTGCTCGACGCGGGCACGCTCGCGGTCTCCTGGCCGGGGCTGCACGTCGTCACCGCCTCCGGCGCCCCGTCGCCCCTGGCGACGTTCCGGTTCGCCTGGCTCGCGGCTCCCGGCTCGTTGCTGCTGGTGGCCGGCCTGCTCACGGTGGCGCTGCTGCGGGTGCCGCCGCGCGAGGCCGTCGGGCTCTACGGGCGCACCCTGTTCGAGCTGCGCTGGGCCGTGCTGACGGTGGTCGGGCTGCTGGCGCTGTCGTTCACCATGAACGCCGCCGGGCAGGTCGCGACGCTGGGCGTCTGGATGGCCGGCGCGGGTGGGTTCTTCGCCGTCCTGGCGCCGGTCCTCGGTTGGCTCGGCGTCGCCCTGACCGGCTCGGACACGTCGTCCAACTCGCTGTTCGGCGCGTTGCAGGTGGCCGCGGCGCAGCGGGCCGGGCTCGATCCGGTCCTGCTCGCCGCGGCCAACGCCTCCGGCGGGACGCTCGGCAAGATGGTCAGTTTGCAGAACCTCACGATCGCCGCCGCCGCGGTCGGGCTCACCGGTCGGGAGGGCGAGCTGTTCCGGCGGATGTTCGGCCCGAGCGTGCTGCTGCTCGCCCTGATGTGTCTGCTGGTCGGGTTGCAGGCCACGCCCCTGCTGTCCTGGATGGTGCCGTAGCCGTGCAGCCGCGCCCCGCGCGACCCGCACTCCACCGACAACTTTTTTTGTCTTGACAGTAGAATCCGTCGGTAGGAGGCTTCGGGTGTGCGGTGCTCCGTCGGAGCACCGCCACCGCATCCGTAGCCTGCGCGTCGCAGGCCCTGCCCGGGAGACATCGCATGGAGATCAGCGTCCACACCTTCGTCAGCCTCGACGGCGTCATGCAGGGCCCCGGCGGGCCCGAGGAGGACACCAGCAACGGCTTCACGCGCGGAGGCTGGCTCGTGCCGCACAGCGGCGACGGCCAGCTCGACTCCGTCGACGAATGGTTCCGGCAGGCCGATGCCTTCCTGCTGGGCCGGCGCACCTTCGAGATGATGCGCGGCTACTGGCCGCAGGTCACCGACCCCGACAACCTGGTGGCCACCGCCCTCAACACAGGGTCGAAGTACGTCGTCAGCAACACCCTCTCCGACGCCGACGCGGCCTGGGGGAGGACCACCGTGCTGCGGGGCGGCGACATCGTCGCGCAGGTGCGGCGACTCAGGGAGCAGCCGGGCGGCGAGCTTCAGGTGCACGGCAGCTGGCAGCTCGCACGCGCCCTGCACGACGCCGGGCTCGTCGACACGTACCGGTTGCTCCAGTTCCCCGTCGTCGTCGGCGAGGGCAAGCGCCTGTTCGCCGACGGCGCGACCCCGGCGTCCTACCGGATCACCGACTCGACGCTGGCCGGCGGCGGCGCGAGGGCCGTCGCGCTGACCCTGCGCCGGGCCGGGTTCGGCGCCACCACCGCCGGCGAGTTCGTGGTGCGCGACGGCAGGGAGACCGTAGTGGGGTGAGCCGGCCTCGAGCGGTCAGCGGCGCCCGGCGAAGTCGTCCAGCGCCGCCACGACCCGCTCCGCCATGCCGTTGCCCGACCCATGCCCGGCGGCGTCCAACAGCTCCAGCCGGGCGTCGGGCCACGCCTGCGCCAGCTGCCACGCCACCTCCGGCGGGCTGCTGATGTCGAGCCTGCCGTGCAGCAGCACCCCGGGAATGCCGGCCAGCCGCCCCGCCTCGCGCAGCAGCTGCCCCTCCGGCAGGAAGCACCCGTTGCGCCAGTAGTGCGTGACCAGCCGGGACTGCAGCATCCGGAACACCGGGTCGGCGTAGCGGGGGTCGGGCCGGTGGCCGGGGGCGGTGGCGACGTGGGTGTCCTCCCAGTCGCACCACTGCCGTGCCGCCCGCTCGCGCACCGCCGGGTCCGGGTCGGCCAGCAGCCGGGCGTACGCGTCGGCCAGGTCGCCGTCGCGCTCGGCCGGCGGCACGCCGTCGCGGAAGCGGGCCCACTCCGCCGGGAAGATCCGCCCCATGTCCCGGGTGATCCACCCGATCTCCCGGCGGGTGCCGGCGGTCACGCTGAACAGCACCAGCTCGCTGACCTGGCGCGGGTGCCGCTGCGCGTACGCCAGGGCGAGGGAGGCGCCCCAGGAGGCGCCGAGCACCAGCCAACGCTCCACGCCGAGGTGTGCGCGCAGCAGTTCGATGTCGGCGATCAGGTGGTCGGTGGTGTTGGTGGACAGGTCCACGGCCGGGTCGGCGGCGTGCGGGGTGCTGCGACCGCAGCCGCGCTGGTCGAACAGGGTCACCCGGTAGCGGGCCGGGTCGAAGAAGGTCCGCCAGTTGGGCGTGCAGCCGGAGCCGGGCCCGCCGTGCAGCACGACGGCGGGCTTGCCGTCGGGATTGCCGCAGGTCTCCCAGTACACGAGCTGACCGTCACCCACGTCGAGCATCCCGTGCGCGTACGGCTCGACCAGGGGATATCGCTCGGCCATCACCCACTCCTCCCTCTCACCATCCAATGCAACAGCGCTGTTACATTAGCGGGGTGAGCGACGCACCGGAACGCGAGGCCCTGGGGACGCTGCTGCGGCACGTCCTCGACGTACTCGACGGCGACGTCGCCGCGGTCTACGCCGAGCGGGGCCTGGCCGACTACCGGCCCCGGTTCTCGCCACCGCTGCGGGTGCTGGTCGCCGACGGGCCGCTGCCCATCCGCGACCTGGCCCGCCGCGTCGGCGTCACCCACTCGGCGGCCAGCCAGACCGTGGCCCAGATGGCCCGTGCCGGCCTGGTCGACGTGGTCCCCGGCGCGGACGCCCGCCAGCGCGTCGTGCACCTGAGCGACCGGGCCCGCGAGCTGCTGCCGGTGATCGAGGCCGAGTGGGCGGCGACGAGCGCCGCGATACGCGAACTGGACGCGGAGCTGCCCGTGCCGCTGGCCGACCTGCTGCACGAGGTGCTCGCCGCGGTCGGCCGGCGATCGATGCGCCAGCGCATCGCCGACGCGGGCCTGCCGCCGCCGGTTTGACCGACGGCCGCCGGTCGAACCCGGGCGCTCGGGAGAGCACGCGGATGCCCGAGTGGCGGCATCACCGTTCACCCCGCAGCAGCGCCGCCGCGCGGCCGGCCGCCACCGCCACGGCCGCGCGCAGCGCGTCGACGTCCACGCCCGGGCCGGGCGGCAGCAGCGGCAGGACGGGCGCACCCACCACCGGCGGCGGTGCGGCGACGTCGGCCGTACGCCGTCGGGCCGGGGCCGCCGGGGCGGGGGCC
>NZ_JBFABA010000107.1:0-4487 GCF_040640115.1 Micromonospora sp. NPDC023644 | reverse complement strand
ACCACCTCCCGCAACCCACGCGGCAGATGCGCATCTATCTCGGCACACACCCCGTCGAAAGCCGAAGCGAACACCGGGAACGCCTCGTACAGCTCGCGGCCCATCCCGACGCGCTGCGAACCCTGACCCGTGAACAACACCGCCCGACGACCCGCCGACACCACACCCGCCGACCGGCCCTCGGCCACCACCGACAGCCCCGCCGTCAACTCCTCGACCGAGCCACCCCACACCACCGCACGGTGCTCCAACGCCGCCCGCGTCGTCGCCAACGACCACGACACATCCACCGACGACACGGACCGGTCCCGCACGAACGACGCCAACCGCGCCGCCTGACCCACCAGACCCCGCTCCGAACGCCCCGACACCACCCACGGCACCGGTACGGACGCCGCGCCCGCCGAACCGATCCCATCGGCCTCGCCGCGCGCCTCCGCAGCCGACGCGGCCACGGGCTCCACCGCCGCAGCCACCGCCTCGCCCGCCGACGCCACCGCCAGCTCCGACGCCAGCTCCGCCACCGGCTCCGGCTGCTCGATGATCACGTGGGCGTTCGTCCCGGAGATACCGAACGACGACACGCCCGCCCGACGCGGACGACCCACCCCCGGCCACGACCGCGACTGCGTCACCAACTCCACCGCACCCGACGACCAGTCCACATGCGACGACGGCGCATCCACGTGCAACGACGCCGGCACCACCCCGTGCCGCATCGCCAAGATCATCTTGATGATCCCCGCCACCCCGGCAGCCGCCTGCGTGTGACCGATGTTCGACTTCACCGACCCCAACAACAACGGCACATCCCGACCCTGCCCGTACGTCGCCAGCAGGGCCTGCGCCTCGATCGGGTCACCCAACGTCGTTCCGGTGCCGTGCGCCTCCACGACGTCGACGTCCCCGACACCCAGCCGGGCATTTGCGAGGGCCTGCCGGATCACCCGCTGCTGCGACGGGCCGTTCGGCGCCGTCAACCCGTTCGACGCACCGTCCTGATTCACGGCGCTGCCACGCACCACCGCCAGGACCCGACGACCGTCGCGTTGCGCGTCCGACAACCGCTGCACCACCAGCACGCCGACGCCCTCGCCCCACGCCGTGCCGTCCGCCGATTCGGCGAAGGCCTTGCAGCGGCCGTCCGCCGACAGCCCGCCCTGGCGGGAGAACTCGATGAAGGCACCCGGGGTCGCCATCACGGTGACGCCACCAGCCAGGGCCAGGTCGCACTCGCCGGAGCGCAGCGCCTGCACCGCCAGGTGCAACGCCACCAGCGACGACGAGCACGCCGTGTCCACCGTCACCGCCGGCCCCTCGAACCCGAACGAGTACGCCACCCGGCCCGACAACACGCTCGCCGAGGCACCGGTCGCGCCGAACCCGGCGAGCGACTCCCCGGCCTGACGCACGACGGTCTCGTAGTCCTGCCCGTTGGTGCCGGCGAACACCCCGACCCGGCTGCCGCGCAGCGCGAGGGGCTCGATCCGGGCGTCCTCGAACGCCTCCCAGGCGACCTCCAGCAGCAGCCGCTGCTGCGGGTCCATCGCGAGCGCCTCACGCGGCGAGATGCCGAAGAACTCCGCGTCGAAGCCACCCGCGTCGGCCAGGAACGCCCCCCGGGAGACGTAGGAGTCGGATCCGGCCAGCGACTCCAGGTCCCAGTGCCGGTTGGTCGGGAAGTCCGACATCGCGTCGGCACCGGCGGTCAGCAGCTCCCAGAGCCCCTCCGGGGACTCGGCTCCGGCGGGGAAACGGCAGCCCATGCCGACGATGACGATCGGGTCGTCGCCCACGACGGTGCCGGTGATGCCGGCCGGGACGGGAAGGGCCTGCCCGCCGAGCAGCTCGGCGTGGATGTGTCCGGCCAGGGCCGCCGAGTTCGGGTAGTCGAAGGCGAGCGTGCTCGGCAACGCGAGGCCGGTCGCCGCGTCGAGCCGGTTGCGCAGCTCGACCGCCGCGAGCGACGTGAAGCCGAGGTCCTGGAACGCCCGGTCCGGTGCCACCCGCTCGGCGGAGTCGTGGCCCAGCACGGCGGCGACCTCGGCACGGACGAGCTCGCCGAGAGCGCGCAGCTGCTCCGCACCGGACATTCCCGACAGGCGGAGGCGCAGGTCGGCCGCAGGCACGGGGGCGTCGGCGGCTCCCGCCGCGCCGGCGGCGGCCAGGAGGTCCCCGACGAGCGGGTGGGAGCGCCGACCGCCGGTGGCGGCCACCCGGGCCCAGTCGATGTCGGCCACCACGAGGTAGGTCTCGTCGCGGTCCAGCGCCCGGGTGAGGGCGCGTACGGCCGTCTCCGGCGCCATCGCACCGAAGCCGGTGCGCTTCAGCCGCTGCTCGAACTCCCCGGCGCTCACCCCGCCGTCGGCCCACAGGCCCCAGGCGAGCGAGGTCCCCGGGAGCCCTTCGGCGCGACGCCGCTGCGCCAGCGCGTCGAGGAAGGCGTTGCCCGGCGCGTAGGTGGTCTGCCCCGCGGCGCCCATGAGACCGGCGAGGGAGGAGAAGAGGACGAAGGCGGAGAGGTCCGCCCCCCGGGTCAGCTCGTCCAGGTTGCGCGCGGCGTCGACCTTCGCCCGCAGGGCGGTGGCCAGCTGGTCGACGCTCACCGCGTCGACGACGTTGTCGTCGAGGGCGGCAGCGGTGTGTACGACCGCGTTCAGCGGAAGCTCGTCGGGGATCGAGCCGAGCAGCGCCGCGAGCGCGGCCCGGTCGGCCACGTCGCAGGACGCCAGGGTGACCCGGCTGCCGAGCCCGGCGAGTTCCTCGGCGAGGGCGCTCGCGCCCGGCGCCTCGCCACCCCGCCGGCTGACCAGCAGGAGATGCTCGGCGCCGTCGGCGGCCAACGCGCGTGCGACGTGCCGGCCGAGGGCCCCGGTGCCGCCGGTGATCAGCACCGTGCCGCGAGGCGTCCAGGATCGGCGCGGACCGGTGTCCCCGTACGTCGCACGGACGAGCCTGCGGGCGTGGGCGCCGTTCTGACGCAGGACGACCTCGTCCTCCCGGCCGGTGCCGGCGATCAGCGTCCGGAGCATGCGCACGACGTTCTGGTCGGGCTGCTCGGGAACGTCGACGAGCCCGCCCCAACGGTGCGGGTGCTCGGCGCGCAGCACGCTGCCGAAGCCCCACGCCATCGCCTGCACGGGGTCGACGTGCCGGTCGCGGGAGCCGACGGAGACGGCGCCACGGGTGGCGATCCAGAGCCGGGCGGTGAGCCCGGCGTCCCCGAGCGCCTGCGCGAGCGCGACCGTGCCGGCGAGGCCCGTCGGCACGGAGTCGGCCCCGGCGTACGGCCGGGTGTCGAACGCGAGCAGGGAGAGCACGGGCAGGGCGTCCGCGTCGCGGCCGGCCGACGCCTCGACGAGGTCGTGGGCGAGCCGCTTCCGGTCGCAGGCGGCGTCGACCTCGACGATCCGCCCACCGGCGGCGCCGAGGGCAGCCGCCCAGTCCGCCACGGCCGCGTCGGCGTCGGCCGGCACGACGAGCAGGAAATCGGTCGTCTCAGCGCGGGCGGTGTCGTCGGTGAGTGGCTGCCAGGCCACCCGGTAGCGCCAGGAGTCGAGGGTGGCCTCGGCGTCCCGGCGGCGTCGCCAGGTGGACAGCGCCGGCAGCACGTCCGCGAGCGGGGCGTCGGCGTCGACGGCCAGGCTCTCGGCGAGGGTCGTCAGGTCCTCCGCCTCGATCGTCCGCCAGAAGTCCTCGTCGGCCGCGCTACGCCCGGCGGCGGGGGGACGGTAGGAGCGCGTCGCGGCATTGATCCAGTAACGTCGATGATCGAAGGCGTACGTGGGCAGGTCCACCACGCGCGGCCGGGCCCCCGCCTGACCGTGGTACGCCGCCCAGTCGACCGGCACGCCCGCCACCCACAACTGCCCCAGAGCCGAGGTCAGCGCGGCGACCTCCGACTGGTCGCGCCGCACCGCCGGAACCCGCCGCACCGCACCATCCGCGACGACCTCCGCCACCATCGCCGTCAACGTCGCGTCCGGGCCGACCTCCAGGAACGTGTCGACCCCCTGCTCCCGCAACGCCGCCACACCATCGGCGAACCGCACCGGCTGCCGCACGTGCCGCACCCAGTACTCCGGATCCACCAACTCCAACGCATCCGCCACCGCACCGGTCACATTCGACACCACCGGAACCCGCGGCACCCGCCAATCCAGCCCCGCCACCACCGAGGCGAACTCACCCAACATCGGCTCCATCAACCGCGAATGGAACGCGTGACTGACCGACAACTCCTTGACCCGCCAACCCCGCTCACGACACACCGCCACCACCGAGGCCACCTCGTCGGCGGCACCTGACACCACCACCGACGCCGGACCGTTCACCGCCGCCACGTCCACCGCCGCACCCGACGCGTCAATGACCTCCCGCACGTCGGCCTCCGACGCACCGACCGCCGCCATCACCCCACCAGCCGGCAACGCCTGCATCAACCGACCCCGCGCCGAAACCAGGACACACGCATCCGCCAGGGACAC
>NZ_JBFABA010000106.1:0-5022 GCF_040640115.1 Micromonospora sp. NPDC023644 | reverse complement strand
ACGCCCGGTTACATTCCGAACCCGGAAGCTAAGCCCTCCAGCGCCGATGGTACTGCACTCGGGAGGGTGTGGGAGAGTAGGACACCGCCGGACAACTTTTCCAGTCGAGGGCCGCCCCATCCGGGTCGGCCCTCGACTGCGTTAGCGTCGTGGGTGACGCAATGAGGAAGGATGTACCTGTGAGTTCAGGATCGCAGGGCGGAGATCGTCCCCGTCGCTACGAAGACCGTTCGGGTGGGCGCGAGGGCGCGCCGCGCCGCGACGACCGGCCCCCGTACCGGGAGGACCGGGGCGGTCAGCGCGGCGGGTATGCCGGCGGCGACCGCCGTGACGGCGACTCCCGCGGTGGTGCCCCCCGCGAGGGAGGCTTCCGGTCCGGTCCGCGTGACGGCGACTCCCGCGGCGGCGCCCCTCGCCGCGACGCCGGCGACCGCCAGGGCGGCTTCCGCGGCGACCGCGATGGTTCCCGCGGCGGCGACCGCCGCGAAGGTGGCTTCCGTCGAGACGGTGACGAGCGCTCCGGCGGCTACCGCGGTGGAGACCGCCGTGAGGGTGGCGACCGTCCGGGCGGTTTCCGTGGCGGTGACCGCGAGGGTGGCTTCCGTGGCGGTGAGCGCCGTGAGGGTGGCTTCCGTTCGGGTCCGCCGCGCGAGGGTGGCTTCCGTGGCGGCGAGCGTCGTGAGGGTGGCGACCGTCCGGGCGGTTTCCGTGGCGGTGACCGCGAGGGTGGCTTCCGCGGCGGTGACCGTCGTGAGGGTGGCGACCGTCCGGGCGGTTTCCGTGGCGGTGACCGCGAGGGTGGCTTCCGCGGCGGTGACCGTCGCGAGGGTGGCTTCCGTTCGGGTCCGCCGCGCGAGGGCGGTTTCCGTGGCGGCGAGCGTCGTGAGGGTGGCGACCGTCCGGGTAGTTTCCGTGGTGGTGACCGCGAGGGTGGCTTCCGCGGCGGTGAGCGCCGTGAGGGTGGCTTCCGTTCGGGTCCGCCGCGCGAGGGTGGCTTCCGTGGCGGTGACCGTCGTGAGGGTGGCGACCGTCCGGGCGGATTCCGTGGCGGTGACCGCGAGGGTGGCTTCCGCGGCGGTGACCGTCGCGAGGGTGGCGACCGTCCGGGCGGATTCCGCGGCGGTGACCGCGAAGGTGGCTACCGCGGCGGCGACCGCCGTGAGGGTGGCGACCGTCCCAGTGGTTACCGCGGTGGCGACCGCGAGGGTGGCTTCCGTGGCGGTGACCGTCACGAGGGTGGCTTCCGTTCCGCTCCGCCGCGCGAGGGTGGCTTCCGTGGCGGCGACCGTCGTGAGGGTGGCGACCGTCCGGGCGGATTCCGTGGCGGTGACCGCGAGGGTGGCTTCCGTGGCGGTGACCGTCGTGAGGGTGGCGACCGTCCGGGCGGATTCCGTGGCGGTGACCGCGAGGGTGGCTTCCGCGGCGGCGACCGCCGTGAGGGTGGCGACCGTCCGGGCGGATTCCGCGGCGGTGACCGCGAAGGTGGCTACCGCGGCGGCGACCGTCGCGAGGGTGGCGACCGTCCGGGCGGCTACCGTGGCGGTGACCGCGAAGGTGGCTACCGCGGCGGTGACCGTCGTGAGGGTGGCGACCGTCCCGGTGGTTACCGGGGTGGTGACCGCGAGGGTGGCTACCGCGGCGGCGACCGCCAGGGCGACCGTCGTGAGGGCGGCTTCCGGGGCGGAGAGCGCCGCGACGAGCGGCGGGACCGTCCGGAGGCGGAGGGGGAGCGCACGTCGGCTCCCGCACTGCCCGACGAGATCGTCGCGACCGACCTCGACAAGGACGTCCGGGCCGAACTGCTCTCGCTGGCGAAGCCGGTCGCCGAGACGGTCGCCCGGCACCTGGTGGCGACGGGTCAGCTGATCGACGAGGACCCGGCCGAGGCGCTGGCGCACGCGCTGGCGGCCCGTCGGCTCGCGTCCCGGATCTCCGCCGTCCGCGAGGCGGTCGGTCTGGCGGCGTACCACGCGGGGGAGTGGCAGACCGCGATCGCGGAGCTGCGTACGTACCACCGGATGAGCGGGTTGCAGAGCCACCTGGCGGTGCTCGCGGACTGCGAGCGGGCGCTGGGCCGGCCGGAGCGGGCGATCGACCTGTTCCGTGGCGCGGACCAGGAGAAGCTGGACCGGGCCGTCGCGACCGAGCTGCTGATCGTGGCGGCCGGGGCGCGGGGCGACCTGGGCCAGAAGGACGCCGCCGTGGCCATGCTCCAGGTTCCCGACCTGACGAGCGAGACGGCGGAGCCGTGGACGGCCCGGCTGCGCTACGCGTACGCCGACGCGCTGCTCGCGGTCGGCCGTCGCGACGAGGCCCGCGAGTGGTTCTCCCGGGCGGCCGACGTCGACGCCGAGGGCGAGACCGACGCCGCCGAGCGGCTGCTGGAGCTCGACGGTGTGGTGATCGAGGGCGACGAGGAGGACGAGGAGCCCGCCGAGGCGGTCGCCTCCGGTCCCGGCGCCCCGGGCGCGGTGCCGGCCCGGCCGGACGCCGACCTCGGCAGCGACGCGGATCCGACCGACGAGGACGCCGACGAGGACGTCGACGACCGGCGGGACGTTTCGGGGACCGCCGACGAGCGGCAGGACGAGGCAGCGGTCGCGGCGGTGCCCGCGGACGACCTGGCCGAGGACGAGCTGACCGACGACGAGGCGGACGCCGTCGCCGCCGGTCCGGCCGGCGACGACACCGCGGCCGCCGCAGGCGGTGGCGAGCCCACCGCCGCCAACGGGTCGGACAGCGCCGCCAACGAGTCGGACGCCGCCACGGGCGGGTCGGACACCGCGCAGCGATGACGACGGGTGCCGGGGAACGGCTGGTCGACGGGTACGCCCTGGTCGTCTTCGACCTCGACGGCGTGATCTACCTGATCGACCGGCCGGTCCCCGGCGCGGTCGAGGCGGTCGGCCGGCTGCACGCCGAGGGCCGGTCGGTGGCGTACGCGACCAACAACGCCTCGCGCCGCTCCAGCGAGGTGGCCGACCTGCTCACCGGGATGGGCGTGCCCGCCCGGCCCGAGGAGGTCCTCACCTCCGCGGCGGCCGCCGCCGAGCTGCTTCGCGACCGGCTTCCCGCCGGCGCCGCGGTGCTGGTCGTCGGCACCGAGGCGCTGCGGGCCGAGCTGCGCGCGGTGGGGCTGACCCCGGTGTCCCGGGCCGACGAGTCGCCGGTCGCGGTGGTGCAGGGATTCGGCCCGCAGGTCTGCTGGGCGGACCTGGCCGAGGCGTCGGTGGCCGTACGCGGCGGCGCGACCTGGGTCGCCACCAACACCGACCCGGCCCTGCCCAGTGGCCGGGGGCCACTGCCGGGCAACGGCGCCCTGGTCGCCGTGCTGCGCACGGCGCTCAACCGCGATCCCGACGTGGTCGTCGGCAAACCCGAGCCGGCACTGTTCACCACGGCGGCCCGCCGTGCCGGGCAGGGCCGGACGCTGCTGGTCGGCGACCGGCTGGACACCGACATCGAGGGCGCCCGGCGGGCCGGCCTGGACAGCCTGCTCGTGCTCACCGGCGTGAGCGACGCGGCGGAACTGCTCGCCGCCCCGCCGCACCGCAGGCCGACGTACGTCTCGATGGACCTGGCGGGGCTCTTCGACCCGGCGGCCGTGGTGCGGGTCCCGGGCCCGGCGGATGCCGGCGGATGGTCGGTGGCCCCGCGGGACGACACGCTGGAACTTTCCGGGTCGGGCCGCCCGCTGGATGCCCTGGCGGCGCTCTGCGCGACCGCCTGGTCGGCGCAGCCGGCGCGGATCCGTGCCGGGTCGGTCGAGGCCGGGAAGGCCCTGGCCGAACTCGGCCTCTCCGGCTGACGGCCGCCGGCACCACTGCGACCGGCTCGCGTGCGCGTCGGCGAGACCGACCGCGCCCGTGGCATCAGAGCAGCTTGCGCAGCTTCATCAGGTCGAGCGGGTTCGCCTTGATCGACACCCGTCGGGACGTGACCGCGCGGGTGACGTCGAGGTCGCCGCGCACCAGTGCGAGCAGGTCGTCGCTGCTGGTGCTCAGCGCGATCTTGGCCTTCGGGTCGTCGCCGTCGGCCAGGTCGACCAGGCGACCGCCGGAGAGCCGGCCGTGGAAGGCGGTCTCCAGGTCGGTGATCCGGCAGGCCAGCGTCCGGTCGAAGTCGACCTTCTCCCGCACCGTCTCCGCGTTGCGGTCAAGCCGGGCCGCCAGATCCCGCAACGCCTGCCGGCATTCGTCCACGCTGGCCACGATCGCCCCCCTCACCGCTCGCCACGCCGTCCCCGGCACCGTACCGCACAGGGCGTCCCGGGGTGCCCGGTAGCGTGGCACCTGCACACCCCCGCCCCGCGGAAGGAATCAGGCATGCAGGACGCGTGGCGCGCCTACCTCGAGCTGGCCATGGGCCTGACGGAGGCGCCCCGGAAGAAGGCCCAGGACGCGGTTCGCCGGGTCGTCGGCTCCGGCGGGGCGACCGCCGCCCAGCTGCAGACTCTCGCCGAGGAGCTGGTCTCCACCGGCGCGGCCAACCGTGAGGCGCTGACCAAGCTGGTGCGCTTCGAGGTGGACCGGGCCCTCGGCGCGGTGGGGCTCGCCACCGCCGACGAGGTCGCCGAGCTGACCCGACGGGTGCACGAGCTGGAGCGTCAGCTCCGCGACGCCAAGGCCACCCTCGGCGCCCCGCCGCCCGTGCCCGCCGCCGCGCCGACGCCCCCCGTGCCGGCCGGGTCGCCGGCCGGGCCGTCGGCCGCCCCGGGGGCCGCCGAGCCGGCCGCGCCCACCTCGGCGGCCCCCGCCCCGAGCACCCCGGTCGAGAGGCCGGCCGTCGCGAAGAAGGCGCTGGCCAAGAAGGCCGTCGCCAAGAAGGCGGTGGCCAAGCGGACGCCGTCCGCCCTCGCTCCGACCGAGGGCGCCGCGGAGCCGGTCCGGCCGGCGAAGAAGGCGCCGGCCCGCAGGCGGCCGCCGGAGGGCGAGGCGTGACCCGCCCGGCCCCGGCCGGGAGCGGGTCGTGAGCGGCCCCTTCCGGCCCGCCCCGCCGCCCGGCGCCCGCCCCGGCCCGCCC
>NZ_JBFABA010000105.1:0-3428 GCF_040640115.1 Micromonospora sp. NPDC023644 | reverse complement strand
TGGTTGCCAGGCATGGCCTGGTCTCGCATACCGATCACTGTGGTGGTGCTGGTGTGGGGCTTTCGGGTTGTGGGTTGGTCGTTTGTTGAGAATTGCACAGTGGACGCGAGCATCTTTGTGGTCAAGTTGTCAAGGGCGAACGGTGGATGCCTTGGCACCAGGAGCCGATGAAGGACGTGGGAGGCCGCGATAGGCCTGGGGGAGCTGTCAACCAAGCTGTGATCCCAGGGTGTCCGAATGGGGAAACCTGGCTGGAGTCATGTCCAGTCACCCACACCTGAACACATAGGGTGTGTGGGGGGAACGCGGGGAAGTGAAACATCTCAGTACCCGTAGGAAGAGAAAACAAATAGTGATTCCGTGAGTAGTGGCGAGCGAAAGCGGATTGAGGCTAAACCGGCTGCGTGTGATACCTGTCAGGGGTTGCGTGGTTGGGGTTGTGGGACCCTGCTGAGTGTACTGACATGCACTCGAGAAGTTACAAAGCCAGTTGCTAGCCGAACAGTCTGGAATGGCTGACCGTAGGCGGTGAGAGTCCGGTAGGTGAAAGTGGCTGGTCTTCTGTGGGTGTTCCCGAGTAGCGGCGGACCCCTGTAATCTGCCGTGAATCTGCCAGGACCACCTGGTAAGCCTAAATACTTCCTGGTGACCGATAGCGGACGAGTACCGTGAGGGAATGGTGAAAAGTACCCCGGGAGGGGAGTGAAATAGTACCTGAAACCGTTCGCCTACAATCCGTCGGAGCCTTGCGGGGTGACGGCGTGCCTTTTGAAGAATGAGCCTGCGAGTTAGTGGCATGTGGCGAGGTTAACCCGTGTGGGGGAGCCGTAGCGAAAGCGAGTCTGAATAGGGCGTTCAGTCGCGTGTCCTAGACCCGAAGCGGAGTGATCTAGCCATGGGCAGGCTGAAGCGCGGGTAAGACCGCGTGGAGGGCCGAACCCACCAACGTTGAAAAGTTGGGGGATGACCTGTGGTTAGGGGTGAAAGGCCAATCAAACTCCGTGATAGCTGGTTCTCCCCGAAATGCATTTAGGTGCAGCGTCGCGTGTTTCTTGCCGGAGGTAGAGCACTGGATGGTCTAGGGGGCCCACAAGCTTACCGAAATCAGCCAAACTCCGAATGCCGGTAAGTGAGAGCGCGGCAGTGAGACTGCGGGGGATAAGCTTCGTAGTCGAGAGGGAAACAGCCCAGATCACCAGCTAAGGCCCCTAAGCGTGTGCTAAGTGGAAAAGGATGTGGGGTCGCATAGACAACCAGGAGGTTGGCTTAGAAGCAGCCACCCTTTAAAGAGTGCGTAATAGCTCACTGGTCAAGTGGTTCCGCGCCGACAATGTAGCGGGGCTCAAGCACACCGCCGAAGCTGTGGCATTCACATTTTTACCTTGCTTGGACTTGATTCCTTGTGCAGGTGTGTGGATGGGTAGGGGAGCGTCGTGCCGGGGGTGAAGCAGCGGGGTGACCCAGTTGTGGACGCGGCACGAGTGAGAATGCAGGCATGAGTAGCGAAAGAAGGGTGAGAAACCCTTCCGCCGGATGACCAAGGGTTCCAGGGCCAGGCTAATCCGCCCTGGGTGAGTCGGGACCTAAGGCGAGGCCGAGAGGCGTAGTCGATGGACAACGGGTTGATATTCCCGTACCCGCGAAAGAGCGTCCCTGATGAACCTCGTTGTGCTAACCACCCGATCTTGGGGCGGTCTTCGGACCAAACTGGGGGAGCGTGGGAACCTGGCGGGTAGTAGTCAAGCGATGGGGTGACGCAGGAAGGTAGCTGAGCCCGGCCGGTGGTTGTGCCGGGGTAAGCGTGTAGGCCGTGTTGTAGGCAAATCCGCAACACATGAAGGCTGAGACGTGATGCCGAGCCGATTCAGGTGAAGTCAGTGATCCTATGCTGCCGAGAAAAGCCTCTAGCGAGTTCTTAGCGGCCCGTACCCCAAACCGACACAGGTGGTCAGGTAGAGAATACCGAGGCGATCGGGCGAACTGTGGTTAAGGAACTCGGCAAATTGCCCCCGTAACTTAGGGAGAAGGGGGGCCGGAGACGTGAAGCCCCGCGCGGGTGGAGCGTTGTATGGCCGCAGAGAGCAGGGGGAAGCGACTGTTTACTAAAAACACAGGTCCATGCGAAGAAGTAATTCGATGTATATGGACTGACGCCTGCCCGGTGCTGGAACGTTAAGGGGACCTGTTAGCTCTTCGGGGCGAAGCGGAGAACTTAAGCGCCAGTAAACGGCGGTGGTAACTATAACCATCCTAAGGTAGCGAAATTCCTTGTCGGGTAAGTTCCGACCTGCACGAATGGCGTAACGACTTCCCCACTGTCTCAACCACAGGCCCGGCGAAATTGCATTACGAGTAAAGATGCTCGTTACGCGCGGCAGGACGGAAAGACCCCGGGACCTTTACTATAGCTTGACATTGGTATCCGAATTAGCTTGTGTAGGATAGGTGGGAGCCGGTGAAGTCCATACGCCAGTATGGGTGGAGGCAATCTTGAAATACCACTCTGGTTGATTTGGGTATCTAACTTCGGACCGTTATCCGGTTCAGGGACAGTGTCTGGTGGGTAGTTTAACTGGGGCGGTTGCCTCCTAAAGGGTAACGGAGGCGCCCAAAGGTTCCCTCAGCCTGGTTGGCAATCAGGTGTTGAGTGCAAGTACACAAGGGAGCTTGACTGTGAGACTGACAGGTCGAGCAGGGACGAAAGTCGGGACTAGTGATCCGGCACTTGCGAGTGGAAGCGGTGTCGCTCAACGGATAAAAGGTACCCCGGGGATAACAGGCTGATCTTCCCCAAGAGTCCATATCGACGGGATGGTTTGGCACCTCGATGTCGGCTCGTCGCATCCTGGGGCTGTAGCAGGTCCCAAGGGTTGGGCTGTTCGCCCATTAAAGCGGTACGCGAGCTGGGTTTAGAACGTCGTGAGACAGTTCGGTCCCTATCCGCCGTGCGCGTAGGATACTTGAGAAGGGCTGTCCCTAGTACGAGAGGACCGGGACGGACGAACCTCTGGTGTGCCAGTTGTCCCGCCAGGGGCACGGCTGGTTAGCTACGTTCGGAAGGGATAACCGCTGAAAGCATCTAAGCGGGAAGCTCGCTTCAAGATGAGGTATCCCACCCACCTTTGGTGGGGTAAGGCCCCCAGCTAGACGACTGGGTTGATAGGCCGGAAATGTAAGCCCGGTAACGGGTTCAGTTGACCGGTACTAATAGGCCGAGGACTTGACTACTAAGCTGCTACGCGTCCACTGTGCAACTCTCGATGAACGAACAACAGACCCTGTGGGTGTTGTTTGACATATCGATAGAGTTACGGCGGTCATGGCGGAGGGGAAACGCCCGGTTACATTCCGAACCCGGAAGCTAAGCCCTCCAGCGCCGATGGTACTGCACTCGGGAGGGTGTGGGAGAGTAGGACACCGCCGGACAA
>NZ_JBFABA010000104.1:0-6967 GCF_040640115.1 Micromonospora sp. NPDC023644 | reverse complement strand
GCACCGACGGCCCGGTGGCGCGACGGGGTGGACCGGCCGCCGACGGACCCGCCGCGGGGCGGCCCGGGTCGGCCGGCCGCGTCTGGTCGAGTCCGCCGGCCGGCCGGCCGGCGGCGGGCGGCGGCGCGGATCCGCGCGGGCGGGGCGTCGATGGCTGACCGGCGCAGCCAGCTGGTCACCCGGGTCCGGGGCATGCTGGGCGAGGCCCTCGGCGCGACCCGGACCCGGCTGTCCACCGCGCAGGCCGAGCTGACCACGGCCCGGGAGCGGCTGACGAAGGTCCGGCGGGCCGCGGCCGTCGTGCCGGAGCGGGTGGGCGCGCAGCGCGACCGGCGGCTGGCCGAGATCGCCGATCGGCACGCCGCACGGATCGCGGAGCTGGCCCGGCGCGCGGCGGACGCGGCGCAGCGGGAGGCCCCCGGCGCGGCCTCCACGGACTGGACGCGGTGGCGGTCCACCCCGACAAGGCGGGCCGAGCCGCCGGGCGCGCTGCGCATCGGCACGGTACGCATCCCCGGCGCCGAACCGGTGCCGGCGCTGGTGCCGCTGCTCGACGCCGGCCACGTCGAGCTGACCGGGGACGACCGGGAGGGCTGCGACGCGGTGGTGTCGGCGCTGCTGCTGCGCGGCGTCGGGCGGGCCGACCCGGGCGCCGTCCGGCTGGTCGGCTACGACCCCGAGCACCTGGGCGGCGGCCTGGCCGGCTTCGCGCCCCTCGGCACCGCCGGGCTGCTCACCTTCGTCGGCCCGGGCGGGCTGGCCCGGCTCCTCGACGACCTGGTCGAGCAGATCCGCCGGATCAACGAGACGGTGCTGGCCGGGGAGTACGGCTCGCTGCGCGAGCTGGCCGCCGCCACCGGTCGCCGGCCCGAGCCGTGGCGGGTGGCGGTGCTGCTGGGCGGCGACGAGCTGTCGCGGCACGAGCGCGGCCAACTCGACCGGGTGGTCCGCACCGGAGCGGCCTGCGGCGTGCACCTGGTGGTCCGGGGCGTGTCACTGCCCGAGGATCCCACCGTGACGCGGGTGGGCGCGCACGCCGACGGCGCCCGGATCGGCGGGCCGACCGGCCTGCCCGTACGCCTCGACCCACCGCCCCCGCCGGCCCTGGTCACCGAGACCTGCCGGGAGGTGGCGGCACGGGTGAACGCCGGCCCCGCCCCGACCCCGTTCACCGACCTGCTGCCGCCTCCGGAACAGATGTGGCGGGAGGATTCCGCCACCGGGTTGACCGCCCCGATCGGCGAGGGCCCGCACGGCCGGCCGGTCCTGCTCACCCTGGGCGACTACCCGCCGCACGCGCTGATCGGCGGCCCGTCCGGCACCGGCAAGACGAACCTGATCTTCGCCTGGATCGGCGCGCTGGCCGCCCGCTACTCCCCCAGCGAGCTGGAGTTCTACCTGCTGGACTTCAAGGAGGGGGTGTCCTTCGCCCGGTTCGCCAAGGGCCGGCGGGACCCGAGCTGGCTGCCGCACATGCGGCTCGTCGGGATCAACGTCAACACCGACCGGGAGTTCGGCCTGGCGTTGCTACGCTTCCTCGCCGAGGAGCTGCGCCGGCGGGCCGACGCCGCGAAGAAGCACGAGGTCACCAAGCTCGCCGAGCTGCGCGCGGTCGACCCCACAGGGCACTGGCCGCGGATCGTCGCGGTGGTCGACGAGTTCCAGATGCTGCTGGCCGGGCGGGACGTGGTCGCCCGGGAGGCGGCCGACCTGCTGGAGGACCTGGCCCGGCGCGGCCGCTCCCAGGGCATCCACCTGGTGCTCGCTTCCCAGGACGTGCGCGGCATCGAGGCGCTGTGGGGCCGGCCGGCCCTGGTCGCGCAGTTCACGTTGCGCATCGCGCTGCCGAAGGCCCTGCGGATCCTCGCCGAGCGCAACGACGCCGCCCAGTCCCTGCCGCGCCACCACGCGGTGGTCAACGCCGAGTCGGGCATGGCGGAGGGCAACCAGGTGGCCCGGATCCCGTCGGCCAGCGACTGGGAGACGTGGAGCGAGTTGCAGCACCGGCTGTGGCGGATGCGGCCGCAGGACGCCGCACCGGCCCGTCTCTTCGACGGCGACGCGATCCCCCGGCTCGCCGACGCGCCGGACCACCGGGCGCTGACCGCGCCGGAGACGGGGCACCCGCGTGCGCCGGTCGCGCTGCTCGGCGAGATCATCGACGTGCAGGCCCGCTCGGCGGCGCTGCGGCTGCCCCGGGCTCCCGGCCGCAACCTGGCGGTGCTCGGCACCCGGGTCGACGAGGCCTGCGCGGTGCTCGACGCGGCGGCCCGCTCCCTGGCCCGCCAGCACCGCCCCGGCACGGCCCGGTTCTCCATCGCCTGCCTCGACCCGGACGCCGACCCGGCCGCCCGGTCCCTCTACGAGGATCTCGCCGACGACGCCGCCTGGTACGACGAGGAGACGGTCGGCGAGCTGATGGTCGAGGCCGCCGAGGGGCTCGCCACGCCGGGCACCCCGCACTACCTGCTGCTCTTCGCCGTCGACGCGGCGGCCGGGGCGCTGGCGACGCGGATCGGCCGGCGCACGGGGCTGGAGGAGCTGCGCCGGATCCTGCACGACGGGCCGGAGCGGCGCACCCACGTGCTGGCCTGGTGGCGGGGTGTCGCCCGGATGCGCGCCGACCTGGGCGGACCGGCGGCCCGGACGGACCAGATCGGCGCCTGGGTGGCGCTGGACGCCCACGGTGGCGAGCTGGGTTCGTCGCTCTATCCGGGCACCGGCGGCCCCGACTGGTATCCCCGCCCCTGGCGGGGGCTGTTCTTCGACCGGGCGGTGCACCGCACCGGCCAGGTGATCATCCCCTACGGACCCGCGCGATGAACGAACCGGTGACCAGCGAGACGTACGCGGCCCAGATCCGTCGGCTGGCCGAGCTGAGCGCGCGGGTGCGCGTCCAGCGGGCCGAGGCGCACACCTGGCACGACCAGCAGTGCGCCGCGGCCGAGCGGGCCGTCGCCGAGGCGGAGGCCGAGCTGCGGCGCGCGGAGCGGGAGCTGGTGGACGCCCGGGAGGAGCAGGAACGGGTGGACGCCGAGGTCGCCGACCTGTGGCAGCTGCTGCGCGGTCGGCTCGGTGGCTCGGGCCGCCGGGTGGGCGGGCCACCGGCGCCGGTGCCCGGGGCGACGGGTGACCCGGCTGCGCTGCTGGCCGGCGTGCGGGACCTGCTCAACCGCACCCGCCAGCCGGGCGACCTGCCGGGCTCGGTCAACCCGCTGCTGGCGTTGTGCGGGGTGGCCGGCGCGGTGCTCGCGTACGCCCTCGGCGGCGCGGCCCGGGCGGCGGGCGACCGGTACGGCGGCGAGCTGGGCGTCGGGCTGCCGGTGCTGGCCCTGGTGGTGACCCTGCTGGGCCCGCTGGTCGGTCTGGTGCCGGCGAAGGTCCTCGCCGACCGACGGCACGCCGTGCTCGGCCCGCGGCCGATGACCGTCGTGCTCGTCGCCGGGCTGGTGACCACCGTCGCGCTGCTGGTCGCCGGCCGCTGAACCGCGGCCCCGCCGCCGAACCCTGGCTCCGCCACCGAATCGCGGCGCCGCCACCGAATCGCGGCGCCGCTGCCGAACCGTGGCCCCGTTTCTGAAGCGTGGCCCCGTGCTGGACCGTGGCCCCCCGGTCAGGCGGGGACCAGTACCGCCTCGCGCAGCAGGCGACGGGCCAGGGTGAGCCGGTCGGCGTCGTCGTCCAGCCCCGGCAGGTCGCCGACCCGGACGGGTCCGGCACCGAGCAGGGCGTGCAGGGCCGGCGCGCACGACGCGGGCAGGGTGATCGTGCGGTCGAACAGCACCAGCGCGACCCGGTCACCGCGCGGGGTGAGCCGCCAGCGCAGGCCGGGGCGCGGGGCGAGCCGGGTGTCGACGTCCAGCGCCGCCAGCGCGGCGGCCTGGGCCAGGGGCCGGATGGGCGCGGGCCGGGCGGCCGGCCAGGCGCGCTGCCGCAGCCGGGCGGCGACCACCGCCGGGTCGGCCCGCAGCAGCCAGTCCCGCAGCGCCTCCACCGTCTCGGTCAGCTCCGGCTCGATCGCGTCCGGGTCGGCCACGTCGGTGCCGAACGGCAGCGTGGCGCGCAGCCGCTGGTCCTCGGCGGCGAGGGCGAGCAACTCCTCGACCATGGCGTAGCGGGTCAGCGCCCGTACGCCGACGGTCAGGTGCAGCGAGCTGGACTCCTGGGCCTGCGCGCTGTGCAGCCAGCCGCGGGGCAGGTAGAGCGCGTCGCCGGGGGCGAGCACCACGTCCAGCGCGGCGGGCCCGTCGGCGGTGGCGGCGACCTCGTCGGCCCGGCCGCCCCAGGTCTGCTTCTCCAGCGGGTCGGGCAGCACCGGCGGGTGGATCCGCCAGTGCTTGCGGCCGTCGACCTGGAGGACGAAGACGTCGTGGGTGTCGTAGTGGGTGGCGAAGCCCTGGCTGCCGGTCGGGGTCAGGTAGGCGTTGACCTGCAACGGCTGCCCGACGGCGGTGCCCAGCTCGCGGGTGAAGTCGATCAGGGCCGGCCAGGTGCGGTGCAGGCCCTGCAGGACGAGGGTGGCGCCGCCGGCGTACAGCTCCAGCACCCGCTCGTCGAGGACCTGGTCAGCGATCTCCGCGCCGGCGCCGCCACCGCCGGTGAAGCGGGCCGCCGGCACGAGCTGGCCGTCCTTGGCGATCCGCAGGAAGGGTGTACGCAGGCCGCGGCGGCTGAGCAGCTCGTCGGCGTCGGCGGGGCTGAGCAGATCCGTGAAGCCGGCCGGGTTGGGCAGCTCGTCGGCGCGGGAGAGCAGCGGCGTGCGGCCCCAGTGGGCGGCGGCGAACTTCGCGGGCTCGACCGACACGCAGCGGGCGAGCGCGGCGGCGGCCTCGGACGGCACCGCCGGGCGGCCGTGGCCGCCCGGCGGGTCGATGTCTGTCACGGCGATCCGTCAGGCGGCGCTGCCGTCGGCGCCACCGTCCTGCTGGCCCGGGGTCGCACCGCCGTCGGCGGGGCCCTCCGCGCCACCGTCGGCGCCGCCGTCCTGCTGGCCGGGGGTCGCGCCGCCGTCGGCGGGGCCCTCCGCACCCTGGTCGGCGCCCTTGTCGGCACCACGCTCGGCACCGCGGTCGGCACCACCGTCGGCGCCACCGTCCTGCTGGCCCGGGGTCGCGCCGCCGTCGGCCGGGCCCTCGAGGCCGCCGCCGCTGGTGGTCTGCATGTCGTCGTCGTTGAGTGCCATCGGTGCTCCCTAGGGATGTGCCGCCCCGCCGTTACGCCGGGGTCCGTCGTGCAGCGGGTGGTACCCCCCGCGCGATCTTCTCTAACCCCACCGTAGACGTCCGATCCGGTTCACACCGGCGGTTCGCCGTGCCCGGTCGGGCCGTCGGAGGTGTGCCGTCGCGCGGCGCCACGGCGCCGACGGTGACAGGATGTCCTCTCGACCTGGAGGTGACGATGACCGAGACGACCGGGCCCCGCCCGCTCGAGCCGGTGACCGAGCAGTGGCAGCGCGCGCTGGCGATCGTGGCCCACCCCGACGACCTGGAGTTCGGCGCCGCCGCCGCGGTCGCCCGCTGGACGGCGCAGGGCAAACAGGTCGTCTACTGCCTCGTCACCAGCGGCGAGGCCGGCATCGACGCGATGCCCCCGGCGCGGACCAGGGAGGTCCGGGAGCGGGAGCAACGCGAGTCGGCGGCCCTGGTCGGGGTGGAGACCGTGGAGTTCCTCGGCCTCCCCGACGGCATCCTCGAGTACGGCGTGCCGCTGCGCCGCACCCTGGCCGGGGTGGTCCGCCGGCACCGCCCCGAGATCGTGATCACCAACAACTTCCGGGACACCTGGGACGGCGCGTACACGCTGAACCAGGCCGACCACATCGCCACCGGGCGGGCGGTGCTGGACGCCGTCCGCGACGCCGGCAACCGGTGGGTGTTCCCGGAGCAGCTCGTCGACGGGGTCGAGCCGTGGAACGGGGTACGCCAGGTCTGGGCCGCCTCCTCCCCCCTCGCCGCGCACGGGGTGGACGTCACCGACACCTTCGAGCGGGGCGTGGCCTCGCTCAGGGCGCACGACGCGTACCTGGCCGGGCTGGGCGACGGCAGCTTCGACGCCGAGGAGTTCCTCGAAGGGCTCAGCCGCCCCGCCGGCACCCGGCTGGGCGTCCGCCACGGCGCCGCCTTCGAGGTCTTCCACTTCGACCTCTGGTAGGGACGGCGCGGATGATCCTGCTCGGCACCTCGGGGTGGCAGTACCGCGACTGGCGGGGCCGCTTCTATCCTGCCGGGCTGCCGCAGCGGCTCTGGTTGGAGCACTTCGCCGCCCGGTTCGCCACGGTGGAGGTGAACAACGCCTTCTACCGGCTGCCCGAGCGCGACACCTTCGCCGCCTGGCGGGCCCGCACCCCCGACGACTTCTGCGTGGCGGTGAAGATGAGCCGCTACCTCACCCACATCAAGCGCCTACGCGACCCGGCCGAGCCGGTGGCCCGTTTCCTGGACCGGGCCACCGCGCTCGGCGACCGGCTCGGCCCGGTGCTGCTGCAACTGCCCCCGAACCTGCCCGCCGACCCGGCGGCGCTGGACGCCACGCTGCGGCTCTTCCCCGCCGACGTGCGGGTCGCCGTCGAGCCGCGGCACCCCTCGTGGTGGACCGACGCCACCCGCGCCGTGCTGGAGCGGCGGCGGGCGGCACTGGTCTGGGCGGACCGGCTCGGCCGGCCCGTCGCACCCCGCTGGCGCACCACCGACTTCGGCTACCTGCGCCTGCACGAGGGGCGGGCCAACCCCTGGCCCCGGTACGGCCGCACCTCGCTCGCCTCCTGGGTGCGCCGGCTCGCCGACGGCTTCGGCGACGACGAGCCCGCGTACGTCTACTTCAACAACGACCCCGGCGGCGCCGCCATCGTCGACGCGACGGCCTTCGCCGCGCTCGCCCGCCGGGCCGGCCGGTCGGTCAGCCGCGTTCCCGCTCCGCGGCCGCGTCGTCGGGGGCCGGCGGGCGGGCCGGCGTGAACGGCGCGTCGGCC
>NZ_JBFABA010000103.1:0-7432 GCF_040640115.1 Micromonospora sp. NPDC023644 | reverse complement strand
GGAGGGTCGGCGGGTGGAATCGTTTGTGCCGCTCGCGGAGCGGATCGTCGACGCGTTGCTCCAGAGCCGTCCGAGTGCGGTGGCGGCGCGGCACAAGGCGGTGCGGAAGGCCGCGGCGTCCGGGTGGCGGTCGGCCGGGCGGGGGGCGGTCGCCCGGCGCAGCACGGCCGCCACCCGGGGCGGCACGCCCTCCCGCAGCCGGGTCGTCCCGCCCGGGTGCGGCCGACCGCCCGCCCCGTGCTCCCCGTCCGCGCCGAGGAGCCGGAGGCCGAGCCGGCCCAGGCCGTACACGTCGGCGCGGGTGTCGACGACGGCGAGCGGGTCGTCCTGCTCCGGGGCCATGTAGCCGGGGGTGCCGGCGCGGGCGGTGAGACCGGAGGCGGCGGCGAGGGCCTTGGCCAGCCCGAGGTCGGCGATCAGCACGCGCTCGCCGTCCGGGCCGGACCGGAACAGGACGTTGCCCGGCGTCAGGTCGCGGTGCACCACGCCGTGGCGGTGCAGGACGGCGACCCCGGCGGCGATCTCGGCCAGCAGATCCAGGGCGGCGGGCGGGGGGACCGGGCCGGCCGCCAGCCGGTCGCGCAGGCTGCCGCCGTCGGCCCAGGCCATGACCGAGTACGGCCGGCCGTCGGCCAGCTCGCCGGCCGCGTGGACGCGGATCAGCCGCTCGTCGTCGAGCCGGCGCAGCAGGCGGGCCTCGTCGAGGAACCGCTCCCGCACCCGCAGGTCGTGGTGCCAGTTCTCGGCCAGCACCTTGATCGCCACCCGGGAGTCGAGCACCGGGTCGTGGCCCAGCCAGACGGTCGCGAACGACCCCGTGCCCAGCAGCCGCTCGATCCGGTAGGGCCCGATCCGCTCCGGACTGGTCACCGCACCACCCCCGACACCGGCACCGCCGGCCGCCGTTCCGCCTCGACAGTAGACGCCGCGTCGGGCCGGGGGGAGCCCTCGGCACCGCGACGGACCGGCCGCAGGCGCATCGGTCGGGAACCCGACGAACCGATCCGGTCGGCGGGGCGACCAAGAGGACAAGGACACCCGAACCGCTGAGAAGGAGATCCCCGTGCACCGTCTCTCGTACACCGTCGTCACCGCCCTGCTGGCCACGGCCGGGCTCGTGCCGCTCACCGTGGCGGCTCCGGCCACCGCCGCGCCCCGGCCGGCCGTCGCCGCCGGGCACCTTCCCGACCGGTCCGGCGGCCACCCCGGCGCGGCGCCCGGCGCCGTCGACCGGGACGAGGCCCGGGTCATCAGCGTCCGGGGCGCCGGGCCGTTCCGGATCGGGGCCGACCTGGCGCGCCTGTCGGCGGCCGGGCTCATCGACTGGGTGGCTCCCGACTGCGACGGCGTGGTCCACGCCGGCGTCACCGGGGCCTGGGCGGGCAAGATCCTGCTGGCCTTCCGCGACGGGCGGCTGGTGGAGGTGGGCACCGCCACCGCGCCGCCCCGCACGCCCGCCGGCGCGGGGGTGGGCATGTCCTTCGCCGCCCTCGAGGAGCTCTACGGCCCGCGTGGCTCGATGATCCGCAACGACGCGGGCGACGCCTCGGCGTACCTGGTGCGCGTCGGCTCCCGGGTGGAGCTGTTCACCGGTCACCCGATCCGGCCGGGGGTGGGCTACCTCCAGGTCGGGCCGGCGTCGGTCGTCGAGCGCGGCTTCCGGGAGGGCCGGTCCTGCTGAGCGGTCGACCCCACGGCGGCGGACCCCTCCGAGGGTCCGCCGCCGTCCGTCTCGCCCGAACACACTGATGGCGGCCAGCACGATGATGTATCGCTGGACGATAGTGTGTGCCACACAGTATGGTGTGACGCATGGTGAGCGATGAGATCCTGCGAACGCACCTTCAGGAGTTGCGTCGGGGCACCGTGGTGGTGGCGAGCCTCGTCGCGCTGCGCCGCCCCGACTACGGCTACGCGTTGCTGCAACGCCTCGCCGACCACGGCTTTCCGGTCGACGCCAACACGCTCTACCCGCTGCTGCGGCGGCTGGAGGAGCAGGGGCTGCTGACCAGCGAGTGGAACACCGAGGAGAGCCGGCCGCGCAAGTTCTACCGGACCAGCGAGGAGGGCGAGTCGGTGCTGGGCCGGCTCCTCACCGACCTCGCCACAGTGCAGACCTCCCTGACCGGACTGATCGAAGGAGCCGACCGATGACCACCCTGACCGACCGATACCTCGCCGCGACCCTGCGCTCGGTGCCGGTCGCGCGCCGCGAGGAGATCGCCACCGAGCTGCGCGCCTCGATCGAGGACATGGTCGAGGGCCGCACGGCCGGTGGGCAGGACGCCACCACCGCCGAGCGGGAGGTGCTCACCGAGCTGGGCGACCCGGACAAGCTCGCCGCCCGCTACGCCGACCGCCGGTTGCAGCTCATCGGCCCGGCCTACTACCTGGCCTGGGCGCGGCTGATGAAGCTGCTGCTCAGCTTCATCCCGGCCCTGGTCGGCGTGCTGGCCGGCCTGCTCAGGGTCGCCGACGGCGGCGACGTGGGTGCGGGGATCGGCACGGGCATCTCCGCCGCCATCCAGGTGGCCGTCCAGATCGCCTTCTGGGTGACCGCGGTCTTCGCGGTGCTGGAGCGCACCAAGATCCCCCTGCACCTGCCCGCGTGGAGCGTCGACCAGCTCCCGGAGGACACGGCCGGCCGGCAGATCACCCTGGCCGACATCGCCGCCTCGGTCACCTTCCTGGCACTGGTCATCGCCTACCTGCCGATGCAGCACTTCCGGTCGTTCGTGCCCACCGACGGCGACGACAACCTGCCGGTCCTCGATCCGGCGCTGTGGAGCTTCTGGCTGCCGTTCCTGATCGTGGTGCTGGTGGCCACGATCGGCCTGGAGTTCGCCAAGTACCGGGCCGGGCGCTGGACCTGGCCGCTGGTCGCGGTGAACGCGGTGCTCGACCTGGCGTTCGCGGTGCCGGTGGTCTGGCTGATGTCGACCGACCGGCTGCTCAACCCCGACCTCGTGGCCCGCTTCGACTGGCTCGGCGAGGGCGACAACCTGAACCTGGTGGCGACCGCGGTGATCGCCGGCACCGTGCTGGTGACGCTCTGGGACATCCTCGACAGCGCCGTCAAGGCGTGGCGCAACCGCACCTGATCCACCACCGCCACGGCCCGGCACGCCACGCGTGCCGGGCCGTCGCGCGTGCCGGCGCCGGCACGCGCGGGGGTAGCAGCGCGCCGGGGCGGGCCACCCGCCCGGGCCGGGCTCCCGCCCGGCGGCGACCGGCGGGATGAGATCCTGACCTGGATGAACACCGTGACGGACGACGACTGGCGGCGGCCGGGGCCGACCCCGGAACAGCGGCGGTTCGACGTCTACGTCGGGCTGGCGGCGACCCTCCTGGCGCTGGTCAGCCTCACCCTGGCCCGCAGCACCGGGGCGTTCCTGCTGGGGCCGCCGCCGTCCGGGCCCGAGCAGGTCTTCTGGACCGTCGCGTTGACGCTGCCGCTGATCTGGCGGCGCCGGTTCCCCGCCGCCGTCACCGTGGTCGTCTCGATCGGCTTCATCGCCGCCCAGGCGCGCTCCGCCCCGGAGACGCAGCTCGCCTCGTGGGGGCTCTTCGCGGCCCTCTACTCCCTCGGCGCGTGGGGCCCCGACCGCCGGCTGGCCCGGCGGCTGCGCATCGGCGTCATCGCCACCATGTTCATCTGGCTGGGCGCGTACTACGCCCTCACGATCGACAGCATCCCGGCGGACGCGTTCGCCCGCGCGGTCGGGCCCGTGCCCCCGGTGCTCGCGGCGATGGTGAACGGGGTGCTGGTCAACGGGCTCTTCTTCGGGTTCGCGTACTTCTTCGGGCAGACCGCGTGGCTGGCCGCCCGGCGTCAGCACGAGGTGCAGGCGCGGGCCGAGGAGCTGCGCCGCTCGCAGGCCGAGATCCGCGAGCACGCGGTGGTGGGTGAACGGCTCCGCATCGCCCGGGAACTGCACGACGTGGTCGCCCACCACGTGTCGGTGATGGGGGTGCAGGCGTCCGCCGCCCGCCGGGTGTTCGACAAGGACCCGGTCAAGGCCCGCGCCGCGCTGAGCGCGATCGAGGAGACCGCCCGCACGGCCGTCGACGAGCTGCGCCGGATGCTCGGCCTGCTCCGCGCCCGCGACGGCGGCCCGGAGCGCGCGGAGCAGCCGGGTCCCGCCGGGATCGACCAGGTCGCGGCCGTGGTCGAGCGCGCCCGCGAGGCCGGGCTGCGGGCCACCATGGGGGTGTACGGGGATCCGGCGCCGCTGCCCGACTCGGTCTCCCAGGCGGCGTACCGGGTGGCCCAGGAGGCCGTGACGAACGCGCTCAAGCACGCCGCCGGCGCGACCGCGCTCGACGTGCGGATCCGCTACCTGGCACACGAGGTGGAGGTCGACGTGACCGATGACGGACGGGCCACCCGCCCGGCGAACGCCGACGGGCTCGGCCTGGTCGGGATGCGCGAGCGGGTCGCCACCCACGGCGGCGAGCTGGAGGTCGGCCCCCGGGCCGCCGGCGGCTGGCGGGTCCGGGCCCGGTTCCCGCTGCCGCTGCCGGTGGGGCGGCCGGCGTGAGCGCCGACCAGGAGGTGCCCGGGGTCGACCGTCCGGTCCGGGTGCTGCTCGCCGACGACCAGCACCTCGTCCGCACCGGCTTCCGGGTCATCCTGGAGGTGGAGGACGACATCGAGGTGGTCGGGGAGGCCGCCGACGGCGAGCGCGCCGCCAGCATGACCCGGGCGCTGCGGCCGGACGTGGTGCTGATGGACGTGGAGATGCCCGGGGTCGACGGGCTGGAGGCCACCCGGCGGATCACCGCCGAGGAGGACAGGCCGGGCGGGCCGGCCGTGCTGATCCTCACCACCTTCGACCGGGACGACTACCTGTTCGCCGCGCTGCGCGCCGGGGCCAGCGGCTTCCTGCTCAAGAACGGCACCCCGGAGGCCCTGATCGAGGCGATCCGGGTGCTCGCCCGGGGTGACGGCCTGCTCGCCCCGGAACTCACCCGGCGGGTGATCGCCACCTTCGCCCGCCCCGGGGAGCCCGTCACGCGGGGCGGCCCGGGGACGGCTCCCGAGGCGGCGCTGCGGGACCTCACCCCCCGCGAGCGGGAGGTCCTGGTCCTGGTCGCCGGCGGCGCCAGCAACGCCGAGATCGCCGCCGAGCTGCACCTGGGCGAGGCGACGGTGAAGACGCACGTCAGTCGGGTGCTCGCGAAGCTGGGCCTACGCGACCGGGTGCAGGCGGTGGTCTTCGCGTACGAGCACGAGGTGGTGCGCCCCGGCCGCTGACCGGTCTCCGCCACGAGGGGGACGGCGCGCTCGATCTCGGGACGGACGGCGGGCGGCGGCCGACGATCTAGCGTGAACGCCGTGACCAACGTGCTCCGCCTCGACGGCGTCGACCGCAGCTTCGGCGACCGGCGGGTGCTCCAGAACGTGTCCTTCGACGTGGCCGCCGGCCGGATGACCGGCTTCGTGGGCGGCAACGGCGCCGGCAAGACCACCACCATGCGGATCATCCTCGGGGTGCTCGCCCCGGACGGCGGCGAGATCACCTGGCAGGGGGCGCCGCTGACCAGGCAGGCCCGCCAGCGCTTCGGCTACATGCCGGAGGAGCGCGGCCTCTACCCGAAGATGAGCGTCCGGGAGCAGGTGACCTACCTGGGCCGGCTGCACGGGATGACCGCCGACGCCGCGCGGCGCAACACGGACGCGCTGCTGGAGCGGGTCGGGCTCGCCGAGCGCGGCGACGACCTGCTGGAGACGCTGTCGCTGGGCAACCAGCAGCGCGCGCAGATCGCCGCCGCCCTGGTGCACGACCCCGAGGTGCTCGTGCTCGACGAGCCGTTCTCCGGGCTCGACCCGCTGGCCGTGGACACGGTCGTGGCGGTCCTGCGGGAGCGGGCCGCCGCGGGCGCGCCGGTGCTGTTCTCCAGCCACCAGCTGGACGTCGTCGAGCGGCTCTGCGACGACCTGGTGATCATCGGCGGCGGCGTGATCCGGGCCGCCGGCAGCCGGGAGGAGCTGCGCGCGACGTACACCGTGCCCCGGTACGAGCTGGTGGTGCAGACCGACGCCGGCTGGCTGCGGGACCAGCCCGGCGTGACCCTGGTCGACCTGGACGGCGCGCGCGCCGTGTTCGACCTCGCGCCCGGCGCGGACGAGCAGCCGGTGCTGCACGCGGCGCTGGCCCGCGGCCCGGTCCGCGCGTTCCGCCCGGTCAGCCCGTCCCTCACCGAGATCTTCCGAGAGGTCGCCCAGTGAACACCACGCAGGCCACCCGGCTGGTCGCCGCCCGGGAGATCCGGGTCAAGCTGCGCGACCGCACCTTCCTGTTCAGCACCCTGTTCTTCCTGCTGATCGCCGCCGCCGCGACCATCCTGCCACCGCTGCTCTCCGGCGGCCCGTCGAGCGTGGCGGTGACCGCGGCGGCGGCCGGCCCGCTGCGCGAGGCGGGGCTCGAGGTGCGGACGGTCCCCGACGACCGCGCCGCCGAGCAGGCCGTACGCGACGGCGACGTCGACGCCGCGGTGGTCTCCGGACCGGCGGTGCTGGCCATGGACGAGGCCCCCGACGACGTGGTGGCGGCGCTGAGCACCCAGCCCGCCGTCCGGCTGCTGGACCCCGACGCGGTGGACCCGGTGGTGGCCTTCCTGGTGCCGTTCGCCTTCGCGTTCATCTTCTTCATCACCTCGCAGACCTTCGGCGTGCAGATCGCCCAGAGCATCGTCGAGGAGAAGCAGACCCGGATCGTGGAGATCCTGGTGGCCGCGGTGCCGGTGCGGGCGTTGCTGGCCGGCAAGATGATCGCCGGCACGGTGCTGGCCCTCGGGCAGATCGCCCTCGTCGCCCTGGTCGCCCTGATCGGGGTGCAGTTCGGCGACAGCGGCGGGCTGCTCTCGCTGCTGGCCCCGGCGATCGGCTGGTTCCTGCCGTTCTTCCTGCTCGGCTTCGTGCTGGTCGCGGCCATGTGGGCGGCGGCCGGGGCGCTGGTGAACCGCCAGGAGGACATCGCGGGCGTGTCGACGCCGGTGCAGCTCGCGGTCATGCTGCCGTTCTTCGCGGTGATCTTCCTGAACGACAACGCGACGGCCATGCGGGTGCTGTCCTACCTGCCGTTCTCCGCGCCGACGGCCATGCCGTTGCGGCTGTTCACCGGGGACGCGGCCGGCTGGGAGCCGCTGGTGTCCCTGGTCCTGCTGCTGGTCGCGGCCGCCGCGTTCGTGGCCGCCGGGGCCCGGGTGTACGAGGGTTCGCTGCTGCGCACCAACGGCCGCACCTCGGTCCGGGCGGCGTGGCGCTCGCGCGAGACGCTGGGCTGAGCGGCGTCGCCCGGCACGCCCCCGGCGTGCCGGGCGACATCGCGGCCCCGGGCGACATCGCGGCCCCGGGCGACATCGCGGCCCCGGGCGACATCGCGGCCCCGGGCGACATCGCGGCCCCGGGCGACATCGCGGCCCCGGG
>NZ_JBFABA010000102.1:0-8501 GCF_040640115.1 Micromonospora sp. NPDC023644 | reverse complement strand
GGTTGGGGCACGGTCGAGCAGATCACCGACCCCGAGTACTCCACGACCGCGTTCCTCAAGGCGCTGAAGCAGGTCGACGGGTGGCAGGACATGCCCCTGACGAAGGCGGCGCAGACGGTGCAGGTGTCGGCGTACCCCGACCACTACGCCCAGTGGGAGCAGCAGGCCGCCGACCTCGTCGCCGAGCACTGGAACAACTGACACCACCTGAAACGATCACCACAGACTTTCCACCACAAGGGGGATCGCTGGCCGGCACCCGAACCCGGGGTGCCGGCCAGCGGCACATCCACCACTGACGGCCGACGCCGAGCGCGCCCGGTGGTGGACGCTCCGTCGCCGTCGGTCTGCACGGACAGTGGCCGGCAGCGCCCGAACATGGGTTCAACCCTCTGAACGTGGAACGGCCCCCGTCTCCGGTGGTGCGGAGACGGGGGCCGGTCCATGCTCGGGCGGGTCAGGTGGCGCTGATGGTGCCCGTCATCAGCAGGGCGAGCACCAGGGTGCCGAGGGCGACCCGGTAGAGCACGAAGACGTACAGGGTGTGGTGGGCGACGTAGCGCAGCAGCCAGGCGATGGCCGCGTACCCGACGCCGAAGGCGATGACGGTGGCGACGATCATCTGGGCCATGCTCGGCACCGACGTGCCCGGGGCCGCCGGCTCGAAGACGTCACCGACGCTGAAGATCCCGGACATCACCACCGCCGGGATGGCCAGCAGGAACGAGTAGCGCGCCGCCGCCTCCCGGGTGAGGTTGAGCAGCAGCCCGGCGGTGAGCGTGCCGCCGGAGCGGGACACGCCGGGAATCAGCGCCATGGCCTGGGCGAAACCCATCACCACGCCGTCGCGCATCCGGAAGTTCTCCAGGGTGCGGCTCTGCCGGCCCCAGTACTCGGCGAACGCCAGCACGAACGCGAACACGATCAGGGTGGTGGCCACCAGCCACAGGTTTCGGCCGGCGGTGCGGATCTGGTCCTTGAACAGGAAGCCGAACAGCCCGATCGGGATCGAGCCGACGATGACGTACCAGCCCATCCGGTAGTCGAGGCTGGAGCGCACCGACTTGTCCCTGATGCCGACCAGCCACGTACGGGTGATGCGCCAGATGTCCTTGGCGAAGTAGATCAGCACCGCCGCCTCGGTGCCCAACTGGGTGACCGCGGTGAACGACGCCCCGGCGTCCTGGTCGAAGAAGATCGCCGAGGTGATCCGCAGGTGACCGGACGAGCTGACCGGAAGGAACTCGGTGAGTCCCTGGACGATGCCCAGGACGATGGCCTCGATCCAGGTCACTCGCCGACTCCCGAGAGGTCCAGCGCCTCGGCGACGGTACGCAGGGTCTGCACGCCGCTGTCCCGGTCGGCGGCGAACAGGCTCACGGAGAGGGTGGTGACGCCGGCGGCGGCGTACTCCCGCATCCGCTCGGCGATGCGCTCCTTCGGGCCCAGCAGCGAGGTGCGGTCGATGAACTCCATCGGCACGGCGGCGGCCGCGTCGCGCTGCCGCTTGGCCAGGTAGAGGTCCTGCACCTCGCGGGCGGCGTCGCCGTAGCCCATCCGGGTGGCGAGCTGGTTGTAGAAGTTCTGCTGGCGGCTGCCCATGCCGCCGACGTAGAGGGCCGCGTACCAGCGGACCAGCTCGGCGCAGGTGGCGATGTCGTCGCCGACGACCACGGGCACCGACGGGACCACGTCGAAGCCGGCCAACTCCTTGCCGGCCTTCTCCCGCCCGGCCCGGACCGACGCGAGCTGCTCCTCGGCGAACTCGGGGGCGAAGAAGACGGCCAGCCAGCCGTCGGCGATCTCGCCGGCCAGCTCCAGGTTCTTCGGGCCCACCGCGGCGAGGTAGATCGGTATGTGCTCGCGCGGCGGGTGAAAGCCCAGCTTCAGCGCCTTGCCCGGGCCGTCGGGCAGCGGCAGCGTGTAGAACTCGCCGTCGTACGCGACGGCCTTGCGGGCGACGGCCAGCTTCACGATGTCCACGAACTCGCGGGTGCGCGCCAGCGGCTTGCCGAACCGTACGCCGTGCCAGCCCTCGGAGACCTGCGGGCCGGACACGCCGAGGCCCAGCCGGAACCGGCCGCCGGAGAGCGCGTCGATCGTCGCCGCGGTCATCGCGGTCATCGCCGGGGTGCGGGCGGGGATCTGCATCACCGCGCTGCCCAGGTCGATCCGTTCCGTCTGCCCGGCCATCCAGGCGAGCATGCTCGGCGAGTCGGAGCCGTAGGCCTCCGCCGCCCACACCACCGAGTAGCCGAGCCGGTCCGCCTCCTGGGCGAAGGCCAGGTGATCGGCCGGCGTGCTCCACGCTGTCTGGTATCCGAGGCTGAGCCCGAGTCGCACTAGGTCCTCCCCCATCCGCACCACAGGTCGCATCAGGTTACGCAATGCCGGAAGACGCCCCGTCCACCGGTCACCACAACCCCGGGCGGGCCCGGACGGTCGGAAACGCGACGCGCCCGGCACACTTGACGGGAGCGAGGATATCGGCGGGCCCCCGTTCGAAATAAGGTTCACCCATGCAACAGCGACCGCTCGGCCGAAGCGGGCTGGCGGTTTCGCGGCTCGCGCTCGGCACCATGACCTGGGGCCGGGACACCGACGCCGACGATGCGGCCGCCCAGCTGAAGAGTTACCTCGACGCGGGCGGCAACCTGATCGACACCGCCGACGTCTACGGCGACGGCGACGCCGAGTCGGTGATCGGGTCGCTGCTGGGCTCCCTGGTGCCGCGCGAGGAGCTGTTGATCGCCACCAAGGCGGGGCTGCGGCCGGGCAGCGGCCGGCGTCGGGACGGTTCGCGGGGGCACCTGCTTCGCACGCTGGACGCCTCGCTGCGCCGGCTCGGCACGGACCACGTCGACCTGTTCCAGCTGCACGGGTACGACCCCGACACGCCGCTGGAGGAGACGCTCGCGGCGCTCGACCACGCGGTGGCCAGCGGCCGGGTCCGCTACGTCGGGGTGTCGAACTTCGCCGGCTGGCAGACCGCGCGGGCGGCCGCCTGGCAGACCGCGTGGCCGGGGCGCGCCCCGGTGGTGGCGGCGCAGGTGGAGTACTCGCTGCTGGAGCGGGGGGTGGAGCGGGAGGTGCTGCCCGCCTGCGAGGCCCTCGGGCTGGGGGTGCTGCCCTGGTCGCCGCTGGGGCGCGGGGTGCTCACCGGCAAGTACCGGCACGGCCGGCCCGCCGACTCGCGGGCCGCCTCGCCGCACTTCGAGCGGTTCGTCGCCACCTACCTGGAGCCGCGCTGCTCCAGCATCGTGGAGGCGGTCGCCATCGCCGCGGGCGGGCTGGGCGTCTCCCCGACGGAGGTGGCGCTGGCCTGGATCCGCGACCGGCCCGGGGTGGTCGCCCCGATCCTCGGCGCACGGACGGTCGGGCAGCTGCTCGGCGCGATCCAGGTCGAGCGGATGACCCTGCCGGAGGAGATCGTCACCGCGCTGGACGACGTGTCGGCCGTGCCGGTGGGCTACCCCGAGCGCGACGGCTGACCCCCGCGCCGCGCCGGGGGCGACCGCCCGGTCAGGCCGCGGGGCGCCGGCCGGGGAGGTCGCGTACGGCGGCGAGGAAGCGGGACTGGTCGTCGCGGGTGGCCGGGTTGACGATCCGGATCCAGGACCCGTCGTCGAACACGATGGTGGACGGGAAGTGCATAAGGCGGGCCGCGCCGGCGTCGGAGTCGATCCGCGCGATGCGCCGCCGCGGCACGCTCCAGAGCACCTGGGGGCGCCGCCGGTCCTCGCGGTCGGGGTCGGGGCGGCGGCCCATCCGCAGCAGGTGCAGGTGGGTGTCGGTGACCGCCAGCGGGGTGCCGGTGTAGCGCTCCAGGAAGAGCAGCAGGCTGCCGGCGAGGGTGGCCAGGTCGCCGCTGAAGACGTACCGCCGCCGGTAGGCGATCTCGGCGAGCTGGTCGGCCAGCGGCCGGTAGCGGCTGAGCCGGAACAGCGCCCGGAACGCCTCCTGCTCGTCGGTGAGCGGCAGCGGCTCCCGGGGCGCGGCGCCCGGCGCGGGCTCCGGCTCGGGCGCCTCCGGCGTGCCCGCGGCGAGCACGGCGGCCCTGCCGGGCAGCAGCAGGACGCCCGCGGCGATCCGTACGGGCGTCAGCACGGCGTCCACCCAGGCGACCGGGTTGACGATGTTGAGCAGCCCGAACAGCGCGCGCGGGTCGAGCGCCTCGGCCAGTTCCGCGTTCACCCGGTCGGCGAGCTGGCTGCCGGCCCGGTGGTTCTCCGGGGCCCGTACCGGCGCCAGGCCGACGTAGCGGATCTCCTCACCCGGCAGCAGGGGCGCGACCAGGGCACGCTCGGGCTCGTCGGTGGTGCGGAACTCGTCGCGCAGCTCGCGGGCCTTGTCCCGGGCGGTCCGCGCACCGCCCAGCACCGCGTCGGTCAGCCGGCCCAGCCGACTGCGCCCCTCGGACACGCCCCACCCCCTCGATCGGCCGTCACCTGCCGGTCGGCTGCTCCGCCGGCGGCTGCCCGAAGACATTCTGGTCGATCCACTCGGCGCCGCCCTGCACCGCCGCGTCGACCTTGTCGCCGACCTGGTCCATGCCGGGCACCGACAGGCCGGAGACCATCGCGACCGTGCCCCAGGTGGCGCCGTGCACGACGGAGTTCGGGATGTTCCACGGCAGGTTGGTGGCCCAGTCCCGGCCGATCATCCGCGCGCCGTCGGCCATGCCGTGCGCCCGCAGCGCCCCGAGCCGTTCGAACGTGCTCATGTCGAAGGGCGTGCCGGACTTGCCGAGCTTCCAGCTGCCCTTCGCCGGGTCCATGAACTTGTGGAACCACTTGTCGGCGTCGCCGGCGGCGCGGCGCCTGTCGGCGTACTTCTGGCCGGCGCGCAGCGCCTTCTGCTTGTCGACCAGCTTGTCCAGGTGGTTGCGCAGCTTGCGCAGGTGGAGCAGGACCCGTTGCAGCAGCCGGATGACCTTCTGCAGGTGCGCCGCCAGCGGCCGGATGATCTTCAGCATCCGGGCGAGCGCGATCATGCCCCGGGTGACCCCCAGCGCCACCCCGGCCGCCCAGGACGCCCCGGCGGTGAACGGGGCCATCAGCAGCGCGGTGACGAGCGTCACCAGCAGGAAGTTCACGAACTCCACGCAGATGTCGACCAGGACGTCGTGCACGGTCTGCAACGCGTCGGCGACCCCGCGCAGGTACTCGGCGGTGGCGGTGAACTGCTCGGCGACGTCCAGCAGCTGCTGCTCGACCTCGGCCATCCGCCGCCCGTACGCCTCGCCGGACGGGGAGCGCCAGCCGGCCTGTTCGGCCTCGCGTACGCCGCGGTGGGTCATCGCCACCTCACGCACCTGCCCGGCCAGCGTGTCCCACTCGGTGGCCTTGGCGCGCAGCGCGGCCGGTTCGCCGTCGACGAGGTCGACGAGCTGGATCAGCGGCCAGGCGAGGGCGCGGCAGACGCTGTCGACCACCTTGTCCACGCCGGACAGCGCGTTGTCGATGCCGTTCCAGAGCTCGACGGCGGTGCCCGCGGGGCCGCTCACCGGGGCAGCCCCGTGCCGATGGCGCGGAAGGAGGCGTCGATGTCCTGCTCGTTGCGCTCGTAGGCCTCGGCCGTCCCGCCCAGCGCGCCGCCGACCCGCTCGAACGCGTCGTGGCCGGAGCGGAACAGCTCCATCCCGCCGGTGACCTGCTCGGCGTACTTCTCGCGGAGCATGTCGCTGACGAACGGCAGGTGCCCGAAGGCCCCGTCCGGTATGTCGCCGGCGGACGTGATCCGGCTCTCCAGCGCGGTCAGCGAGGTGGCCACCCGCTTCGCCGCCGCCTCAAGCCGACGTACCGCCTGCACGTCGACGTCGATGTCAGGCACGCCGTTCCTCCCCCACTCGCCCGGCGGGACGACGATACGATCATGCCGCCGACGGGCGCCACCCCGGCCGGCACCGCGCACGGGAGGTTCTCATGTCTGACCCGCTGTCCGCGTTCGACGCCCTCGCCGGACGGCTCGCCGACATCGAACGCCGCTTCGCCGGGCTCAGGGACGACCTGGACGAGCTGAGCGCCACCGCCACCGACGACAGCGGTCTGGTGTCGGCAACCGTCGACGCCACCGGCGGGCTCACCGACCTGAGCCTCGCGCCGACCGCGCTGCGCGTGGGCACGGAGGACCTCGCGGCGATGGTGCTTGAGGCGTACCGGCAGGCCCGCGCGGCGGCGACCGAGCAGCTCAACGAGCGCACCGAGGGGCTCGACGCGACGCTCGGCGCGGGCCTGGACGGCATCTTCGGCACCCCCGGCGACTTCGCCTCGCTGGGCCGTCTGGAGGAGGCCATGGGCCGGTTGGGGCGGCTCGACGGCCGCCTCCCGGGGCCGCCGGCATGACGTCGCCGGGCTGGCCCGAGGTCGTCGCCCGGCTGCACGACACGCTGTCGGGCTGCGACCGCGACACCGACCTGGAACTCGCCGCCGGTCCCCGCCGGCTGCACCTGATGGTGCGCCGGGACACCGTCCGCGGGGTCTGCCCGCCCTACGACGAGCGCGGCCTGGCCGAACTCGGCTGGCGAGCGCCGCGCGGCGCCGGCGGCTGGTGGTACGAGACGCCGCGCACCGCCGAGGGCCTGCGCTGGTGGAGCGGCTTCGCGACGCGGACCGCCGCCACGGTGCTGACCACGGAGCCCGGCGCGCTGTCCTGCCAGGTCCTCCCGCCCACCGGGCCGCGGGTGCGGCCGGAGCCGACCGTGCCGCCGGTGCCCCGCGTGCCGGCCGGCGGGGCCGGCCCCTTGCTGGCGCCCGCCGCGCCTCCCCCGGGCCCGCCGGGGGCCACCGCCGACCTCGGCGACGGGCAGCTGGCGGCCGACCCGGCCAGCGGGGCGGGGCCCGCCCCCACCCGTCGTGCCGCCGACGGCGCGGACGCTCCGACGTCCGGCCCGACCGACCACACGGACGCTCCGGCGTCCGAGCCGACCGACCACGCGGATGCTGCGGAACCTGGGCCGACCGACCTCACGGACGGGCCGACCGACCGCGCGGAGGAGGCGGGGAGCGGAGCGGACCCGGGCGGCCCGACCGTGCTCGACCTGCTCGACGACGCCGGCGCACGGCGGGACCTGCCCGGCTACCTCGGCATCCTCGCCGCCGTGGCCGTCTGCGTACCGCTGGCGGCGGAGCCGGGGCCGGACCGCGACGTGCCCTGGACGATCGTCACCGATCCGACCGGCGCGCCGCTGCTGCCCGTCTTCACCTCCCCGGAGGCGCTGACCGCGTTCGCCGGGGTGGGCGTGCCGTTCGTCGCCGTGCCCTGCGCGGACCTGCTCGCGGACTGGCCCGACCCGGCGTGGGGGCTGGTGGTGGACGCGGGCACCCCGCGCGCCCTGGCTCTCGGCGCGCCGTCGCTGGCCGCCCTGCTGGCGGCGAACCCGCCGCCCGGCTGACCGCCGGTGGGCGGCCGTACCACTACCGGGCGCGACGGCCGCGCCGGACGAGCCGCACGCCGAACACGACCGCGCCGACGACGAGCAGGACGCCCAGGAGCTGGAGGCCCGGCGAGTCGTCGGCCTCCCCGAGCACGACGCCGGCGACGCCGAGGGCGACGACGAGGAGGGCGACGAGGGCGAGCAGGTACTTCATGGGGTCTCCTTCTCAGCGGCCGGAGCCGTGCCGGTCCGGCCGGGTGGCGGGTCGTGGTGGGTCGGTCGGTGCGTGGCGCGCGGTGCGCCGTGACGGTTCACTCCTCGACCCACTCGAGCAGGTCGCCGGGCTGGCAGTCGAGCACCCGGCACATCGCTTCCAGGGTGCTGAACCGAACGGCCTTGGCCCGGCCGTTCTTCAGCACCGCCACGTTCGCCGGCGTGAGCCCGACGCGCTCGGCGAACTCACCGACGCTCATCTTGCGCTTCGCCAGTTCGACGTCGATGCGGACGACGATGGGCATCAGATCACCGCTTCCATGTCGGTCCGCAGCGTCGTGGCCTGGCGCAGCAACGCGCGCATGACGACCATCAGCAGGCCCAGCACCGCGACGCCCACCAGCATCAGGAACAGCAGGAGCGGCAGCCCGGGATCGGACGCCCGGAAGCCGACGTAGAGGAAAACGCCCAGCAGCACCACCCAGGCGGCGACGATGGCCCAGACGATCGCGTTCACCCACGCCATCGAGGCGTCACTGAAGATGCGGTCGTTCTTGACCAGGGTGAGCAGCTTCCAGGTGGACACGATCACCACCTGCACGCACAGCACCCAGAACACCGAGACGGCGGTCATCGGCCATCTGAGGTAGGCGGACTCCGGGGATTCCTCGGCCATGTGTGCGAACTGCCCGGGCAGCGAGAAGGTCTGCAACATGACCAGGATCCCGAATAGCACCACGAGGAAGACTCTGAGCGGGGCTACCGCTCGATGCTCGTTGAACATGCATCGACTATCGCTCTCAACCTATCGAAAGTCAATAGGTTTGGCGATCTGCGGGGAGGCCGGGCACCACTACTCGGACGGATCGCGCGGGGCCTGCCTCCGGCGGCCTCCGCCGGGCGCCGCGCCGCC
>NZ_JBFABA010000101.1:0-8619 GCF_040640115.1 Micromonospora sp. NPDC023644 | reverse complement strand
CCCTCTGCCCCCGTGTTTCTGATCTGGGTGGGGGCGCGGTGGTTAAGGGAGGGTGGGGCGGGGGGCCCGCCGCCGGGCGGTCGGGCCGGCCCGACCGCCCGGCGGCGGGACCTGGACGAGCGGTGGAGGACTTCGCGTGCGGCACCGTCGCGGGTCGGGAACCCGACGCTGACCTGGGCTCGTGTCGGACGTACGGGGCCTCTCGGCGGGCCTAGCGTCGCGGCATAGGTCGCGCGTGCCACGCGCGGCGGAGCTGAAGGAGCAACCATGGCAACAGCAGCAGTGCCCTGGCGGCGATCACGGACAGTCATCCTACTGGCCGGGGTGACGGCGGCGGTGACCGCGCTGGCCACCCCGGCGTGGGCCGCGCCCGGGGTGAGCCCGGCCGTGGTCGACCAGGCGGCCGACCCGGGCACCGTGATCCCGGTCGGCAAGGTGGTGTCCACCCCGCCGATCCCGCCGAAGCCCGACGTGGTGCTGCTGGTCGACACGACCGGCAGCATGGGCGGGGCCATCGCCAACGTGCGCACGAACCTGCAGCAGGTCATCACCGACGTGCGCTCGGCGCAGCCGTCGGCGCAGTTCGCGGTGGCCTCCTACCGCGACACCGGGGACGGCGCGGAGCTCTTCCGGGTACGCCAGGACCTGACCGGCGACGCGACGGCGCTGCAGGGCGCGGTCGACGGGTTGGCCGCCGGCGGCGGCGGGGACACCCCCGAGGCGTGGGTGAACGCGCTGGTCGAGGTCTCCGAAGGGGCGATCGGCTACCGGGCGGGCAGCAGCCGGCTCGTGGTGCTCGTCGGCGACGCGCCGAGCCACGACCCGAGCAACGGGCGCACCCTGGCCCAGGCGACAGCGGCGTTGCAGGCCGACGAGGCGCGGCTGCTGGCGGTCGACGTCAGCGGCGGCGGTGGCGGCCTGGACGCGACCGGGCAGGCCACGGCGGCGGTGGCGGCCACCGGCGGGCAGCTGGTGGGCAGCTCCCCCGACACGGTGACCGCCGCGATCCTGGCGGGTCTGCGGGATCTGGACGTCACGGTCACCCCGACGGTGAGCTCGTGCGCGGCGGGCCTGTCGGTGGGCTTCGACGCGGCGTCGCGCACGCAGCAGTCGGGCACCGACGTGCCGTTCGCCGAGACGATCACGGTCGCGGCGGACGCCGCGCAGGGCACCGAACTGACCTGCACGGTGGACTTCCTGCTCAACGGCCTGTCCGGCGGGCCGACGTTCACGCAGCAGATCCGCGTGCGGGTCAACGACGTCACCCCGCCGACCGTGGTCGTCGACGACCGGACGGTGGAGGCGACCAGCCCGGCCGGCGCGGTGATCGACTACCCGGCGACGGCGACCGACAACGTCGACGGTCCCCTGAGCCCGACCTGCGTGCCGCCGTCCGGCACGACGTTCCCGCTGGGCGCGACGACGGTGACGTGCACGGCCACCGACGCGGCCGGCAACACCGGCAGCGACACCGCCGTGATGCGGGTGGTGGACACCACCGCGCCGGCGACGGCGTGCGTGCCGACGAACAACCCCAGCGGCGGCAACGTCCCCGGCTCCTACAACCCGGACGGGTTCTACGAGCTGACGTCGACCGACGTGGTGGACACGGCGGTGCAGGTGTTCATCGGTGACGCGGCGGATGCGAGCGTGCGGTTCGGGCCGTTCCCGGCCGGCACGAAGATGAAGCTGGTGCAGGCGCCGGGGGCGCAGTCGCGGGTGAAGGACGGCACCGGCGACATCGACTACAAGGTGACGTTGCGCGGCGACGCGCTGATCGTCGGCGTGGACGACGCGGGCAACGCCTCGTCGCCGGCCGTCTGCCTGGTGGCTCCCCCGCCGAAGTGACGCCGGGCGTGGCCGGGTGCCGCGCGTGACGTCCCGGCCGCCGGGCCCGTCGGGGGTCCGGCGGCCGGTGGCGTACGCGGGGTCAGCCGCGGCGGCTGGGCGAGTCGAAGCGGCCGGCGCGGATCTCTCGCAGCGCCTTGCGGCGGGTGTCGCCGCGCAGGGTGTCGACGTAGAGGCGGCCGGCGAGGTGGTCGGTCTCGTGTTGCAGGGCCCGGGCGAGGAATCCGCTGCCCGAGATGCTCAGCGGCTCGCCGTGCTGGTCGAAGCCGTGGGCGGTGGCGTGCAGGGCGCGCGGGGTCGGGAAGTAGAGGCCGGGGATCGACAGGCAGCCCTCGTCGTCGTCCTGCAGCTCCTCCGACACCTCCAGCGTCGGGTTGACCAGGTGGCCGCGGTGCCCGTCGGCGTCGTAGACGAACACCTGGGCGTTGACGCCGATCTGGGGGGCGGCGACGCCGGCGCGCCCGGGCGCGCCGAGCAGGGTGTCCATCAGGTCGGTGACCAGGGCGCGAAGCTCGGCGTCGAAGCTGGTGACGGGCTCGCTGGGGGTGCGCAGCACGGGGTCACCGATGATCCTGATGGGGCGCATCGTCATGCCGGCAAGGTTATCGGTCGCCGGTCGGGGCGGCGGCGTCCGGGCGGGCGGCGACGAGCACCTCGATGCCGTCGAGGATGCGGGCCAGGCCGAACTCGAACGCGCCGTGGGGGTCGGTGGCGGCCTGGTACTCCTGGCCGGCGGCGGTGCCGACGCGGGCGGCGAGGGGGTAGCGGCGCGGGTCGAGGGCCTTCTCCAGGTACGGGGCGTGGGCCTGCCACCACTGCTGCTCGGTCATGCCGGTGTGCGCGGCGGCTTGGGCGGCCTCCACGGCGCTGCGCACGGCGCCGTGCACGTAGCCGGAGACGAGGGTGACGACGGCGTCCATCTCCAGGTCGCTCAGGCCGATGCCGTCGACGGCGCGCAGTTCGTACTCGTAGCGGGCGATGACGTTCGGGCCCAGCGGGGGGCGGGTGGTGGCGACCTGCAGCAGCCAGGGGTGGCGCAGGTAGAGCGCCCAGGTCTCGCGGGCGACGTGGGTGAGCCGGCCGCGCCAGCCGCCGGGCACGTCGTCGGGGCGGGCGGTCTCGCCGTAGACGGTGTCGAGCATGACGTCGAGCAGTTCGCCCTTGCCGGGGACGTAGGTGTAGAGGGACATGGTGCCCACGCCGAGTCGCTCGGCGACCCGGCGCATGGACAGGGCGGCGAGGCCCTCGGCGTCGGCCACCTCGATGGCGGCGCGCACGATCCGGTCCACGGACAGGTCGGGTCGGCCCTTGCGGCTGGTGCGTTCGCGAGTGCGCCAGAGCAGGGCGAGGCTGCGCGCGGGGTCGCCGGTGCCGCTGTACTCGGTCGTCATCCCGGCACTGTAGCGTGCGCCGTACCGTATGCTGTACGGTACGGCGTACGAAACGAGCGGGACGGGGGCGCCGATGCACGACGACGAAGCGGCCATCGAGGCCGAGGGGCTGCGCAAGCGCTACGGCGGCACGCAGGCCCTCGACGGCCTGGACCTGACGGTGCCCGCCGGCACCGTCTGCGGCCTGCTCGGCCCGAACGGGGCCGGCAAGACCACGGCGGTACGGGTCCTGACCACCCTGCTGCGGCCCGACGCCGGCGCGGCGCGGGTGGCCGGCGCCGACGTGCTGCGCCAACCCGGGCGGGTCCGCGAGCGCATCGGCCTGGTCGGCCAGCACGCCGCGCTCGACGAGGTGCTCAGCGGCCGGCAGAACCTGGTGCTGTTCGGCCGCCTGCACCACCTCGGCGGCGCGCGGGCCCGCGCCCGGGCCGCCGACCTGCTCGCCCGCTTCGACCTGACCGACGCCGCCGACCGGCCGGTCGGCACGTACTCCGGCGGGATGCGCCGCCGCCTCGACCTCGCGGCGAGCCTGATCCTCGACCCGCCGGTGCTCTTCCTCGACGAGCCCACCACCGGCCTCGACCCGCGCGCCCGGGCCCAGGTATGGGACGCGGTGCGCCGGCTCGTCACCGACGGCACCACCGTGCTGCTGAGCACGCAGTACCTGGAGGAGGCCGACCAGCTCGCCCACACCGTCCGGGTCGTCGACGCCGGCCGGGTCATCGACGCCGGCACCCCGGAGCAGCTGAAGACCGCGCTCGGCGGCGACCGCGTCGACGTCGTGCTGACCCGCGCCGACGACCTGGACCGGGCCGTACGCGTCGTCGGCGCCGCCGTCGCCGCGACCCCGCTCGTCGACGCGGCGGGCCTGCGCCTCAGCGTCGGTGTCACCGGGCGCGTCGCCGCGCTGGCGGCCGTGCTGCGGGCGCTGGACGACGCCGGCCTGAGCGCCGCCGACGTCGCGGTGCGCCGCCCCACCCTCGACGAGGTGTTCCTGCGGCTCACCGCCGCCGACTCCCCCGACGCGCGGAAGGTGACCGCATGAGCGCCACGACCGTCCACCCCGCGCCGCGGCGGCTGCGCTGGGCCGTCGCCGACGGCCTCGCCCTCACCGGCCGGGCGCTGGCGCACTGGCGGCGCCAACCCGGACAGTTCGTCGTCGGGCTGCTCTTCCCCGTGCTGATGGTGCTGATGTTCGGCTACCTGTTCGGCGGCGCGATGAGCGTGCCCGGCGGCGGCGACTACCGCGAGTTCCTGCTGCCCGGCATGTTCGCCATGACGGTGGTCTTCGGCATCGAGTCGACGTACGCGGCCGTGGCCACCGACACCGCGCGCGGCGTCACCGACCGGTTCCGGTCCCTGCCGACGACGTCCTCGGCGGTGCTCACCGGCCGGGCCGCCGCAGACCTGCTGCACTGCGCCGCCGCCCTGGCCGTCATGCTCGCCTGCGGCGTCGCCGTCGGCTGGCAGTGGCGGGCCGGGACACCGGCGGCGCTGGCCGCCGTCGGGCTGCTCCTGCTGCTGCGCTTCGCCCTGATCTGGGTCGGCATCCACCTCGCGCTGGTGCTGCGCAGCCCCGAGTCGGTGGTGCTGCTGCAGATCCTCGTCTGGCCGCTCGGATTCACCTCCAACGCGTTCGTCTCCCCCGACACCATGCCCGGCTGGCTCGCCGCGGTCGCCGAGTGGAACCCGCTGTCGGCGACCGTCGCGGCCTGCCGGGAACTGTTCGCCAACCCCGGCTGGGGCGGCGAGTCGTTCGCCGCGCAGCACGCCGTGGCCCTCGCCGTGGCGTGGCCGCTGCTGCTGACCGCCGTGTTCCTGCCCCTGGCGGTACGCCGGTACCGCAGGCTCGGCCGGTGACCGACCCCGCCGCCGGCGTGACGGCGGGCCACGATCGCCCCACGACGAGCGCCACCAGCACCGCCGAGGACCTGACCGCCGAACCGCACCCGGAAGGACGCCCGTGACGATCGGCTCCCACGCCGTCACGTTCACCCCCGCCGACCCGCCCCGCACCGGGGCGCTGCTCGTCTGGTCCGCCGACGGCGACGCCCCGCCCGACGGGCCCGGCGACGCCGTGACGGCGACCCTGGCGACGCCGCCGCGCGGACACCCGGCACCGGTGCCCGCGCGGCGGATGGGCCTGGCCGCCGGCGTACCGCTGCTGCTGGCCGGGCCGGCCACGGACCCGGCGGCGGCGTTCTGGGCCGCGGCGACCCGGGAGGCCCTGCACCTGGCCGCCCGCGGCCTGCTGCTGCCCGCCGTGACCCCCGCCGGACACGACACCTGGCGGGTCGGACCGCTCACCGCCGACGACGAGGCCCGGCAGGCGCGGCTCGCCGCCGCGATGCCCGCCACCGCCCGCGCCACGCCGGTGCCCGGGCGCACCCCGACGTGGCTGCCCGACCCGGCGCGGCTGCTGCGCGACTTCCTCGACGCCGTCGCCGACACCCTGCCCCGCGACGACGCGGCCACCGGCGCGTGGGCGGCGCCGGCGCCCACCCCGGTCGGGCGGCTGCGCGACTGGGCCGCCCGCGTCGACGCCGACGCCGACGCGGCGGTACGACTGTCGCTGCGCCTGGAGCACCGCGGCGAGCGCGACGAACCGTGGCGGCTGGTGGCGCAGGTGCACCGCCGCGCCACGCCGGGGCTGCTCACCGACGCCGCCGCGCTGTGGCGCGACACGGTCCCCGGGTTCCCGCCCGGCTCCCGCGACGCCACGCTGCTGGCCCTGCGCCACGCCGCGCGGGTGTGGCCGCCCCTGGCGCAGCTGTTGGAGGCCGCGGTGCCCGACGCGCTCACGCCGAGCGACGCGCAGGTCGTCGACCTGGCCACCGGCACGGCGGCCCGGCTCGCCGCCGACGGCGTAGACGTGCACTGGCCGGCCGGACTCGACCGGGACCTCACCGCCTCGGCGGTGCTGCGCGCCCCGGCCCGCCGCGCCGGCGGACCCGGGCCACTCGGCGAGCCGGGCGAGCTGACGCTGCACTGGCGGCTGCACCTGCACGACACCCCGCTCACCGCCGCCGAGCTGGCCCAACTCGCCGACGCGCACCGGCCCGTGGTGCGGCTGCGCGAGCGGTGGGTCCTGGTGCCCCCGCAGCTGGCCCGCCGCGCCCGCGAACCACACGCCGGGTCGCTGGCCGCGATGCCCGCCCTGCGCGCCGCGCTGACCGGCGCGACGCACGTCGACGGCGAACGCGTCGACGTGACCACCGAGGGCTGGCTGGCCGAGGCCGCCCGACGGCTCGCCGACGGCGACGCCGCGCCCCCGGTGCCCGTACCGGCCGGGCTGGCCGCGACCCTGCGCGACTACCAGCGCCACGGGCTGCGCTGGCTGGCCGGGCTGACCGCGCTCGGCCTCGGCGGCTGCCTCGCCGACGACATGGGGCTGGGCAAGACCGTCACGCTGATCGCCCTGCACCTGCACCGCCAGGCCGACCCCGCCACCGCCGGCGCCACCCTCGTGCTGTGCCCGGCGTCGCTGCTGGGCAACTGGGAACGCGAGATCCGCCGCTTCGCCCCCGGCACCGCCGTCCGCCGCTTCCACGGCCCCGAGCGCACCCTCGACGGGCTCGACGGCGGCTTCGTGCTCACCACCTGGGCCACCCTGCGCCGCGACGCCGCCCGGCTGGCCACCCGACGGTGGCCGTTGCTCGTCGCCGACGAGGCCCAGCACGTCAAGAACCCGCACTCGGAGACCGCGACGGCGCTGCGCGCGATCCCCGCCGCCGCCCGGGTCGCCCTGACCGGCACCCCCGTGGAGAACGACCTCACCGACCTGTGGGCCATCCTCGACTGGACCACCCCCGGCCTGCTCGGCACCCTGAGCGAGTTCCGGGCCCGCTGGGTGAGGCCGGTGCAGACCGACCGCGACCCCGACGCGGGCCGGGACCTGTCCCGGCTGGTCGGGCCGTTCCTGCTGCGCCGACGCAAGAGCGACCCCGGCATCGCCCCCGAGCTGCCCGCCAAGACCGAGACCGACCAGCCGATCGCGCTCACCGCCGAACAGGCCGCCCTCTACCAGGCCTGCGTCGCCGAACTGCTCGAGGCGATCGCCGACGCCGACGGCCTCGCCCGGCACGGGCTGGTGGTCAGGCTCCTCACCGCGCTCAAGCAGATCTGCAACCACCCCGCCCAGTACCTGCGGGAGACCGCGCCGCGGCTGGCCAGCCGCTCCGGCAAACTGGACCTGCTCGACGAGCTGCTCGAGGCGATCCTGCCCGCCGGCGGCGCGGTGCTGGTCTTCACCCAGTACGTGGCGATGGCCCGCCTGCTGCACCGGCATCTGACCGACCGGGGCGTCGGGGCGCTGCTGCTGCACGGCGGGCTGCCCGTCGCCGCCCGCGACGACCTGGTCCGCCGCTTCGACGCCGGGGATGCCCCGGTGTTCCTGCTGTCCCTGCGCGCCGCCGGCACCGGCCTGAACCTCACCCGCGCCGACCACGTCGTGCACTACGACAGGTGGTGGAACCCGGCCGTGGAGGACCAGGCCACCGACCGGGCGTACCGGATCGGGCAGACCCGGCCCGTGCAGGTGCACCGGCTCATCGCCGAGGGCACCGTCGAGGACCGCGTCGCCGCGCTGCTGGCCGGCAAGCGGGAACTCGCCGAGGCGGTCCTCGACACCGGGCCGGCGGCACTGGCCGCGCTCAGCGACACCGAGCTGGCCGACCTGGTGACCCTCGGCGGTGGCCGGTGACCCCGCGCGGCTTCCCGGCCTTCGCGCCCGGCCGGGCCCGCCGGCCCCGCACCTGGTGGGGCAGCGCGTGGAACCGGGCGTGGGAGGCGGGCGCCCTGGACGCCCGGCCGCTGCGCGCCGGCCGCCGGCTCGCCGCCGCCGGGCACGTCGGTCCGATCACCGTCAGCCCCGGCCGGCTCGCCGCCGCCGTGCACGACGGCGACACCGAGCAGGCGTACGCCACCCGGGTACGCGTCGCGCCGCTGCACGCCGACGACTGGGACCGGCTGGCCGCCGAGGTGGCCGCCCGCGCCGGGCACCAGGCGGCGCTGCTGGCCGGGCTGCTGCCCCGGGACCTGACCGAGGTGACGGGGGTGCCGCTGCTGCCGGAGCTGGGCGAGGTCGTCCCGGAGTGCGACTGCCCGCAGTGGGAGCACCCGTGCCGGCACGCCGCCGCGCTGTGCCACCAGGTGTCCTGGCTGCTGGACGCCGACGCGGCCCTGCTGCTGCTGATCCGGGGCCGCGACGCCCGCGCGCTCGTGCCCGCCGGCACCGCCGCGTCCCGCGGCGACGGGCCCGCACCGGCGGCCGGCCCCACCGCGCGGGCCGCCGACGCGGGGACGGCCGCCGCCGACGCGTACGCCCCCCACATCCCGTACCCGACCTCGCTGACCTGCCAGCCGAGCCGACCCATCCTGC
>NZ_JBFABA010000100.1:0-8848 GCF_040640115.1 Micromonospora sp. NPDC023644 | reverse complement strand
CCCGGCGACCCGGCGGCGGGCCCGCAGCGCGTCCGATCCCGAGCCTAGGCGAGCCGCCCACCGGCCGACGGCCGTCCGGCCAAGTCGGTGCCGCCGGCCGGCCGCCCGCACCGGTGCCGCCGACGGGCCGCCCGGGTCGGTGCCGCCGGCCGTCCCGGGCAGGTCGGTGCCGCCGGTGGGCCGGCCCGCACGGGTGTCGGGCGGGCGGCCGCACGGGCGTCAGGCCACCGGGGTGCTCCGGGCCGCGTCCAGGTCGACGAGCGCGGTGTCGTCTGCGTCGTAGGCGAGGGTGCTGGTCACCCGGACCACGCCGCTGACCTGCCCGGCCAGCCGGCCCGCCAGCTCGACGGCGCTGCGCCGGTCCAACCGGCCGTCGAGCGTCACCTCGCCGTCGCGCACCTGGACCGTGACCAGCCCGTCCCGTACCGCGAGCACGCGGCGCAGCACCTCCTGCACCACGTCCTCGCGGATCTCCGCGTCGCTGCGCAGGTGCACCCGCAGCAGGTCGCCGCGCGTGACGATGCCGACGAGCCGGCCCAGGTCGTCGAGCACCGGCAGCCGCTTGACCGACTCCTGGTCCATCTGCCGGGCAGCGGCGGAGATCGTCGCCTCCGGCCAGGTGGTCACCGGCGGGGCGGTCATCAGGTCACGCGCCAGCAGGGCGTCGGCCTTCTCCCGGGCGGCGCGGCGCCGCCGCCCCTCGAAGACCCGCCGCTCGTCCGGGCGGCCGGCCCGCTCGACCTTGTGCAGCAGATCCGACTCGGACACCACGCCGAGCACCCGACGGAAGCCGTCCACCACGGGCACCCCGCTGATGCCCCGCCGGACCAACGCGTCGACGATCTCGCGGTAGGGGGTCTCCTCCCCCACCGTCGCGACCTCCCGGGTCATCACGTCGCCCACCTGCCACGTCCTCATCGCGACCTCCCTGTCGTTCCCACCTGCGACGCTACGGCCGCGGCGGCCCGCCGGGTCAGGGCCGCCGGACCGGGCCAGGAGGGGTCCAAGGTCCCGGTCCGGTGGGGCCCGGTCGGCCCTGCCCGCCGGGCGCCGGTGGGCGTCCAATGGAGATGCCACCGGGAAAGCGCGGTGCGAGGCACACGAAGGGACGTGGAGAGAATGGCCGCGACGATCGAGCGCACCACCACCAGGACCGACGCTCCGGTCGCGGAGACCCGACACGTCGGCGAGACCACCAGGGAGCGGGCAGCCCGGTACGTCTTCGCCGGCATCCGGATCGCCCTCGGGTGGACCTTCCTCTGGGCGTTCCTGGACAAGGTCTTCGGTCTGGGGTTCGCCACCGAGGCGAAGAACGCCTGGATCAACGGCGGCAGCCCGACCAAGGGCTTCCTGACCTTCGGCGCGGCGGGTCCGTTCGCGGACTTCTACCACGGCATCGCCGGGGCCGCCTGGGCCGATGTGCTCTTCATGGTCGGCCTGGCCGCGATCGGCGTCGCGCTGCTGCTCGGCATCGGGATGCGCCTGGCCGCCGTCGCCGGCGCGGTGCTCTACGTGATGATGTGGACGGTCGTCCTGCCTCCCGAGAACAACCCCTTCATGGACGACCACCTGCTCAACGCGGCACTGCTGGTCGGGCTCGCACTGGTCAACGCCGGCGCGACCCTCGGCCTGGGCACGACGTGGGCCAAGCTCCCGATCGTGCGCCGCTTCCCCTGGCTGCGGTGACCGGGCGCGGCACCTACCCACCAGCGGGCGTCACCACCGGTGACGCCCGCTTCCGCATGCCCGCCCCGCCACGTCATGCCGACTTCCGCGTGCCCACCCCCGCCGTGTCGACCCACCGCGTGCCCGCCCCGCACGTCGTGTCGACTTCCGCCTGCCCGCCCCGCACGTCATGCCCCTTGAGCCTGCCCACCCGCCGCGTCACGCCCGCGTCGCGCCCGCCCACCTCACCGCGTCACGCCCCCCGCCGGCCGCGTCTCCCGCCCGCCCGACGTGTCCGGGCAGGTGGGAGACCCGGCCGGCGGCGCGGCACACCGGTCGCGCCGCGGGTCTCCGGGACCGCCACGCATCGGCCGGACGCCATCGGGCAGGATCTCGGGTGACGGACATCAGGACCGAAACGGCAGGAGACTCCCGAATGAACCAGGCAGCAGGCGCCCGCTCGGGCAAGCCCGAGGTGGGTCCGATCGAGGGCGCGCCGCCCGCCGACCTCGTCATCGAGGACATCACCGTCGGCGAGGGGCCGGAGGCCCAGCCGGGGCAGCTGGCCAGCGTGCACTACGTGGGGGTCGCCCACTCCACCGGCCGCGAGTTCGACTCGTCGTGGAACCGGGGCGAGGCGTTCGACTTCCCGCTCGGCGGCGGGCAGGTCATCTCCGGCTGGGACCGGGGCGTCGTGGGCATGCGGGTCGGCGGTCGGCGCCGCCTGACCATCCCGCCGCACCTGGGCTACGGCGACCGGGGCGCCGGTGGCGTCATCAAGCCGGGCGAGACCCTGGTCTTCGTCGTCGACCTGCTCGGCGTCCGCTGAGCAAACGGCGAGCCCTCTGAGCGGGCGGTGAGCCGCCGCGCGCACGGCCAACCGCCCAGCGGACGGCGGCTCACCACTCGGCGGACGCCCGGCGGACGGTCAACCGCGCCGCGCAGGGGCGAACCGCTCCGCGCACGGGCCAACCGCCCAGCGGGCGGCAGCTCACCACTCGGCGGACGCCCGGTGGACGATCAACCGCGCCGCGCAGGGGCGAACCGCTCCGCGCACGGGCCAAGCGCCCAGCGGACGGGCGGACCGCTCGGCCACGGGCCGGCGCGGATGGCGGACGACGCCGTCGGCACCGGCCCGCACGCCGCGCCGCCCTGGGCCTCGGGCGCCGGAGGGTCAGCAGGGCACCAGCTCCCGGTCGGCGCACGGGTCCACGATCGGGATGACCCGGTGCAGGCCGGTGGCCCGCAGCACCCGCTCGACCACCGGGTCGGGGCGGAGCAGCACCAGCTCCCCGCCTCGGGCGCGCACGCGCAGGTGCGCGGCGACCAGCGCCCGCACCCCGGCGGCGGAGAGCAGGCGGACGCCGGAGAGATCCAGCCGGAGCACGGGCCGGGCCGGAGCGGCCCAGAGCGCGGAGCGGAACGTGGCGACGGTGGCGATGTCGACCTCGCCGATCGCCCGCACCTCCACCTCGTGGTCGGCCACGGTGATCTCCACGTGGAGCCGGTCGTCGCGCTGTTCCATACCGACGAACCTATCCCCCACCACCGACATTTCCGCCCTGCTGAGGGACCGGATCGGGGTACGTCCAGGGTCATACCCGGGGCCTCCCGGATCCCCCTCAGGGATGACGCGGCGCGGGCCTGCGGGCGGCGACCTCGGCGGCGAGAATGAGCCGATGGCCTCCTCCCGCCCCCGCGCGCCCCGGCTGATCCGACCCGTGCGCGAGCCCGCCACGGTCCCGCCGCCGCTCGACGGGCCGTGGGCGCCCGCCGACCGGCGACTCGACTCGGTCGAGCTGCTGCCCCTGCCCGACGGGGTGTCCGGCCCGGAGGACGTGGTCGTCGACCCGTCCGGGCGGGTGGTCAGCGGCGCGGCGGACGGCCGGCTCTGGTGGTGGCCGGTGGACGCGCCACCCGGCACCCGGCCCCGGCCGCTCGCCGACACCGGGGGCCGGCCGCTGGGCGTGGAGGTCGACCCGCGCGACGGCAGCCTCGTGGTCTGCGACGCGTACCGGGGGTTGCTGCGGGTGACCGGTGACGGGGCGGTACGCGAGCTGGGCGGGCTCGGGGCGAGGGCACACCTGGCCGACAACGCCACCGTCGCCCGCGACGGCACCGTCTACTTCACCGACTCCTCCGACCGCTTCCCGCTCTCGCACTGGAAGCGGGACCTGCTGGAGCACCGGCCCAACGGGCGGGTGCTGGCGTACGACCCGCGCAGCGGGCGCACCGAGGTCGTCCGCGCCGGGTTCCACTTCCCCAACGGGCTCGCGCTCACCCCGGACGAGTCGGCGCTGATGCTGGTCGAGACCGCCACCCACCGGCTGGTGCGGGTCGCGCTGGCCGACGGCGCGGTCACCGTGCTGGCCGACCTGCCGGCGTACCCGGACAACCTGACCCCGGTGGGCGACGGGACGTACTGGATCGCGTTGCCGAGTCCCCGGGTGCCGGTGGTGGAGCGGCTGCTGCCCCACCCCCGGCTGCGGCAGCTGGTGGCGGTGCTGCCGGCGGCGGTGCAGCCGAAACCACTGCGCTACGGCCTGGTGGCCCTCGTCGACGGCGAGGGACGGGTGCTGCGCACCCTGCACGGTCCGCGCGGGACCTACGACATGATCACCGGCGTCCGCCAGCACGGCGACCACCTGTGGCTGGGCAGCCTCACCGGGCCCGGGGTGGCCCGGGTGAAGTTGCGCTGAGCCGCGACGCCCGACGCGCCCGGGTGCCGTTGGGTTGAGCCGCGACGCCCGACGCGCCGGGGACCGGCCCGCGCGGCGGCGGGCCGGTCCCCGGGTGTGCGTACCGTCGGATCAGCCGCCGCGCACGGACGGCGCGGGCACCGGCGAGCCCCCGGCCACCGCGCCCGGGTGCGGTACGGCCGACGGGGTCGGTCGCAGGCCGGCCGGCACGGGCAGCGCGCTGCCCTTGACGAACTCGTCCCAGCTGACGTTCCAAGCCGTCCAGCCGTTGCCCTCGGTCAACTCGACCTCGGTGCCCTTGATGGTGACCAGGTCGCCGACCTGCGTGACGCCCATCAGCCAGTCCGCGGCCTCGTTGGACACGTTGGTGCAGCCGTGCGAGACGTTGGTGCTGCCCTGGTCCCCCACCGACCAGGGCGCGGCGTGGATGAACTCGCCGCCCCAGGTGAGCCGCTGGGCGTCCTCGACGTCGACCACGTAGGGGTCGGCCGAACCCCGGGTGTCGAACGTCGTGAACTCGTGCTTCTCCATGATCACCATCTTGCCGCTGGAGGTCGGCGTGCTCGGCTTGCCCATGCTGACCGGGATCTTGCGGACCACCTTGCCGTCCCGCAGCACCGACATCTGCTTGGTCGCGTTGTCGATCTCCAGGGCCACCTGCCGACCGATCTTCGAGGTGGCGGTGCGGTCGGAGTCGCCGACCCGGTCCTTGCCGATCGGCAGGCCCTCCAGCCCGGCCCGGACGCTGATGCTGGTCCCCGGGCGCCAGAAGTCGGGGGCCCGGTAATAGGCCTGACTGCCGTCCGACACCCACGACCAGGCACCCGGCTGCGGCGGATCCGTCTTCACGAACAAACGGCGCTGCACGTCGCCCCTGGCCTCTTTCGGAATGGGCGGGTCGAACGCCACGGTCACCGGCATTGCGGTGCCGTACGTCCGATTACCGGCGAAGTACAACGTGCTGGTGATTTCCGGCTTCGTCGGTTTCGGCATCGTGGTGAAGGTGGTCTTGCGGGTGGTCGTCCTCCCCGAGTCCCCCGTGGCGGTCACCTCCGCGGTGTAGGTGCGCCGCGGCTTCAGGGGCGCCTTCGGCACCCAGCCCGAACCGTCCTCCCGGGGCTCCGCCTCGACCTGCGCGCCCTTGTCGTCGGTGATCCGGACAGCGGTGACCTTCCCGTTCCTGACCGCGGTCCCCACCTCGGCGCTGATCGGCACCTCGCGGGCGCGGTCGGCGGGCGTCACGGCCAACTCCGGTGCCGCCGCCGCCCGCCCCTCGGCCGGCCCGGCACCCGGTTTGCGGTCGGCGGTGCACCCGCCGAGGGCCAACGGCGCTGCCGCGATGGTCACGGCCAGCACCGTCAGTCGCCGCCTCAACTCCATGATGCGTCCCCCCGTTAATTGGTGTCCCTCAGCCACATTCTCTCCACGCCGCGCCGGATGGGCGCGCAATTCGGCGGAATGGGGAAAGCAATTATGGGACGCATTTCCCGCCCTGCACTAAATGGGGCCGCCCGCTCCGATTTCCGGATCCGTCCGGGATCGTCCGACGCGCCACCGCCGGCCCCCGGCCTCCCGGCGCGTCCCCCTTGCCCCACCCCGGGCGGTTCGGCGGCGACGAGGCGGGTGCGCGGCACGACGCCGCCCCCGCGCGTCGCCGCCGCCGCCCGCTCACGACCAGGCGTCGCCCGCCGACACCGCACGCCCACGACCTGGCGGCACCCCCGACGCCGCACGCTCACGTCCAGGCGTCGTCGCCGTGGTTGCGTTCCCACCGGCCGCCGACCGGCGGGGTGTCCATCCGGATGGCGGAGTCCGCGTTGCCGGCGAGGTCGTTGTCCTCGACCCGGCAGTCCACGCAGCTGCCCTGCTCGGTGATCCACAGCCCGTGGTCCTGACTGCTCGGCTCCCGGTTGTCCCAGATCCGGTTCCCCCGGATGGTGGCCGAGTCGACGGCCGCGTTGATCGCGATGCCGGCCCGCACCGGCGGCCCGGCGGGCAGCTCGTACGGGGTGCCCGGCGCCGGAGTGGCCCCGCTCCACCCGCTGTGGGAATCCGGCCGGATCGGCGCGAGCGTGAGCTCGGTGTCGTCGTTGGCCGCCACCACGGCGATCCGCTCGCCGACCCGCACCACCTTGCCCCGGTGGCCGTCGTTCGGCCAGGTCGCCCGCCGGTCCACCACCGACCTCTCGGTGTACCGCACCGAGTCGCCGTGCCCGCTCGTCGCCGGTGCCCACTGCCGCCCGTTCTTGCGGATCCGGTTGGCGACCAGGATGGCGTCGCGGACCGGACGGTCGATGCGGATGGCGTCGGCGCTGTTGCCGTAGAAGTCGTTGCTCTCGATGACGATCTCCTCGGCGACCTGCTCCTCGGATCCGCCGAGGTTGCGCTGGTGGTAGCCGTACCGGCCGTTGCCGCTGATCCGGTTGCCACGGATCGTGTACGGGCCCGGGGTGTTGCCGATGCTGACCCCGTCGCGCAGGTTGCCGTCGATCACGCAGTCGGTGAGGATGCCGCCCCGCCCGGCGGTGTGCGTGGTGCCCTTCGCCGAGACGTGGAAGCCCGCCTCCAGGTTGCCGGTCATGGTGCACGCGGAGACGATCAGGCCGTTCGCGCCCCAGTCGGAGATGCCGAAGCGGTTGCCCTGGGCGTGGCAGCCGATGATCCGCACCCCCCGCGGACGCAGGTGGTCCGCCTCCTGCAACTCCAGGAAGATGCCGTTGGTGGCGTTGGCCACCGCGCTGCAGTTGACGATGTTGAACCGCTCGACGCTGCCCCAGCCGCCGATGCCGACGCCGATGCCGGCGCCGCCCATCTCGGTGCCGCTGTCCAGCCGCCCGCACCCGGCCACCAGCACCCCCTCGATGAGGCAGTCCTGGAGGAAGTCGCAGCCCAGGCCGGTGGCGGCGGTGTGGTGGATGTACAGGTTGCGGAAGGTGCCCCGCACGACGTACTGCAACCCGAGCCCCTTGGCCAGCGGGTTGTAGTCCGCCGACGCCACCCCCGAGCCGTCGATCTCGAAGTCGGAGAAGGTGCAGTCCGCCAGGTGCCGGTCCCGGTCGGCCCCGTGCTGGAGCGTGGTGTAGAAGGCCAGCGGCGCCGGGTCGGACCGGTTGCCGGCGTTGCTGAGCACGAAGCGGGTCGCCCCCGGGCCGGCGCCGACGAGCGACACCCCGGAACGCCACACGGTGCCCGAGTCCCGCATCGAGTAGACCCCGGGTGGGCAGTAGATGATCCTGGCCCGGCCGTCGGCGGAGTACGCGTCGCCGAGCCGGTCCACCAGCGCGGCGAGCGCCGGCTGGTCGTTGGCCACCCCGTCGCCGACCAGGCCGTGTTCCCGGGCGTCGCAGAGCAGCGGGGCGCCGGCCACCGCGTGGCGGCGCACGCCGCTGGCGGAGGGCATGTCCGGGTACGCCACCTCGTCCTCCCCTCGGCGAGACTGCCCGGCCCGCATTCCCGGCCCTTTCCGCAGGAAACGCGGGCCGCGACGGCGACGGCCCCGGCGCCGCCGGATGGCGGTGCCGGGGCCGTCGCGGCCGGGGTCAGACGTTGGCGATCAGCACCGCCGGCCGCTCGACGCAGTCGGCGACGTGCCGCAGGAAACCGCCGGCCACCCCGCCGTCGCAGACCCGGTGGTCGAAGGTCAGGCTGAGCTGCGTCACCTTCCGCACCGCGAGCTGCCCGTCCACCACCCAGGGCTTGTCCACGATCCGGCCCACCCCGAGCAGCGCCGCCTCCGGGTGGTTGATGATCGGGGTGGAGCCGTCGACGCCGAAGACGCCGTAGTTGTTGAGCGTGAACGTGCCGCCGGTCAGCCGGGCCGGGGGCAGCGTGCCGGCCCGGGCGGCCGTGGTGGTCGCGGTCAGCTCGGCGGCCAGCTCGGCGGTGGTCAGCCGCTGCGCGTCCCGCAGCACCGGCACGACCAGCCCCCGGTCGGTCTGGGCGGCGATGCCCAGGTGCACCCCGGCGGACTGGACGATCCGCTGGCCCTCGGTGTCGACCCGGGCGTTGAGCTGCGGGTACCGGCGCAGCCCGGACAGGCAGATCCGGGCCAGCAGGGCCAGGATGCTCACCGGCGCGTCCGGGGTCGCCGCGTTGATCGCCGCGCGGGTCTCCAGCAGGCCGGTGGCGTCCACGTCCACCCAGATGGTCACCTCGGGGATCTCCCGCCGGCTGCGGGAGAGCTTGTCGGCGATCACCTTGCGGATGCCGGTCAGCGGGACGACCAGGTCCTCGGCGCCGGAGACCGTCGACGGGACGGGCTCGTCCGGCACCGCGGCGAGCCGGGCGGCCGGCGTCGCCGCCCCGGCCGCAGCGGCCTCCACGTCCGCCCGGCGCACCACCCCGCCCGGACCGGTGCCGCGCAGGGTGGCCAGGTCGAGGCCGTGCTCGCGGGCCAGCTCCGGGTCCTCCTCGACCAGGGCGATCGCCTCGGCCCGGGCGTCGCGGATCAGGTCGGCGTCGCGCAGCAGCGAGAGCAGCCGCAG
>NZ_JBFABA010000099.1:0-9781 GCF_040640115.1 Micromonospora sp. NPDC023644 | reverse complement strand
GGCGCTGACCCGGACGGCGTGCGTCATCCCGCTGGGGTCTCGCCGCGCGCCTAGGCTGGCTCCGTACCGGCGGTTCGAGGAGGTCGTGTGGACAGGTGGGTCGCGCTGCTGCGCGGGGTCAACGTCGGCGGCGCGAAGGTCGCCATGGCCGACCTGCGCCGGCTGGTCACCGGCCTCGGCCACGACGACGTGAGGACGTACCTGCAGAGCGGGAACGTGGTCTTCGGCAGCACGGTGCGCGACGCCGACGCGCTGGCGCGGGGCATCGAGCGGGCGATCGCCGACGAGCTGGGGCTGACGGTGCCGGTGCTGGTGCGCGGCGGCCGGGAGCTGGCGGCGGTCGCCGGCGGCAACCCGTACGCCGACCGGGAGGACGAACCGACGCGGCTGCTGGTGGTCTTCCTCGCGACCGCGCCCGGCCGGTCCGCCGTGGCCGCCCTGACCGCGCCCGACGGGGAGAACGTGGCGTTCACCGTCGCCGGTCGCGAGGTCTACCTGCACTATCCCGACGGCGGCTACGGCCGGTCGAAGTTCACCAACAACCACCTGGAGAAGAAGCTCGGCGTGGTGGCGACCACCCGCAACTGGCGGTCGGTGCGGACGCTGGCCGAGATGTCGGCAAGCTGAACGACGCCGGGCGGGCGGGCCGCCGTGCTCGGGCCCTCGCCGGGACCGGCGGACCGCCGAGCGGTCCCGCGACGGCGACCGACCCGGGCACGCCGACGGGCCGCGGGCGGAAGCCGCGGCCCGTCGTGCCACCTCAGAAGTGGTACGCGGTGTGGTACTCGGGCACGACCACCCGGCTGCGCGGGGAGACCCGGCGCACGGCGGCGATGAGCCCGTCCAGCCGCTCGCGGTCCGTCGGCGCGACCGGCACCGGGTTGCGCAGCTCGGTCTCGAAGTTGTCGAAGTGCACCGGCACCACGACCTTCGGCCGGTCGAGGGCGTCGAGCAGCCGCTCGGCGTAGTCGGCGGTGGCGGTGCTGCTCGGCAGCGCCACCATGGCCACGTCGGGGGCCAGCCCGGTCAGGTTCCGCTCGGCGAAGTCGCTCGCGCCCATGAAGAAGACCGACGGGCCGTCGGCCACCCGCAGCTGGTAGGCGAGGGTGTCGCCCTCGGGCAGGTCGGCGATGGTCTCCGGCTTCGCCGGCGGGCTGACCCGGACGCCGGGGAAGGCCATCGAGTACGACCTGTTGCGGCTGTGCAGGGAGCTGACCACCTCCACGGTGTACGCGCCGAAGTCCAGCACCTCCCCGCCCCGCACCGGGCTGAGCTGACCCGACGGCAGCCCGTACGCCAGGCCGAGGTGGTAGGCGGTGAGCGTCCCGACGACCCGGGCGCCGGTGCGGCCGGCGAGGTGCGGCACGTCCATGTAGTGGTCCCAGTGGGTGTGCGTGACGAGCACCGTCTCGGCCCGGTCCACCAGGGAGTCCACGACGTCGGTGCGGACCTCCAGCTTGGCGGCCTGGTTGAAGGCGCCCCTGAACAGCCCGGTGTCGATCCGGCTGAGGAAGGGGTCGACCAGGACGGTCCGATCGCCGATGTCGACGCGCCAGGCCGACGTACCCCACCAGCGGAAGCTGACCGGGCCGCGGCGCCCGGGGGTCGGCGCGGCGGCCGGCGGCGCGGCGTGCGCGGGCCCGGTGCGGGCGGTGCCGGCGGCGAGCCCGCCGGCGGTGACCAGCGCGGTGCTGGCGGCGGCGTCGCGCAGGAAGCGGCGGCGGTCGAGGTTGGGCATGCGGAACTCTCCCCGTCGTGGTGCTGATCGGTCGGGCCGAGCCAATCAGCACGACCCCCGCCCGGTCCAAGATCGATGCCCGACACGGTCGATACCCGTCGGCATATCGGACCAGCTCAGCGGGGTGTTCGGCGGCGAATGCCGGCCGGAAACTCAGGCGGCACGCAGGGCCTCGACGGCGGTCCGCGCGGCGCGGCCCATCGCCAGGTCCACGTCGATGCGGCGGGTGGCGAGCTGTGTGGCGCGGGCGAAGACGGCGATGGCGTACCGGCCGCCGTCGGGGTACTCGGCCACGCCGGCCTCCAGGTGCAGGCCCGGCAGGCTGCCGGTCTTGCCGGCCACCCGCACGCCGGGCGGGAAGCCGGCGGCCAACCGGGTCCAGAAGAGCTGCCGGGCCATCCAGCCCCGGACCATCGCGCACGCCTCGGGCGGGCCGGCCTCGTCCCGCCAGACGAGGCCGAGCAGCCGGGTGATCTCCCGTGCGGTGCTCGACGTGGTGTGCGCGGGGTCGAACATCCGCATCGCGCGGACCCGCTCGGGCGGCAGGGTGGGGAAGATCCGGGCGAAGTCCGCCTCGGTACGCGCGCCGACGTCGGCGAGCATCGTCTCGACCAGGTGCCGGGGGCCGCCGACGATCCGGGTACGCGGCAACCCCAGCTCGGCGGCGAGCATCGGCAGCACGTCCGTCCCGACCCGGCGCAGCAGCAGGTCGGCGGCGGTGTTGTCGCTGACCGACATGGCGAAGTAGGCCAGGTCCCGCAGCGACACCTCGGCGTCGTCGGCGCAGCCGGCGATCCCCCACCCGCCGAGCCGGTCGTCGCCGGTGACGAGGACCCGTTCCCGGGGATCGAGCTGCCCCGCGACGACCTGCCGGGCGAACTCCAGCACCAGCAGCACCTTGAAGATCGAGGCGATCACCACCTGCTCGTCCGCCCGCACCGCCACCTCCCGCCGACCGCCGGGCCGCCGAGGTGCCGCCCCGTCGGGCCGCTCCGGCCCCGCGCCGCCGGGCTGCCCAGGCGCCGGGCCGTCGGACCGCCCCGGCACCGCGCCGCCGGGCCACCCGGGCACCGCTCCGTCGCCGGCCCCGTCGGGGCCCTCGTCGACCGCGTCGAGGTCGACGACGTGCAGGCAGCCGGTGACCCCGACCCGTTCGAAGATCTCGCCGATGCGCTCTGTCGCCACCTGCGCACGGTAGCCGCCGCCCCCGGCCGACGTCGGGGCGCTGGCGTAGGGTCCGGCCGTGGACCTGCTCCGGCACCTGCGGCACTTCGTGGTGGTGGCCACCGAGCTGCACTTCGGGCGGGCCGCCGAGCTGCTCGGCATGGCCCAGCCGCCGCTGAGCCAGTCGGTGCAGCGCCTGGAGCGGGAGCTGGCGGTCGAGCTGTTCGACCGGTCCCGGCGGCAGGTGCGGCTGACCACCGCCGGGCAGTTGCTGCTCGGCGAGGCCGAGGAGCTGCTGGCCGGGGAGGGGCGGCTGCGCAACCTGATGCGGCAGGTGCGCGAGGGGGTGTCGGGGGTGCTCCGGGCGGGGGTGCCGCCGGAGACGCCCGCGGTGACCCTGCGCGAGCTGCTCGACCGGCTGACCGGGCGCGCCCCCGGGCTCGACGTGGACCTGCACGAGCTGACCAGCGGCGAGCAGGAGCGGATGCTGGGCGAGGGACGGCTGGACGTCGGCCTGCTGCACCACCCCGTCACCGACGACGGGCTGCGCCTCGGCGCCGCCGTCGACGTACCGCTGGGGGTGCTGCTGCCGCGCGCCTCGGCGCTGGCCCGGGGCCGGGAGGTCGAGCTGGCGGCGCTGGCCGGCCTGGACCTGGTCACCGCCCCCCGCGCCACCGCGCCCGGCTGGCACGACCACCTGCTGGAGGTCTGCCGCCGGCACGGGTTCACGCCCCGGCGGGTCCGCCCGGCACGGAACCCGGAGTTCCTCTTCGGGCTGGTGCTGGCGGGCGGCGGGGTCGCCGTCGAGCCGGCGGCGACGGCCCGCCGGGAGCCCCGGATCGCCTGGCGGCCGATCGCCGGGTCGCCGCTGGTCCGGCGCACCTCGGCGGCGTGGCCACGCCGGGCCGCGCACCCGGCCGCGCCGATGTTCGGGCAGCTCGCGGCGGAGGTGCTGGCCGACGGGTCGGAGCCCCCGGCGCCGCCGCCCACGCCGGCGCCCCGCCCCTGGCCGGTGCTCTTCGACGAGCCGGCCTGAGCCCGGGAGCACCGCGCCTGGCAGGGGCCCGCCGGGCTACGCGGTCAGGTCGATCCGCCAGTCGTTCGAGCGCATCAGGTGCCCGGGCGGGTACTCGAACTCGGTCTCGCCGAGCAGGGTGAAGCCCGCCTTGCGGCAGACCGCGTTCGACGGGGCGTTGTCGACCGACGGGTAGGCGTGCGCGAAGCGGTGCGTCCGCCGGGCGCGGGCCACCGCCACCGCCGCCCGCACCGCCGCGGTCGCAAGGCCCCGGCCCTGCCACCCGGGCAGGATCGCCCAGCCCAGCTCGTAGACCTGCCGGTCGCGCCACTCGCGTTCCCAGTAGCCGACGCTGCCCACCCGGGCCCCGTCGGGCAGCACCACGGCGTACATGCAGCCCTGCCCCGTGTCGCCGAAGCGCACGTAGCGCCCGTGCCGGGCCAGCACCTGCGCGTCGGTCTCCGGCCCGCCGGTGTGCGCCCGCACCTCCGGTGCGTTGAGCTGCCGCAACAGGCCGAGGTCGCCCTCGCCCCAGGGCTCTATGCGCGCGTCGGTCATCACGTCGCCCGCTCCCCCTTTCTCCCCCGGACGCAGTCAAGCAGCCACCACCGACGCTCCGGCGGCGCCTCGCGGGGCCGCCAGATCGGATCTCGCGGGCCGCCGGCCGCCGTCTCGCGCCTGTCGGGTGGGACCGGAGCCGGGAGGGGGAACCATGACACCGCTGCGCCTTGCCGTCATCATCGGCCGCGAGGGACGGACGGGCGACCGGATCGGCCGCTGGTTCGTCGACCGGGCACGGCGGCGCGACGGGCTGGCCGTGACGGTCGTCGACCTCGTCGACCACGACCCTGCCGCGAGCCGTCCGGCGGAGCCGACTCCCGCGATGCGGTCGTTCGTCGCCCAGGTGGCGCGGGCGGAGGCGTTCGTCGTGGTCACCCCCGAGTACAACCACAGCTTCCCGGGCTCGTTGAAACAGGCGATCGACCACGCGTACGACGAGTGGCAGGCCAAACCGGTCGGCTTCGTGTCGTACGGGTGCGGTTCCATCGGCCAGCACGCGGTCGACCAGCTCCGGACGGTCTTCACCGCGCTGCACGCGGTCACGATGCGCGACGTCGTCGGTGTCGACCTGCTCGACGGCGAGCCGGCACCCCCGGCGGCCGACCGGTGCGAACGGGCCGCCGACGTCCTGCTCGACCAGCTCCGCTGGTGGGGCCTGGCCCTGCGCGACGGTCGCGCGGCCCGCCCGTACGTCTCCTGAACGTGTGACACATGAGGAAGGTAGGGAGCATGAAACGCACCACCGGCCTGGCCATCGAGGCCGAGGGCCTGACCCGGTCGTTCGGGGACACCCGGGCGCTCGCCGGCATGGATCTCCAGGTCCCCGCCGGCACCGTCTACGGGCTGCTCGGCCCGAACGGCGCCGGCAAGACCACGGCGGTACGCGTGCTGGCGACGCTGCTGCGCCCCGACGGCGGACGGGCCCGCGTCTTCGGGCACGACGTCGTCACCGAGGCCGACGCCGTACGCGCCCGGATGAGCCTGACCGGCCAGTACGCCTCCGTGGACGAGGACCTGACCGGGCTGGAGAACCTGATGCTCCTCGCCCGCCTGCTCGGGCACCGCAAGCCGGCCGCCCGGGAGCGGGCGGAGAGCATGCTCGCCGCGTTCGGCCTGACCGAGGCGGGCGGCCGGCAGGTCAAGAAGTACTCGGGCGGCATGCGGCGGCGCATCGACATCGCGGCGAGCATCCTCAACACCCCCGACCTGCTGTTCCTCGACGAGCCGACGACGGGGCTGGACCCGCGCAGCCGCAACCAGGTGTGGGAGATCGTCCGGGCCGTCGTGGCGCACGGCACGACCGTGCTGCTGACCACGCAGTACCTGGACGAGGCCGACCAGCTCGCCGGCCGCATCGCGGTGGTGGACCACGGCCGGGTGATCGCGGAGGGCACCCCGGGCGAGCTGAAGTCCTCGGTCGGCTCCGGCACCGTCCACCTGCGGTTGCGCGACCCGGGCCAGCGGCCGGAGGCGGAGAGGCTGCTCCAGGCGGCCCTCGGCGTGCCGGTGCAGCTCGCCCCCGACCCGGTCGCGCTGACCGCGCGGGTCGGCGGGGCGGGCAGCGACCTCGACGCCAGCGAGCAGGCCGCCCGCGCGCTCGGGGACCTGGCCCGCGCCGGCATCCTCGTCGACGACTTCTCCCTCGGTCAGCCGAGCCTGGACGAGGTCTTCCTGGCCCTGACCGACCACCCCGCCGTCGCGGCCGACGAGCGGGACGACCAGCTGGAGGCAGCCCGATGACCAACGCCACCACGACCGGGCGCGCCCCGACCGTCTACGTACCGTCGGCGGAGGCGCTGGCCACCGTCCTCGCACCGGGCGCGCGCCCGCCCCGGCCCAACGCGCTGTCGGCGTCGCTGGCGTTCGGCTGGCGCGCGCTGCTGAAGATCAAGCACGTGCCAGAGCAGCTGTTCGACGTTACGGCGTTCCCGATCATCATGGTGCTGATGTTCACGTACCTGTTCGGCGGCGCCCTCGCCGACAGCCCGCGCGACTACCTCCAGTTCTTCCTGCCCGGCATCATGGTGACGAGCGTCGTGATGATCACCATGTACACCGGCATCGGGCTGAACACCGACATCGAGAAGGGCGTCTTCGACCGGTTCCGGACGCTGTCGGTCTGGCGGCCCGCCCCGCTGGTCGGCATGATCTTCGGCGACGTGCTGCGGTACGTGCTGGCGGCCGTGGTCATCCTCGGCGTCGGGCTGGTGCTGGGCTTCCGGCCCGACGGCGGGCTGCTTGGCGTGCTGGCCGGGATCGGCCTGCTGGTGGTCTTCTCGTTCGCGTTCTCCTGGGTCTGGACGTTCTTCGGCCTCGTCCTGCGCAGCGAGAAGTCCGTGATGGGCGTGAGCATGATGGTGCTCTTCCCGCTGACGTTCCTCAGCAACGTGTTCGTCGACCCGGGCACGATGCCCGGCTGGCTCCAGGCGTTCGTCAAGGTCAACCCGATCACGCAGCTGGTGGCCTCGGTGCGCGCGGTGATGGCGGGGACGTCGGACGCGTCGGCCACCATGTGGACCCTGCTGTGGAGCGTCGGCTTCGTGGTGGTCTTCGGCACGCTCACGATGTACCGCTACAACCGCCGCTGATCCCGCCGACGACGGGCACCGCTACGGAGGTGGTGGTGCCCGTCGTCGTCCGGTGGCCGGCTAGGAGTCGACCCGGACGGTGGTCACCGTGCCGCCGGCGGCGGTGACGCGCACCTCGGTGGCGTCGGCGGGCAGCAGCGCCGCGCCACGCCCGGCGTCGTGCCACCGCCCGGCGCCGATCCGATAGCTCAGCGCCGCGCCCTCGGCGACGACGAGGGCACCCTGCCCGTCCGGCAGCCGCAGCCGCACCGGCAGCGGCGCGGTCCAGTCGATGAACCCGCTGGCCACCGGCTGGAAGGGCGCGCCTCCGTAGGCGAGCAGTGCGATCGCGCGGGCGGGGTCGTCGTCGTACTGGATGGTCTTCAGCAGCAACTGCCGGCCGTCGGGGGCCGCCCCGTAGACGGTCAGGCTGGGAGAGCCCCCAGCCCGGTGGGTGCCGCCATGATCGACGTAGGCGGCCAGCGCGTCCGTCGCGAAGACGTCCCTGCCGACCTGCGCGGCGGGGGTGTCACCCCACACCCGGTCCGCGCCGGGCAACGTGTAGGTGACCGACCGCGGCTGCGGACTGGCCTTCCGGTCGGCGAAGAGGACGTCGGCCGCGTTGGCGATGTGGACGGCGGTCGTCGCGCTGACCGGCCTCCTGACCAGGGCGACGGTCACCCTGCCGCGCTGCGGCGGCACCGACAGCACGGCGGCCCCGTCCCGGAAGGCCACCGGCTGGAAGGTGCGCTCGATCCGGCCGTCGGCGGCGTACCGGAACGTCGGTGAGAACTCCACCGGGTGTCCGGCGTCGCGCACGACCAGCACGTCGCGGCGCGGCCCGAGCAGCACGGCCGACGAATTGCCGTCGGCGGCGTCGGTGACGATCTCCAGCGTCATGACCCGCGGCCCGTCGGCGGTGGGCTCGACGAACGCGGCATAGCCGATCGTCCGGTCGGCGGCCGGCTGCCACACCTGGTGGGTGACGGCGGCCCGTTGCGCGACGTAGGCGGCGGGCCCGGCCGGAGTCTCCCCCGCCCAGACCACGTGCGGATCGCCCGCCCAGTCCACGTGCGGATCGTCACCGTCGAACCCGGCGTCCCTCGCCTGCTGCCGCCACGCCTGGCGAACCTGCCGCAGATACGCCTCGTCGCCGGCCAGGTCGCCGCGGGTGGGCTCGTCGAACAGCGGCGAGGCGACCTCCACCGCCGTCCCGTCGTCCGCGAGGTGGAGCGCACCGCCGACGGGTACCGCCACCACTGCCGCGCACACCGCGGCCAGGACCGCCCGACGTCGCAGCAACCGGCGACGCCCACCCCGTCGCACGTCGTCGAGCAGGGTCGGCCGGCCGACGAGGTCGTCGGTCACCCGACGCAGGACGCCCCGCACGTCACTCTCTTCGATGGTCATCGCGCACTCCCGGTGTCGGTCGGGACGGACAGGACGAGACTCGACCCGGCCAGCGCCTCCCGGAGGTGGGCGAGGCCCCGGGAGGCGTGCTCTTCACGGTGCCCTCGGAGCAGCGCAGCGCCCCGGCGACGTCGGCGACCGAGAGGTCCTCCAGGTAGCGGAGCACGACGGCGGCGCGCTGCCGGGGCGGCAGGGTACGCAGCGCCGCGACGACCGCCTGGCGCAGCGCGATGTCGTCGGCGTGGTCCCGGGCGACCCCGTCGTTGTCGCCCAACGCCTGCTCCGGCCGCCGGACCCGCCGCCGCCACCGGTTGATCGACCGGTTGACCAGGGCCCGCCGGGCGTACGCCTCCGGGGAGGTGCGCACCCGGCGCCAGCGCACGTACATCTGCTCCAGCACCTCCTGAAGCAGGTCCTCGGCCGCGTGTCGGTCGCCGGTCAGCAGGTAGGCCACCCGCAACAGCGCCACCGACCGGGTACGGACGAAGTCGTCGAACTCCGCGCCCTGCGCGTCTCGCATCTGGCCCCCCTGGTCTCTCAGTGAGCAAGACACCGCGCAGGGCTGCGGGGTTTACCGCCCTCGACGTCGGCGACCGACCGGCGCCCGGGGGCTAGAGGCGCCAGGGCAGGGGCTCGGGCGGGAGGTAGCGGCAGGTGCCGCCGGTGGTGACGGTGTCGCGCAGGTGGGCGGCGAGGCCCGGGTGGCGCTGGTCGAGCTTGCGCAGCGCGTCCCGGATGCGGGCGGTCACCGTCTTGCGGGCCCGCTCGGCCTCGTCGCCGAGGCGGCGGCTGCGGCCGGCCAGCCCGGCGGCGGCGCGCAGCTCGGCGAGCAGCGCGCCACGCTCGGCGTCGAGGCCGGCCGTCCTCCGCGCGTCGCCGCGCGCGGCGGCCCGGTCGATCTCGTCGTCGAGGCGCTCCAGGTGCCGCCGGTAGCGGGCCTTCGCCTCGTCGTCGAGGACCGGATCGCCGCCCATCCGGCGGGCCGCGACGAGTTCCGGCCCGGCGGCCGGGTCGAGCAGTTCGACCGCCGGGACGTCGACGCCCGGCCGGCTCAGCAGCACGTGCAGGTCACGCAGCCCCTTCGCGTCGGGCAGGTGCACCACCACGCCGGCGTAGGCGAGCTGCCAGACCGGCCCGTCGCGACGGAAGCCGTACGCCTGCCCCGGCTGCTGCCCCACGACGGACGGATGCGGCCCGGCGGCGACCGCCCGCGCGGCGTGCGGCCCGGCCACGACCGCCGGCGGGCCGACGGTGCCGGCCCGCGCCGGATCCGGACCGGGGGCCGGGGCGACGGACGGCGCCTCGGCCTCGGCAGGTGGCGTGCCG
>NZ_JBFABA010000098.1:0-9910 GCF_040640115.1 Micromonospora sp. NPDC023644 | reverse complement strand
CCGCGCGGTCCGGCGCCGGGCCGGCCTGGCCGGGCGTCCCCGCCCGGTCCGGTGCCTGGCCGGGCGTCCCCGCCCGGTCCGGTGCCTTGCCGGGCGTCCCCGCCCGGTCCGGTGCCTGGCCGTGCGTCGTCGCCCGGTCCCGAGCCGCGGCCGCCTGGTCGTGTGCCGCCTCCGCCCGGTCGCGGGCCGCCGCGACGCGCTCCCGCGCGGCGGCCACCCGACCCTTCGCGGCGGCGGCGCGGCGCTGCCACTCGGCGTCGCCGGCCCGGTCGCGGGCGGCCTCCGCCTGCCGGTCCCGCTCGGCGGCGGCACGTTGTTCCCGGGCGGTCTCGGCGTGCCGGGCCCGCTCGTCGTCGGTGGGCAGGTCCCTGCCGAGCCGGGCCAGCAGCACCCCGGTGAGCACCCCCGCGGTGACCGCCGGGTCGGCGGCATGCGGCTGCTCCGCCTCGCCGCGCCGCGGCGGGGGCATCCGGCAGATCCGGGTCAGCAACGTGTCCAGCACCGCGGGGGGCAGGCCCGGCAGCAGGTCGCGCACCCGGCCGTCCAGCTCGCGGTGCAACCGCCCGAGGTCCTCGGCGCGCGGCGGGTGCCCGAGCAGCTCGCCGGCCAGCTCGCGCAGCAGCGGCGGGGCCACCGCCGCCAGGCCGAGGCCGACGTCGGCGTGCGCGCGGCGCAGCTCGGTGTGCAGCCGGTCGCGGTCGCCGGCACGGACCCCGCCGACGACCCGGCGCAGCAGCTCCCGGGAGTCGCCGACCTTCTCGTCGGGCTGGTCCGGCGGGCCCTCCCGGCCGCCCGTCAGCTCGGCGACCCGCACCGACCACCAGCGGCGGGGCGTCGCGTCGGCGGCCGGCTCCGGGGTCGCGGCCCCCGGGGCCGCCTCGCGCGGCGCGTCGTGCGCGGGCCGGCGCTGCTGCTCCTGCGGCCGCGGGGCCGGGGAGCCGTCGGCGGCCAGCCCGATCGCGGCGAGGTACGCCGACAGCTGCTCCTGCGCGACGCGCAGGGCGTAGCCGGCCGTCTCGGCGTGCTCGGTGGCGGCGGAGAGCTCCGGCACCCCCATCGGGTCGGCCGACTCCTGACGGACCCAGCGCAGCCGCTCGGCGGCCAGCCCGAACTTCTCCAGGGCCAGGGCCAGCTGCGCGAGCGGCAGGTCATCGGCGGCGGCGCGGACCTGCGCGCCGACGTCCTCGACGATGGACACGGCCGGGCCTCAGAGCGTCGCGACGTAGAGTTGCGCCTGCTCGACGGCGACGAGTGTCGCGGCGAGGCACTCCTCCAGCTCCTGGCTGGCCTGGGTCAGCGAGGACTGGGCCGCCTCGACCGTCTCGTGCCCGCTGCCCTCCAGCGCGCCGGCCAGGGTCTGCTGCGCCTCGGCCAGCTTCTCGCCGGCCGCCTGCACGGCGCTCTGGCCGTCGCCGATCTGTTGCAGCGCGACATCGATGGCTGCCTTGAGCTCGGCGACGCTCGCCACGGCGAAACCTCCTGGGGGCGGGGAGGCCTCCATTAGAGCCTATCCCTCACGGTGAGAGAACATCCGCCCTGTCAGTGTTCCTGCCCCGCTGACCGGTTGTCGACCGGAAGCGACGGTAGTCCGATCAGTGGGACTGCGCGGGCGGGGTCGCCCGGTCCCGCAGCCAGCGCGGTCCGTACACCTCGGCGCCCTGCGCGGTGACGCGTTCCCGCAGCTCACGGTCGGCGGTGACGACCAGCCGCCGGCGCTGCGGCGCGGCGGCGACCAGGTCGACGACGGCGTCGTCCCCGGACCCGGGGGCGGCGACCACCCGGACCCCGGCCGTGCCCGGCACGTCCCGCGCCCGGCCCTCCACCACCAGCACCACCTCGACCGGTGCCGGCAGCTCCGGGGGCAGCCCGGCGGCGGCCACCGGGGCCAGCGAGTCGCGCAGCCGGGCGGTCGCGCCCGCGCGGTCCCGCCACCAGCCGTCCGGGCGGGACCCCACCACGTTGGCGGCGTCCACGATCAGCAGCGGCGTCGTCGGGTCCATGCCGCCAGCCTGCCACCCGCGAGGCCGGGAGGTGGGGAAGGGCCGCTGGCCGGGAGCGTCGGGGCGGCGCCCTTCCTTCCGCGTGCCGCCCCCGGTGGCGGCGGCGTTTGTCGCGACGGTCGCGGGGTAGCCCCTGGCGACCGTCGCGCCCGACTGCGGAGGACAGACATGATGGGACCCGGTGACTTCGGCTCCGACCCCTGGGACGAGTTCCTGGCCCGGTACTTCGGCCGGGGCGAGGGTGGGCGCCGACCCGCGCACCGGGTCGACATCACCCGGCTGATGACCGCCGACGCCAGGGAGATGCTGGCCGACGCGGCCCGCCGGGCCGCCCAGCGGCAGAGCACCGACCTCGACACCGACCACCTGCTCTGGGCCGCGCTGCAACGCGAACCGCTGCGCGACCTCGTGCGCCGCGCCGGCGCCGACCCGGACACGCTGCTCAACGCGCTCGGCGGGCGCGGCGACGGCGCGCCCCGGGGCGAGGTGCCGCCCAACCTGTCGCTCACCCCGGCGGCCAAGCGGGCGTTGCTCGACGCCCACCAGCTGTCCCGGGCGATGGGCGCCAACTACATCGGCCCCGAGCACATCCTGATGGCGCTGCCGCTGAACCCGGAGTCCCCGGCCGGGCGGATGCTCGCCGCCGGCCGCATCCAGCCCGAGTCGTTGCAGGCGGCCAGCGCCGAGCGCGGGCCGATGACCGGGCCGAAGCCCGACCGCGGCACGCCCACCCTGGACCAGTACGGCCAGGACCTCACCGACCTGGCCCGCAACGACCAGATCGACCCGGTGGTCGGCCGGGCCGAGGAGATCGAACAGGCCGTCGAGATCCTGTCCCGGCGGACGAAGAACAACCCGGTGCTGATCGGCGAGGCCGGCGTCGGCAAGACCGCGATCGTGGAGGGCCTGGCGGAGCGGATCTGCGACGGCGACGTGCCGCAGACGCTGCTCGGCAAGCGGGTGGTGCAGCTCGACCTGGCCGGCCTGGTGGCGGGAACCCGGTACCGGGGCGACTTCGAGGAGCGACTGAAGAAGGTCATCGACGAGATCCGGGCGCACCGCGACGAGCTGATCGTCTTCCTGGACGAGATCCACACCCTGGTCGGCGCGGGCGGGGCGGGCAGCGAGGGCGGCATGGACGCCTCGAACATGCTCAAGCCGGCGCTGGCCCGGGGCGAGCTGCGGGTGATCGGCGCGACCACGCTGGACGAGTACCGCAAGAGCATCGAGAAGGACGCAGCGCTGGCCCGCCGCTTCCAGCCGGTGTTCGTGCCGGAGCCCACCGTCGACGACACCGTGGCGATCCTGCGCGGGCTGCGCGACCGCTACGAGGCCCACCACCAGGTGCGGTTCACCGACGAGGCGCTGGTCGCCGCGGCCGAGCTGTCCGACCGGTACGTCACCGACCGGTTCCTGCCGGACAAGGCGATCGACCTGATGGACCAGGCCGGCGCCCGGGTCCGGCTGCGCACCCGCACCCCCGCCTCCGACGTGCGGGAGCTGGAGACGCAGCTCGACGAGGTACGCCGGGACAAGGAGCAGGCCGTCGCCGACGAGCAGTACGAGAAGGCGTCGGCGCTGCGCGACCAGCTCGCCGAGCTGGAGGCGCAGATCCGCCGGGCCCGGGGCGACGAGGACGGCTCGTCGCAGGTGCCGGCCGTCGGGCCGCAGGAGATCGCCGAGGTGGTCTCCCGGGCCACCGGCATCCCGATCAGCCAGCTCACCGAGGAGGAACGCGACCGGCTGCTGCGCCTGGAGGGCCACCTGCACGAGAAGGTGGTCGGCCAGGAGGACGCGGTGACCGCGGTCGCCGAGGCGGTCCGCCGCTCGCGGGCCGGGCTGGCCGACCCGGACCGCCCGATGGGCAGCTTCCTCTTCCTCGGGCCGACCGGCGTCGGCAAGACCGAGCTGGCCCGCGCGCTGGCGGAGGCGCTGTTCGGCGAGGCCGACCGGATGGTCCGGGTGGACATGAGCGAGTTCCAGGAGCGGCACACGGTCAGCCGGCTCGTCGGCGCCCCGCCCGGGTACGTCGGCTACGAGGAGGCCGGTCAGCTCACCGAGGCGGTCCGCCGCCGCCCGTACGCGGTGGTGTTGCTCGACGAGATCGAGAAGGCCCACCCCGACGTGTTCAACATCCTGCTCCAGGTGCTCGACGACGGGCGGCTCACCGACAGCCAGGGCCGTACGGTCAACTTCAAGAACACCGTGCTGATCATGACGAGCAACCTGGGCTCGGAGCTGATCACCGGCGCCCAGCGCGCCGTCGGCTTCGGCACCGGCGCGGAGGGCGGCGAACAGGAGCGCGACGAGCTGCGCGAGCGGCTGATGCGCCGGCTTCAGGAGAACTTCCGGCCGGAGTTCCTCAACCGCATCGACGAGGTGATCATCTTCCGCCGGCTGGAGGCCGAGCAGCTGCGCCAGATCACCGGCCTGCTGCTGGAGGAGACCCGCCGTCGGCTGCACGCACAGGACATCCAGGTCCACTTCACCACCCCCGCCATCGACTGGATCGCCGAGCACGGCTACCAGCCGGAGTTCGGCGCCCGGCCGTTGCGCCGGGTCATCCAGCGGGAGGTGGACAACCACCTGTCCCGGATGCTGCTGGAGTCGGCGGTCTCATCCGGCCAGAAGGTCACCGTGGACGCCCGCGACGGGCGACTCGCCTTCGACGTGGCGGCCGGCGAGCGCGGCTACACCCCGGCCACGACGTCCCATCCCCGATGACCGGAGGGCGGACATGAGTGAACCCGAGGAGACCCGGGACGAGAGCGAGCGCACCGATCCGATCGTGGCCCCGCCGACCGCCAACCCCGCCCGGGTGCGGGTGCCGCCGGAGGGCGTGGACCAGCAGGGCGAGGACCCGGAGCCGGCGGAGTCCGACCGCCGCCGTCGAGAGGAGGGCTGATGGTACGCGAGCAGCGGCTCGAACCCGAGGTGGAGGTGCTCTGGGACGACTTCCACGCCCAGGTGAACGTCCCGTCGGAGCAGTTGCGGCAGTGGTTGCTCACCCGCGGCTCGGGGGAGGAGTCGTTCGGGCCGGACCCGGACCTCGACCTGCCCGGACTGGGCCGGCGGATCCTCCGGGTGCTGAGCAAACGCAAGGTCGACCTCACGCCGGAGGACATCCGGGTGATGCGGGACGCGATCGACGAGATCCAGACCCTGCTGGACGAGAAGCCGCCGCGCGGCAACGCCGACGACGAGTGGCGGCACGCCCTGCTCGACCTGGGCCACGACGTCCTGGTCGAACGCTGACCCGGCCGGGGCCGGCGGCGTCCGGGTCCTCCCGGGCGCCGCCGGCCCCGTGCTCAACCGTGGTCGCTCTCCAGGCTGCCGATCGTCAGGCCCGCGGCGTCGGCCGCCGCCTCGCGGTCGGCGCGCGCCCGCTCCTCGCGGGTCAGCAGGTTGGCGTACTCCGTGACGTCGGCCGGGTCGGGCACCTCGGGCAGGCGCCGCAGGAACGCCTCCACGTCACGGGCGGCGGCGGTGTGCGCGGCGGCCGCCTGCCGGAGGATCTCCCGGTCGTCGGCGGCGGGGTTGGGATCGGTCATGTCCGCCTGATACCCGGCGCTACGGCGTTCGCACCCCGTCGGCCCCGGCAGCCGTCAACCTCCGCCCCCCGTAGCCCGGGTTGCGCAGCAGCCAGGCCAGGTACTCCGGGTGCGCCGCCAGCGAGTCGGTGTACGCGGCCAGCGCGGTCTCCAGCACCAGTTCGGCGTCCCGGGCGGCGGGGGAGTCCGGATGCCAGCCCAGCATCAGCCGCCAGCGCAGCGGCGTCCCCGCCAGCATCCGGGTGACCAGCCCGGCGACCGGGCGGAAGGTGGCCTGGCAGAGCGCGATCGCCTCGCCCGAGTCCACCATGTCGATGCAGCAGCGCACGTCGGTCTCGTACACCTTGCGGGGGGTGAAGCCGGCGCGGGCGCAGGCGGCGGCGAAGCAGTCGCCGAAGCAGCCGTCGCCGGGCGCGGCGACCCACTGCTCACGGGACAGGTCGACCAGGTTCACCTCGGCCCGCCCGGCCAGCGGGTGCTGCTCGGGCAGCAGCACCAGCACCGGGTCGACCGCGACCTCCCGCCAGCTCAACCCGTACTCGGCCGGCGGAGCGGCGTCGCCGCACACCCCGATCAGCGCGAAGTCCAGCCGGCCGCCGGCGACCAGCTGGGCCAGCTCCTCGGCCGACCAGGTGGCGTGGGTGGTGATCTGGGCCGGTGGGGGTTCGGCGGCGAGCCGGTGCACGAGCCGGCCGAGGATGGGGCTGTTCACCCCGCCGAACCGGTACCGCCGGGGCGCGTCCCCGGCGCCGGCCAGCCGCGCCGCCTCGTCCTGCAGGCCCTTCATGGCCGGCAGCAGCACCCGGGCCCGGGCGAGCACCAGCTCGCCGAGGGCGGTGGGGCGGGCGCCGCGGCGGTCCCGCTCGAACAGGGGCCCGCCCAGGGTCCGCTCGATGCGCTGGAGCTGGGCGGTGAGTGCCGGCTGGGCCAGGCCGAGCGTCGATGCCGCCTTGGTCACGCTCCCCGTCTCCGCGATCGCGCAGACCACCCTCAGGTGTCGCAGCTCCAGATTCATACCGTGACGGTATGACCCCGTAGCGGCCGACGGAAGGCCCTGGACGGATCAACGCCTTCCGATGGGTGTCGGATCCGCCCCGACGCGTCGCGACCGGGCCCGCCGCCGCCCCGGTCAGGCGGCGGCTCGGCTGCGCCGGCTCACCCCGGCGGCGGCTCGGTCAGGTCGGCCAGGTAGGTGGGCCGGCCGGTGACGGCGTCGCGGACCTTGTCGACCACGCCCACCGCGGGCTCGACGACCCGGTTCCACGGCGGGGTCGCCGGGGTGCCCGGGTGCGGGCGCGTCGGAGCCGCCTCCTCGGCGATCTCCAGCCGGTTGCCCAGGCGGATCAGCTCCTCGGCGCTGGCCACCTCGCGCAGCGCCGCGACCAGCGCGCCCGCCTCCTCGACGTGGCGGTGAACGCGCGCGGCGACGTCGGCGAGCCCGTCGCCGGCGAGCCCCTTCAGGGCGGTCAGCAGGGCCCGGTCGTCCGCGATGGCCCGGTCGATCCGGTCCGCCGCGTCGGGCAGGGCGGCCCGGACGGCGGGCAGCAGGTACTGCTCCTCGGCGGAGAGGTGCCGCGACAGCGCCGCCGTGAGCACCTCCACGCCGCGCTCGGGGGCGGGCTCCGGGCCCGGGTCGGTGAGCCGCCGCAGCAGCTCCCGCAGCTGCCGGTGCTCGGCGTCGAGGATGTCGGCGACGCTGCGCCCGCCCGGGCGGAAGTCCTCGTCCTCTCCGGTCGGCGGCAGCGGTGGCAGGGGAACGGTCATGGTGCCCTCCTCGGGTGGCGGGCGGCGCACGTTGGTGGGGGAGCGGTCGCGAGCGGCGGTACCCGGCCGCGTCGGCGGCGAAACCGTGCCCGGTCGCCGCCCGTCCCGTCCCACCGGAGCCGACGCGGCGGGGCGGGGCGGCCGCGTCGGGCCGGTGGGCTGGTATGAAGAACCGATGACGAGCGACGCCGCCTCCGCCCGACCCGACCCCACCGACGAGGTCGTCGACCTCTGCCGCGACCTCCTGCGGATCGACACCACCAACACCGGGGACAACGACACCAGCGCCGGGGAACGCCTCGCCGCCGAGTACGTGGCGGAGAAGCTGGCCGAGGTGGGCGTCGAGTCCGTCATCCACGAGTCGGCGCCCGGCCGGGCCAACCTGCTCGCCCGCATCCCCGGCACCGACCCCGGCCGCGGGGCGCTGCTGGTGCACGGCCACCTCGACGTCGTCCCCGCCGACGCCGACGAGTGGTCGGTGCACCCGTTCTCCGGGGAGCTGCGCGACGGCTACCTGTGGGGCCGGGGCGCCATCGACATGAAGGACTTCGACGCGATGGTGCTGGCCGTGGTGCGGCACTGGCAGCGCACCGGGGTCCGCCCGCCCCGCGACATCGTCCTCGCGTACACGGCCGACGAGGAGGCGGGCAGCGACTACGGCGCGCACTTCCTGGTCGAGCGGCACCGCGACCTCCTCGACGGCTGCACCGAGGCCATCGGCGAGGTCGGCGGCTTCTCCTACTCGGTCAACGACAGTCAGCGGCTCTACCTGATCGAGACCGCCGAGAAGGGCATCGACTGGCTGCGGCTGCACGCCAAGGGCCGCCCCGGGCACGGCTCGATGGTGCACGACGACAACGCGGTCACCGCGCTCGCCGAGGCGGTGGCCCGGGTCGGCCGGCACCGCTTCCCCGTCGTGGTCACCGACACCGTACGGGCGTTCCTGGAGGAGGTCTCCGACCTGCTCGGCATCGAGCTGGACCCGGAGGACCCGGAGACCGCCATCGCGAAGCTCGGGCCGATCGCCAACATCATCGGCGCGACGATCCGCAACACCGCCAACCCCACCCGGCTCGCCGCCGGGTACAAGGACAACGTCATCCCCGGCCGGGCCACCGCCACCATCGACTGCCGCAGCCTGCCGGGGCAGTCGGAGCTGCTGGAGCGGCAGCTGCGCGAGCTGGTCGGCCCCGACATCGTCATCGAGTACCTCCAGCGCCAGCCGGCGCTGGAGACGACGTTCGACGGCGACCTGGTCGACGCGATGTCCGCCGCGCTGCGCGCGGAGGACCCGGGGGCGCGGCCCGTGCCGTACATGCTCTCCGGCGGCACCGACGCGAAGGCGTTCTCGCAGCTCGGCATCCGCTGCTTCGGCTTCGCGCCGTTGCGGCTGCCCGCCGACCTGAACTTCTCCGCGCTGTTCCACGGCATCGACGAGCGGGTTCCGGTGGACGGACTACAGTTCGGCGTGCGGGTTCTCGACCGGTTCCTCCGCACCTGCTAGCCCCCGCCAGGAACCCCGGTGTTCCGGCGGGAACCTCTGATCGTGAAGGGACTGACCCACATGACCGACCAGCACGGTGAGCTGGACGCCGCCCTCGAGCGCGTGATCGATGCGGCCCGCCACCACCTGGCCGCCGTCCGTGCCGCGCAGGGCCGCATCGACGACGACGACGTCTGGCAGGCGTACGTCGCGCTCAACAACGCGTCCTTCGCGTACGACGAGCAACTCCTGGACGCCTTCGGCGAGGTCACCCCGTGGGACGTCGAGTCGATCGACCCGGACGAGGCCGACCAGCGCTTCGGTGACGCCGAGGGCGTGGAGCCCACCGACCCGCACCCGCGGGTCATCTCGGTGCGCCAGCGGCGCGACTACCGGGTGCCGAGCGTGTCGGCGCTGATCCGGGTCGCGGAGGCCGCCCGGCGGGAGGGCACCCCGGCCGAGGACGAGCCGGAGCCCGTCGAGGGGGTCGGCGAGGCGGTGCTGGAGCTGCTCCAGAGCGGCGACGGCTCGCTCGGCGCGCTGGACGTGCCGGAGCTGGAGCCGCTCGACGGCGTGGTGATGGTCAGCGAGGTCGGCACCCCGGTCGACCTGGAGTCCTTCGACGACGACGACCCGGTGGGCCCGTTCCAGCCGGCCGCCGACGACCGGCTGGTGGGCCGGCTCGACGAGCACCCGTTCATGGAGCTCGACGAGGAGCACGACCACGCCCACTAGGCGCTGACGACCCGCCCGCGAGGCGGTGAAGGCCCGGGGCCGACCGACCGGTCGGCCCCGGGCCTCGCTCGTGCCGTGCTCAGTACGACAGTCCCGGCTGCGGCTGGTTGACCCGCCGGCGGCGCAGCACCACCTGCCGCGTGCCGTCGCGGTACAGCCGCACCCGCGCCAACTCCCATCCGGAGAACTCCGCCTGGATCGCCAACTGCGCCGCGGCGGTCAACCGGTCGACGTTCGGCGGCAGCCGCAGCGGCGCGTACTCGTAGTCCATGGCCCTATGCTGCCCAGCCCAGGGGCCGTCCGCCACCCCCTCCCCGGTGACCCGCGCCGCTGCGCCGGCCCGCGCGGCGGGCGCCCACGCGACCGGCGGCGGCGCG
>NZ_JBFABA010000097.1:0-10529 GCF_040640115.1 Micromonospora sp. NPDC023644 | reverse complement strand
CGCCTCGGCGAACACCACCTCCCGCAACCCACGCGGCAGATGCGCATCTATCTCGGCACACACCCCGTCGAAAGCCGAAGCGAACACCGGGAACGCCTCGTACAGCTCCCGGCCCATCCCGACGCGCTGCGAACCCTGACCCGTGAACAACACCGCCCGACGACCCGCCGACACCACACCCGACACCGCCGGCCGGCCCTCGGCCACCACCGACAGGCCCGCCGTCAACTCCTCGACCGAGCCACCCCACACCACCGCACGGTGCTCCAACGCCGCCCGCGTCGTCGCCAACGACCACGACACATCCACCGGCGACAGACCCGAACGACCACGCACGAACGACGCCAACCGCGCCGCCTGACCCACCAGACCCCGCTCGGAGCGCCCCGACACCACCCACGGCACCGGCAACCCGACCGGCCCGACGGGCGCCGGGGCGGACTCCGGCTCGCCCTGCTCGATGATCACGTGCGCGTTCGTCCCGGAGATACCGAACGACGACACACCCGCCCGACGCGGACGATCCACCCCCGGCCACGCGCGCGACTCGGTCACCAGCTCCACCGCACCCGACGACCAGTCCACATGCGACGACGGCGCGTCGACATGGAGCGTCGCGGGGACCACGCCCGTCCGCATCGCCATGATCATCTTGATGACGCCCGCCACCCCGGCAGCCGCCTGCGTGTGACCGATGTTCGACTTCACCGATCCCAGCAGCAGCGCGTCACGCTCGTCGCGATCCTGCCCGTACGTGGCCAACAGCGCCTGCGCCTCGATCGGGTCACCCAACGTCGTGCCCGTGCCGTGCGCCTCCACGACGTCGACGTCCCCGACACCCAGCCGGGCATTTGCGAGGGCCTGCCGGATCACCCGCTGCTGCGACGGGCCGTTCGGCGCCGTCAACCCGTTCGACGCACCGTCCTGGTTCACGGCCGTGCCGCGCACCACCGCCAGGACCCGACGACCGTCGCGCCGCGCGTCCGACAACCGCTGCACCAGCAGCACGCCGACGCCCTCGGACCAGCCGGTGCCGTCCGCCGCGTCGGAGAAGGACTTGCACCGGCCGTCGGGGGCCATGCCCCGCTGGCGGGAGAAGTCGATGAACGTCTCGGGCGTCGCCATCACGGTGACGCCACCGGCCAGGGCCAGGTCACACTCGCCCGACCGCAGCGCCTGCACCGCCAGGTGCAACGCCACCAGCGACGACGAGCACGCCGTGTCCACCGTCACCGCCGGCCCCTCGAAGCCGAACGAGTACGCCACCCGACCCGACAACACGCTGCTGGCCGTGCCGACGCCGAGGTAGCCGTCGAGGGCCTCCGGAACGTCGGCCAGCCCGGCGGCGTGGTTGTGGTACATCATGCCGGCGAACACGCCGACCGGGCGGCCCCGCAGCGCCAGCGGGTCGATCCGGGCGTCCTCGATCGCCTCCCACGAGGTCTCCAGCAGCAGTCGTTGCTGCGGGTCCATGGCGAGGGCCTCGTGCGGCGAGATCTTGAACAGGGTGGCGTCGAAGTCGCCGGCGTCGGTCAGGAAGCCGCCCTCGCGGGCGTAGCTGCTGCCCCTGCGCGCGCCGGACGGGTCGTACAGGTCGTCGACGTCCCACCCCCGGTCGGCGGGGAAGCCGGTGATGCCGTCCCCGCCGGACACGAGGAGGTCCCACAGCTGCTCGGGGGAGCGCACGCCGCCGGGGTAGCGGCAGCTCATGCCGACGATCGCGATCGGCTCGTCGAGCGCCGCGACGGCGGCGACCGGGGCCGGCAGCGGACCGGCGTCGGTGCCGGTCTCGGCGTCCAGGTGGTCGGCCAGGGCGAGCGGGGTCGGGTGGTCGAAGACCAGGGTCGCCGGCAGGCGCAGGCCGGTCACCGCGCCCAGCCGGTTGCGCAGCTCGACGGCGGTCAGCGAGTCGAAGCCCAGCTCGGTGAACGGGCGGCCGGCCTCGACGGCGGCGGCGTCGGCGTACCCCAGCACCGCCGCGACCTGGTCGAGGACGAGCCGCAGCAGGGCCGCGGCGCGCTCCTCGCGGTCGAGCCCGGCGAGCCGTTCGGTCAGTGCGGCGGTCTCCGCCGGCCCGGACCGCGCGGCGCGGCGCCGGGGCGCGCGGACCAGGCCGCGCAGGACCGACGGCAGGGTGCCCGTCTCGGCCTGGGCGCGCAGCGCCGGGCCGTCCAGCACCATGGGCACCGTCGCGGGCAGGCCGGTCAGCAGGGCGGCGTCGAAGAGGGCGAGGCCGTCCGCCGCGGGGATCGGGCGGACGCCCGCGCGGGCCAGCCGGTCGGTGTCGGCCCGGTCGAGGCCGGCGGTCATGCCGCCGCCCGACTCGACCCACGGCCCCCAGGCCAGGGAGAGCGCCGGGAGTCCCGCGGCCCGTCGCCGGTGGGCGAGCGCGTCCAGGAAGGCGTTGGCCGCCGCGTAGTTGGCCTGGCCGGGGCTGCCCGTCACGCCCGCCGCCGAGGAGTAGGTGACGAAGAGCGCAAGGCCGTGGGCGGCGGTCAGCTCGTGCAGGTGCGCGGCGGCGTCCACCTTCGGCCGGAGCACCTCGTCGAGGGACTCGGCGGTGAGGGAGGTCAGGGTGCGGTCGGCCAGCACGCCGGCGGTGTGCACCACGCCGGTCAGCGGGTGCGCCGGGTCGATCCGGTCCAGCAGCGCGGCGAGGGCGTCGGGGTCGGCGGCGTCGCACGCCTCGACCGTCGCGGTGGCGCCCAAACCGGCGAGGTCGGCGAGCAGGTCGGCGGCGCCGTCCGCGTCGGTCCCGCGCCGGTTGGTCAGCACCAGGTGGCGGACCCCGTGCCGGGTGACCAGGTGGCGGGCCAGGAGCGCGCCGAGGGCGCCGGTGCCGCCGGTGACCAGGACCGTGCCGTCGGGGTCCAGCGCCGGTGCCGGCGCGTCGGGTTCCGGGGCGGCGACGAGCCGGGGCACGCGGACCACGCCGTCGCGCAGCGCCGCCTGCGGCTCGTCGGCCGACAGCAGGCCGGCGAGGGCGGACGCGGAGCTCTCGCGGTCGTCGACGTCGACGAGCAGGAACCGGCCGGGGTGCTCGGCCTGCGCCGAGCGGAGCAGGCCCCACACGGCGGCGCCGGCCAGGTCGGTGACGTCCGCGTCGTCGTCCACGGCGACGGCGCCGCTGGTGAGGACCACCAGCCGGGACCCGCCGGTGTGCCGCTCGGCCGCGAGCCAGCCCTGGAGCACGGCGAGGACCTCGGCGAGCAGGTCGTGGACCGGGCCGGGGTCGGTCCCGGCGGCACCGGCCACCGGGAACAGCACGACGTCGGGCACGCCGGCGTCGCACAGCGCGTCGAGGTCGGCGTGCCGGACGGCGGCCAGGCCGGCGGGCAGCGGCGCGGGGCGGTCGCCGAGCACCGCCCAGGTCGTGCCGTCGGCGGCGCCGGCGCCGCCGACGTGCCGGGTCCAGTCGAGGCGGAACAGCGAGCGACGCCACGGGGAGCCGCCGGAGGTGAGTTCCCCGGCCGGCAGGGGCCGCAGCACCAGGGACCCGACCCGGGCGACGGGCTCACCGGCGGCGTCCGCGACCAGCATGGCCACCGTGTCCGGTCCGGTGGGGGTCAGCCGTACCCGCAGCGTGTCGGCGCCGTGGGCGGACAGCGTGACGTCCGACCAGGAGAACGGCAGCCGGGCCTGGCCGGGGTCGACGATGCCCAGCCCGACCGCCTGCACGGCGGCGTCGAGCAGCGCCGGGTGCAGCCCGTACCCGCCGGCCTCGTCGGCCGCCGGCTCGGGCAGCGCCACCTCGGCGTACACGTCGGCGCCGAGCCGCCAGGCGGCGCGCAGCCCCTGGAAGGCCGGGCCGTACGCGAACCCGGCCTGCGCCGCCCGCCCGGTCAGCTCCGACACGTCCAGGGCGGTGGCGCCGGTCGGCGGCCAGTCCGCCAGCGTGGACCCGTCCTCCCCCGGCTGCGGGGCGAGCAGGCCGGTGGCGTGCCGGACCCACAGGTCGTCGGTGCCGGACCGGCGGGCGTGGACCGTCAGCTGCCACGCCTCGCCGCCGGTGCGTTCGGCGGCGACCTGCACGTCGACGCCGCCGGTCTCCGGCAGCACCAGCGGCGCCTCCAGGGTCAGCTCGGCGAGCCGGTCGGCGCCGACCTCCGCGCCGGCCCGCAACGCCAACTCCACGAAGCCGGTCCCGGGGAAGAGCACCACGTCGCGTACGGCGTGGTCGGCAAGCCAGGGCTGGCCCTGCACCGACAGCCGGCCGGTGAGCGTCACCTCGTCGCCGTCGGCCGAGCGGAACACCGCGCCGAGCAGCGGGTGGCCGGTCGGGGTGAGCCCGGCGGCGGTCACGTCGGCGGGCTGCGGCAGGGGCAGCAGCCAGTAGCGCTCGCGCTGGAACGCGTACGTCGGCAGGTCGACCGGCACGGGCGGGCCGTCGAACAGGGCCGCCCAGTTCACCGGCACGCCCCGGGCCCAGACGGTGGCCGCGGCCGCGAGCGCGGTCGCCGCCTCGTCGTGGTCGGCGCGCAGCATCGGGCCGCAGACCGCCTGGTCCGCGCCGACGATCTCCTGGGTCAGGGCGGAGAGCACCCCGCCCGGGCCCACCTCGACGTACGCGCCCACCCCGAGCTCACGCAGGGTGGCCACGGCCGCGTCGAAGCGGACCGTGTCACGGACGTTGCGCAGCCAGTACGCCGGGGAGCGCACCTCGTCGGGGTCGAGCACCTCGCCCGTCACGGTGGAGACCACCGGGATCCGGGGCGCGGCGAAGGTCAACCGCCCGAGCACGTCGCCGAACGCGTCGAGCATCGGGTCCATCCGGGCGGAGTGGAACGCGTGGCTGACCCGCAGCCGACTGGTCTTCCGGCCGAGGGCCGCGAAGTGCTCGGCGACCGCCAGCACCGCGTCCTCGTCGCCGGAGACGACGACGGACTCCGGGCCGTTGACGGCGGCCAGCCCGGCGCCGGCCACCCCGCCGGCGGTGTCGAGGTGCTGGCGCACCTCCGCCTCGGTGGCGCGGATCGACACCATCGCGCCGCCGGTGGGCAGCGCCTGCATCAGGGCGCCCCGGGCGGCGACCAGGCGGGCGGCGTCCGGCAGCGACAGGACGCCGGCGATGTGCGCGGCGGCCACCTCGCCGACCGAGTGTCCGGTCACGAAGTCCGGCACGACGCCCCAGGACTCGACGAGCCGGTAGGCCGCCACCTCGACGGCGAACAGCGCCGCCTGGGCGTACCCGGTGCGGTCGAGCACCTCGGCGGGGCCGTCGAGCACGTCGCGCAGGGGCCGGTCGAGGTGCTGGTCCAGTTCCGCGCAGGCGGCGTCGAACGCCGCGGCGAAGACCGGGAACGCGGCGTACAACTGCCGGCCCATGCCGACGCGCTGGGCACCCTGCCCGGTGCAGAGCACGGCGACCCGGGTGGGGCTGGCGACCCCGCGCCGCACGGACGCCGCCGGGACGCCGTCGGCCAGGGCGCTGAGCCCGGCGAGCAGCTCGTCCCGGTCGGTGCCGAGCACCACCGCCCGGTGTTCGAGGACCGACCGGCCGACGGCCAGGGCGCGGCCCACCGTGGCCGGCGCGGCGTCGGGGTGCTCGGCGAGCCAGGTACGCAGCCGGTCGGCCTGGGCGCCGAGCGCGGCGGCGCTGCGGGCGGAGACGACCCACGGCAGCGGGTCGGGCCCGGCCACCGCGTCGGTGTCGGTGGCCGGCTGCGGCGCGGGCGGGGCCTCGACGATGACGTGGGCGTTGGTGCCGCTGACGCCGAAGGAGGAGACGCCAGCCCGCATGGGCCGGGACCCGCGCGGCCACGGGCGCGGCTCGCGGAGCAGGTCCACCGCGCCGGCCGACCAGTCGACGTGCGGGGACGGCTCGTCGACGTGCAGGGTCCGCGGCAGGACGCCGTGGCGCATCGCCATGACCATCTTGATCACGCCGGCGACGCCGGCCGCGGCCTGGGTGTGCCCGAGGTTGGACTTGATCGAGCCGAGCCAGAGGGGCTGGTCGTCGGCCCGGTCCCGGCCGTAGGTGGCGAGCAGCGCCTGCGCCTCGATGGGGTCGCCGAGGCGGGTGCCGGTGCCGTGGGCCTCCACCGCGTCCACGTCGGCCGGGGAGAGCCGGGCGTTCGCGAGGGCCTGGCGGATCACCCGCTGCTGCGACGGGCCGTGCGGCGCGGTGAGCCCGTTCGAGGCGCCGTCCTGGTTGACGGCGGTGCCGCGTACGACGGCGAGCACCGGGTGGCCGTTGCGCTGGGCGTCGGAGAGCCGTTCCAGCAGCAGCAGCCCGGCGCCCTCGCTCCAGCCGGTGCCGTCGGCGGCGGCGGCGAAGGACTTGCACCGCCCGTCCGGGGACAGGCCGCGCTGGCGGCTGAAGCCGACGAACGTGTCGGGGCTGGACATGACGGTGACGCCGCCGGCCAGCGCGAGCGTGCACTCGCCGGAGCGCAGGGCCTGCACGGCGAGGTGCATCGCCACCAGCGAGGACGAGCAGGCGGTGTCGACGGTCACCGCGGGGCCCTCGAACCCGAAGGTGTACGCGATCCGGCCGGAGACGACGCTGCCGTGGTTGCCGGTGCCGACGAACGCCTCGACCTCCTCCGGCACGCCGTTGAGGCGGGAGACGTAGTCGTGGTACATGACGCCGGTGAAGACACCCGTCCGACTGCCCTTGAGCGAGTCGGCGGCGATGCCGGCCCGTTCCACCGCCTCCCAGGCGACCTCCAGCAGCAGCCGCTGCTGCGGGTCCATCGCCAGCGCCTCGCGCGGCGAGATGCCGAAGAACCCGCCGTCGAACTCCCCGGCGTCGTGCAGGAAGCCGCCCTCGCGGGTGTACGACTTGCCGTGGGCGTCCGGGTCGGGGTCGTAGAGGTTCTCCACGTCCCAGCCCCGGTCCGCCGGGAACGGCGTGACGGCGTCGACGCCGGACTCGACCAGCCGCCACAGCGCCTCGGGGGTACGCACCCCGCCCGGGTAGCGGCAGCCCATCCCCACGATCGCGATCGGCTCGTGGTTCTGCTCGTCGACGGCCCGCAGGCGTTCGCTGGTCTCGTGCAGATCAGCGGTGACGCGCTTGAGGTACTCGCGGAGCTTGGCTTCGTTCGCCATCGGGTTGATCACCTGTCGCTAAGGGGCAAGCGGCGGACTCGTGGTCAGGATCGGCCGAACTTCTGGTCGATGAAGTCGAACAGCTCGTCGTCCGAGGCCTCGTCGAGGGCCTGGCTGACGTCGGCCGGCCGGTCGGTGGCGTCGCTCCACCTGGTGACCAGCGCCCGGAGGCGGACCGCCACGGCGGTGCGCGTCTCGTCGTCGCCGGCCAGTCGTTCCAGCTCCTCCGGCCCGGTGGCGGCGAACGCGGCCTCCAGCCGGTCCAGCTCGGCCAGCAGGCTCGACGCGGGCGCCGGCGGGGCGGCGTCGGCCAGCAGGAAGTCGGCGAGGGCGGCGGGCGTGGGGCAGTCGAAGATCAGGCTCGCCGGCAGCCGGATCCCGGTGACGGCGGTCAGCCGGTTGCGCAGCTCCACCGCGGTCAACGAGTCGAAGCCGAGGCCGGTGAACGTCTGCCCGGACGGGACGACGGTGGCCGGCGGGTAGCCGAGCACCTCGACGACCTGCGCCTTGACCATGTCCTCCACCAGCCGGCCGCGCTCGGCCTCGGGCGTGCCGACCAGCCGTTGCGCGAAGGACGGCCCGCCGTCGACGACGCCGTCGACGACGCGCCGCCGGGCCCGGACCAGGCCGCGCAGCGGCGCCGGGAGCTGCCCGGCGTCGGCCTGGCGGCGCAGCGCGGCGGGGTCGAGCAGCGCCGGCACCAGATGGGGGCGGCCGCCGCGCAGGCTGGCGTCGAAGAGGTCCAGCGCCTGGCCGGTGTCGAGCGGGCTGAGGCCGTTGCGGCTCATCCGTTGCCGCTGGGCGGCGTCGAGGGCACCGGTCATCCCGCTGTCCGCGGCCCAGAGTCCCCAGGCCAGGGAGGTGGCGGCGAGGCCGGAGGCGCGCCGGTGGTGGGCGAGACCGTCCAGGAACGCGTTCGCGGCGGCGTAGTTGCCCTGCCCGGGGCCGCCGAGGACGCCGGCGACCGACGAGAAGAGGACGAACATCGACAGGTTCCGCCCCCGGGTCAGCTCGTGCAGGTGCCAGGCGGCGTCGGCCTTGGCGGAGAGCACGGCGGACATCCGTTCGGGGGTCAGCGCCGAGAGCACCGCGTCGTCGAGGACGCCGGCGGCGTGGACCACGCCGGCGAGCGGGTGCTCGGCGGGGACGTCAGCGAGCAGGGCGGCGAGGGAGTCGCGGTCCGCCACGTCGCCGGCCACCAGCCGGGCCTGCGCGCCCAGGGCGCTCAGCTCGGTCAGCAGCTCCGCCGCGCCGGGGGCGTCGGCGCCCCGCCGGCTGACGAGCAGCAGACGGCGCACCTTGTGGGCGCTGACCAGGTGCCGGGCCAGCAGTCCGCCGAGGGCCCCGGTGGCCCCGGTGACCAGGACCGTCCCGTCGGGGTCGAGTTCGGCGCCCAGCGCCGGGTCGAGGACGGCGGGCGTGAGCCGGGGTGCCAGCACCCGATCGTCCCGGACCGCCAGTTGGGGTTCGCCGGTGGCGACCGCGCGGGCCACCAGGTCCACCGTGCCGGGCTCCGGTCGCTGCCCCTCGTCGAGGTCCACGAGCACGAAGCGGTCGGGGTGCTCCGCCTGGGCCGAGCGCAGCAGGCCCCAGACCGCGGCGCCGGGCAGGTCGGTCGTCCGGCCGGTGTCGCCGGCGGCGACGGCACCCCGGGTCAGCACGACCAGCCGCCGGTCCGCCAGCCGGTCGTCGGCGAGCCAACCCTGCACGGCGGTCAGCACGGCGGCGAGCCGGGTCCGGGTCGCGGCGGGGACCGGGGCGCGCTCGTCGTCGGCGTACGCCGCGAGCAACACCAGCGCCGGGTCGAGCCGGCCGGAGTCGACCGCCTCGGCCAGCTCGGTGAGCCCGTACCGGGCGAGGCCGGACGGGCCGGACGGGTCGTCGCCGAGGAGCACGGCGTGGGCGGTCGCCGGGGCGCCGGCCGGCACGCTCTGCCAGGCGACGTCGAACAGCGAGTCGACGCTGGTGCCGCTGCCGCGTACCTGGTCGGCGGTCACCGGGCGGGAGACCAGCGAGGCGATCCGGGCGACGGGGGCGCCGGCCGGGTCGGCCAGGGTCAGGGTGACCCCGCCGCCGCTGCGCCGGGCGCGGACCCGCAGCGCGGTCGCGCCGACCGCCGAGAGGGTGACGCCGGTCCAGGCGAAGGGCAGGCGTACGCCGGACGCCTCCCCGTCCTCGTCGACCAGGCCGACGACGTGCAGCGCCGCGTCCAGCAGCGCGGGGTGGATGCCGAAGCCGGCGACCTCGGTGCCGTCGGGCACCGCCACCTCGGCGCAGACCTCGTCGTCGGTACGCCAGACCGCGCGCAGGCCACGGAAGAGCGGGCCGTACTCGACGCCCAGCCGGGACAGTTCGGTGTAGATCGCGTCGACCCCGACGGCGGCGGCCGTGGGCGGCCAGGGCGACGGCTCGGGCCCGTCGGGCCGCGGCGCGGCGGGTGAGAGGACGCCCGTCGCGTGGCGGTCCCACTCCCCGTCCGGGTCGGCGGCGGCCCGGGAGTGGATGGTGACCGGCCGGCGTCCCTCCTCGTCCGCCGTGCCGAGCTTGACCTGTACCGCCCGGGCGTCCTGCTCGGCGAGCGCCAGCGGCGCCTCCAGGGTCAGCTCGTCCAGCGCGTCGCAGCCGACCTGCGCGCCCGCGTGCAGGACCATCTCGACCAGGGCGGCGCCGGGCACCACGACCGAGTCCCAGACGACGTGTTCGGCGAGCCACGGGTGGGTCCGCGCGGAGAGTTCGGTGCCGAAGACCCGTACGTCGTCGTCGGCCACCCGTACGGCGGCGCCGAGCAGCGCGTGGTCGACGGGTCGGACGCCGAGTCCGGGGGCTCCCACGCCGCCCGTGGTGGTGGCGTTGAGCCAGTAGCGCTGGTGGTCGAAGGCGTACGTGGGCAGGGCGACCGTGCGGGGGCGGGCTCCGGCGCCGGTGAGGTATCCGGCCCAGTCGACGTGGCCGCCGGTGACGTACCGCTCGGCCAGGGCGGTGCGCAGCGTGGCGGCCTCGGAGTGGCCGTCACGCAGCGTGGCGGTGAACCGGACGTCGCCGGCCTCCTCGACGCAGTCCTGCGCCATGGCGGTCAGCACGGCGTCGGGGCCCACCTCCAGGAACTGCGTCACGTCCTGCTGGTGCAGGGTCCGCACCGCGTCGGCGAAGCGCACCGGCTGCCGGACGTGCCGCACCCAGTAGCCCGGATCGGTGATCTCCTGCGCGTCCGCGACCGCGCCGGTCACGTTCGACACGATCGGGATCCTCGGCGGCTGCCACGACAGCCCCGCCACCACCGACGCGAACTCGTCCAGCATCGGCTCCATCAACCGCGAGTGGAACGCGTGGCTGACCGACAGTTCCTTCGTCCGCCACCCCCGCTCACGAGCGGCCGCCACCACCGAGGCCACCTCGTCGGCGGCACCGGAGACCACCACCGACGCCGGACCGTTCACCGCCGCAATGTCCACGCCCGCACCCGCAGCGTCGATGAC
>NZ_JBFABA010000096.1:0-10587 GCF_040640115.1 Micromonospora sp. NPDC023644 | reverse complement strand
GCCGACCACGCCGTTGAGCACGACGTCGCAGGGCCACTGCGCCAGCTCGGCCATCGCGTCCGGGCCGGCCACGATCTTGGGAAGCTTGAAGTCGCAGGCGGCCGTCGCGCAAGCCCCCGAAGCCGCCCCGGCTGGCCGATCCCCGGCGCCGGCTGCGGCTGGGCACCGTGCTCACCCTGACGCTCTTCGCCGTCATCGGCATCCGGCTGGTCGTCCTCCAGACCGTGGAGACCCCGGCGTACGCCGGCGGCGGCGTCGCCGACCGGCTGCGTACCGTGACCCTGCCGGCGGCGCGCGGCGCGATCTACGACCGGGACGGCGCCCCGCTGGCGCACAGCGTCGAGGCCCGCTACGTCTACGCCGACCCCACCCAGATCAAGGACCAGCAGGCCACCGCCAGGGCGCTGTCCCCGTTGCTGGCCATGCCGGCCTCGGAGCTGGCCGAGAAGATGAAGCCACGCAAGCGGGTCAACGGCGTCGACTCGCAGTTCGAGTACCTGGCCCGGGGGGTGGACATCGACCGGGCCCGGCAGATCACGGCGCTGGAGCTGCCCGGCATCTACACCCACCGCGACGAGCGGCGCGAGGTGCCCGGCGGCGACCTCGCGGCCAACCTGCTCGGCTTCACCAGCCAGGACATGGTCGGGCTGGAAGGGCTGGAGGCCCGCTACGACGACGTGCTGCGCGGCAAGGACGGCAAGCGGGTCTACGAGGTCGGCCTCGGCGACCTGGCGGCCCCGATCCCCGGCGGCTACAGCGAGACGACGAAGGCCAAGCCGGGCAGCTCGCTCCAGCTCACCATCGACCGCGACCTGCAGTTCATGACGCAGCGGATGCTCAGCCGGCACATGGCGCAGAGCAAGGGCAGCACCGGCGCCGCGGTGGTGATCGAGATTCCCTCGGGCGAGGTGCTGGCCCAGGCCAGCCACCCCACCTACAACGCGGCGAAGCCCGTACCGAGCGACCCGACCGACCGGGAGGACGCGGCCACCAGCTTCGTGGTCGACCCCGGCTCGGTGCACAAGGCCATCACCTTCGGCGCCGCGCTCCAGGAGCGGGTGATCACCCCGGACACCACGCTGCCGATCGCCAACGGCATCAAGAAGGGCGACACCTGGTTCACCGACACCCACCGGGCCGACGGGCGGCGGATGAGCCTGCCCGGCATGATGGCGTACTCGTCCAACGTCGGCACCATCCAGATCGCCGACAAGCTCGGCCCGGAACGCCTGATCGACTACCAGAAGCGGTTCGGCCTCGGGGAGCCCACCCGGGTCGGCATGCCCGGCGAGGCCAGCGGACGACTGCTGCCGGCCGACGAGTGGAGCGGGTCGTCGGCCGGGTCGGTGCCGATCGGGCACAGCGTGGACGCCACCCCGCTGCAGATGGCCGCCGTCTACGCGACGATTGCCAACAACGGCACGTACGTCCAGCCGCGCCTGGTCCGGGAGGTGATCGGGCCGGACGGGAAGCGTACGCCGACCGAGCCCCCGGTCACCCGCTCGGTGCTCAGCCCGGAGAACGCCGCCGCGCTGCGGACCATCCTGGAGGCGGTCACCACCGTAGAGGACGCCACCGGCAAAGCCGCGGCGATCCCCGAGTGGCGGGTCGCCGGCAAGACCGGCACCGGCTGGCGGCTGGTCGACGGGCGCAAGCAGCCCGGCGAGGTGGCCTCGTTCATCGGGATGGCCCCGGCCGAGAACCCGCGCTACGTGATCGCGGTCTTCGCGCACACCCCGTCGGGCGGGGGCGGGGACATCGCGGCCCCCGCGTTCCGGGACATGATGCAGTTCACGCTGCGTCACTACGGCGTGCCGCCGAGTGGGCAGAAGGCCCCGAAGTTCACGGTCTATCCGCGTTGAGCGGCCACGCCGCGACATCATCGGTGAGTGCGGACGAACCGCCGGGGCGGCTGTGCGGCCGGAACCGGACGACCGGGTAGGGTCTGACGCCGTGCCCGGCAATCCTCGTCCCCGTACCGTGATCGGTGTCCGGCTCGGCGACCTCGCCGCCCGGCTCGCTGTCGAGCCCCCGGAGGGCGCCGCCGAGCTGGCGGTGACCGGGGTGACCCACGCCAGCCAGGAGGTTCGCCCCGGCGACCTGTACGCGGCCCTGCCGGGTGCCCGCCGGCACGGGGCGGAGTTCGCCGCCGGCGCGGCGGCCGCCGGCGCGGTGGCCGCGCTGACCGATCCGGCGGGCGCCCCGGCGGTGGCCGAGGCCGGCCTGCCGGCGCTGGTGGTGTCCGACCCGCGCGCGGTGCTGGGCAGCCTGGCCGCGGCCGTCTACGGCGACCCCACCGAGCACCTGACGGTGATCGGGGTGACCGGCACGGCCGGCAAGACCTCGACGGCCTACCTGGTGGAGTCCGGCCTGCGCGCCGCCGGCCACACCACCGGCCTGATCGGCACCGTCGAGACCCGCCTCGGCGACCTGGCGATCGACAGCGTGCGCACCACGCCCGAGGCGACCGACCTGCACGCCATGCTGGCCGCCGCCCGGGAGCGCGGCGTCACCGCCGTGGTCATGGAGGTCTCCAGCCACGCCCTGGCGATGGGCCGGGTCGGCGGGGTCCGGTTCACCGTCGGCGGCTACACCAACTTCGGCTCCGACCACCTGGACTTCCACGCCGACTCGGCGGACTACTTCGCCGCCAAGGCGCAGCTGTTCGACGGGCGCTGCGCCGTGGAGGTGCTCAACCACGACGACCCGGCGCTGAAGTCGCTGTACGGCCCGGCCACGGTCACCTACTCGGCGGCCGGCGACCCGACCGCCACCTGGTGGGCCGACGAGATCGGCGGCGAGGGGTACGCGCAGCGGTTCACCGCGCACGGCCCGGACGGGCTGGTCCTGGCGGCCGGCGTGGCGCTGCCGGGCCGGCACAACGTGGCCAACGCCCTGCTGGCCATCGCCGCGCTGGTCGGGGCCGGCGTGGACCCGCGCACGGCCGCCGCCGGGGTCGCCGCGTGCGGCGGGGTACCCGGGCGGCTGGAGCTGGTGAGCGCCCCCGGCCCGGTCCGGGGCGTGGTCGACTACGCGCACAAGGCGGACGCGATCGTCGCCGCGCTGGCGGCGCTGCGGGAGTTCGGCGCCGGCCGGTTGATCTGCGTGATCGGTGCCGGCGGGGACCGGGACCGGGGCAAGCGGCCGGTGATGGGCGCCGCTGCGGCGGAGGGAGCCGACGTGGTGCTGGTGACGGACGACAACCCGCGTACCGAGGATCCGGCGGCCATCCGGGCCGAGGTGCTCGCCGGCGCCCGGCACGCCGGCACGACGGCCCGGATCGAGGAGGTGGCCGACCGCCGGACGGCGATCGACGCGGCGGTCCGGCTGGCCGAGCCGGGCGACGTGATCGCGGTGCTCGGCAAGGGCCACGAGCGCGGGCAGGAGATCGGCGGCGAGGTGCACCCGTTCGACGACCGCACCGAGCTGGCCGACGCGCTGCGCGCCCGCTTCGCCGACCCGGCGGGTCAGCGGTGATCCCGCTCAGCCTGGCCGAGGTCGCCTCGGCGGTCGACGGGCGGCTGGCCGGCGCCGACCCGCAGGCCCGGGTCACCGGTCCGGTCGAGTTCGACTCGCGCAAGGTGCGCCAGGGCGCGCTCTTCGTCGCCTTCCCGGGCGAGAAGGTGGACGGGCACGACTACGCCGCCGGCGCGGTGGCCGCCGGCGCGGTGGCCGTGCTCGGCACCCGGGAGGTGCCCGGCGTGCCGATGGTGCTGGTCGACGACGCGCTGGCCGCGCTGGGCCGGCTGGCCCGCGCGGTGGTCGACCGGCTGCCCGCGCTCACCGTCGTCGGCTTGACCGGCTCGTCGGGCAAGACCACCACCAAGGACCTGATCGCCCAGCTCACCGCGCGGCTCGGCCCGACCGTCGCCCCGCCCGGGTCGTTCAACAACGAGCTGGGGCACCCGTACACGGCGTTGCAGGCCGGGCCCGAGACCCGCTACCTGGTGATGGAGAAGGGCGCCCGCGGGGTGGGGCACGTGCGCTACCTCTGCGACGTGGTGCCGCCCCGGATCTCCGTGGTGCTCAACGTCGGGGTGGCGCACATCGGCGAGTTCGGCTCGGTGGAGACGATCGCGCTGGCCAAGGGTGAGCTGGTAGAGGCGCTGCCCGTCGACGGCCTGGCCGTGCTGAACGCCGACGACCCGCTGGTCGAGGCGATGGCCTCGCGTACGGTCGCCCGGGTGGTCCGCTACGGCGAGGCGGCGCACGCCGACGTGCGGGCCGAGGACGTGACGCTGGACGACCGGGGTCGGCCCGCGTACACCCTGGTCACTCCGGAGGGGACCGCGCCGGTGCGGCTCGGGCTGACCGGCCGGCACCAGGTGTCCAACTCGCTCGCCGCCGCCGCGGTGGCCCGCGAGCTGGGCATGCCGCTGGCCGAGCTGGCCACCGCGCTGGGCGCGCTGGGGCTGGTCTCCACCCGCCGGATGGACGTCTTCGAACGCGTCGACGGGGTGACCGTGATCGACGACTCGTACAACGCCAACCCCGCCTCGATGGCGGTCGCGCTGCGCGCGCTGGCCGGCATCGGGCGGGAGCGGCGCACCGTCGCGGTGCTCGGCTACATGGCCGAGCTGGGCCCGTTCGAACGCGACGGGCACGCCGAGGTCGGCCGGCTCGCGGCCGAACTGGGCGTAGACCGGCTGCTCGTGGTGGGCGAGCCGGCCGCGCCGATCCACGAAGGCGCGACATCGGTAGGGGACTGGGGAGGAGAGTCGGTGCTGCTCACCGATCAGGCGGCGGCCGTCGAGGTGCTGCGGAGCGAGTTACGGCCGGGTGATGTCGTCCTGGTGAAGGGCTCGCGGTACCGCACCTGGGAGGTGGCCGACGCGCTGCGCGCGGACGCCGCCGGCAGCGGGACCAATCCGACGGCGACGGGGGGCGGCGCCGCATGAGGGCGGTCATCGTCGCCATCGGGGTGGCCTTCCTGGTCTCGCTGTTCTGCACCCCGATCGCGATCAAGGTGTTCGCCCGGCTGAAGGCCGGCCAGCCGATCCGATCAAACCTCGGGCTCGCCAGCAACGAGGGCAAGAAGGGCACGCCGACGATGGGCGGCGTGGTGTTCATCCTCGCCACGGTCATCGCGTACGTGGCCGGTCACCTGGCCCTGACGACCCTGCCGGACGCGCAGATCGCCCAGGTCGAGCCGACGATCACCGCGCTGGTCCTGCTGGGGCTGATGGTCTTCTCCGGCGCCGTCGGCTTCATCGACGACTTCCTCAAGGTGCGCAAGCGGCACAGCGGCGGCCTCAACAAGCGCGGCAAGCTGCTCGGGCAGATTTTGGTCGGCGCGGTCTTCGGCGTCGTGGCGCTCTACTTCCCGAGCACCATGACCGACGCCGCGGGGGCCGAGACCAACACGGAGACCGTGGGCAGCACGACGCTCAGCTTCATCCGGGACATCCCGGCGCTGGACGTCACCAAGATCGGCGCGGTGGTCATCTTCATCTTCGTGGTGATGGCCGCGACCAACGGCGTCAACCTCACCGACGGCCTCGACGGCCTGGCCACCGGCGCCTCGGTGATGGTCCTCGCGGCGTACGCGCTGATCGCCTTCTGGCAGTACCGGCACTGGTGCGCCGACCCGAACTACACCCAGGACTACTGCTACGCCGTCCGGGACCCGCTGGAGATCGCGCTGATCGCCGGCGCGGCGGCCGGGGCCTGTGTCGGCTTCCTGTGGTGGAACACCTCGCCGGCGCGGATCTTCATGGGCGACACCGGCGCGCTGGGCCTGGGTGGCCTGATCGCCGGCATGGCCATGTCCACCCGGACGATCCTGCTGCTGCCGATCATCGGTGGCCTCTTCGTGATCATCACGATGTCCGTGGTGATCCAGATCATCTCGTTCCGCACCACCGGCAAGCGCGTCTTCCGGATGTCGCCGTTGCAGCACCACTTCGAGCTCGCCGGGTGGAGCGAGGTCAACATCGTGGTCCGGTTCTGGATCATCGCCGGCATCGGCGTGGCCATCGCGCTGGGCCTGTTCTACAGCGAGTTCCTCGCCAACATGACCTGAGCGGGCCGGCAGGTCCCGCCGCGGGGCCCGGGCGCGTGTCGCCCGGGCCCCGCGGCGCGTCCGCCCGCCGGGACGGCCCGCGCGGCCCGGCGCAAGCCCGACACGCCGACCGGTCGGTTGCGCCGGTGGCGGACCCGGGAAACCGCCATGATGTTCCCGTGGGGGAGGGACGAAACATCGAGGTCACGGCAGAGGGGACACCCGGGCGGTCACCGGGGGGCAGGCGTACGCGCGACGCGCCCGCCGCGACGCGGGGGCCGGACGAGCCCGGTCCCCAGCTGCCGCGTGGGCTGGACGCCGCGGGCGGGCTGGCCGCGCTGCGCGGGCTGCTGGAGCGGCCGTTGGCCTCCTACTACCTGCTGCTGTCCAGCGCCGGCCTGCTGCTGCTGATCGGCCTCACCATGGTCTTCTCGGCCACCAGCGTCCGGGACTACGCGGAGAACGGCAACGCCTCGACGTCCCTGGTCAAGCAGGCGATCTTCGCGGTGATCGGCATCGTCGCGTTCTGGGCGTGCCAGCGGCTGCCGGCGACGACCTACCGGGCGCTGGGCCGGCCGCTGCTGTTCACCGCCATCGGCCTGCTGCTGGTGCTCAACCTGCTGCTCGCGTACGCCCGGCTGACCGGCCAGGATTCCGCCCGGATCGGCCCGGTCGAGGCCCGGCTGCTCTGGCTCTTCGTCGGCGGCATCCAGGTCCAACCCTCCGAGTTCGCGAAGTTCGCCCTGGTGCTCTGGGGCGCCCACGTGATCGCCCGCAAGGGCGCCGCGCTGGGCTGGTGGCGCGAGCTGGCCACCCCCCTCTTCCCGGTGGTGGGCCTGCTCTTCGTCCTCGTCGGCTACAACGACCTGGGCACCATGCTCTGCCTGCTCGCCCTGGTCGTGGGGCTGCTCTGGGCGGCCGGGGTGCGGATGCGGGTCTTCGCCGCGCTCTCCGCGGTGGGCCTGCTCGGCATCGGCCTGCTGGTCGCGGTGGCCTCGCTCGGCGCCGGCTCGGGCGAGACGGGCGCGGAGAACTACCGGCTGGCCCGGCTGACCGCCTTCATCGACCCGCCCCCGCTGGACGTGTGCAAGGACGCGGGCTGCTACCAGATCGCCCAGGCCCGCTACGCGATCGAGAACGGCGGGTGGTTCGGCGTCGGTCTCGGCAAGAGCATCGCCAAGTGGCAGTGGCTGCCGGCGGCGGAGAACGACTTCATCTTCGCCGTGGTCGCCGAGGAGCTGGGCGTCGTCGGGTGCGTCGTGGTGGTGGCGCTCTTCGCCGTGCTGGCGTACACCGGGCTGCGGATCGCCCGCCGGGTCGAGGACCCGTTCCGCCGGCTCGCCGCCGCGGCGGCGACCACCTGGCTGGTCGGCCAGGCGGTGATCAACATCGGCGGGGTGGTCGGCCTGCTGCCGCTGACCGGCGTGCCGCTGCCGTTCATCTCCGACGGCGGGAGCGCGCTGGTCGTCACCCTCGCCGCCATCGGGATGCTCGCCTCCTTCGCCCGCGCCGAACCCGACGCCGCCAGAGCCCTGCATGCCCGTCCGCCGGCCCGATGGGTCCGACTACTCTGGGCCCCGTTGCCGCCGCTTCCCGGGCGGCGCCGCCGTCCGGCGGCGCCCCCGGCTGCCCGAGGGTCCGTGCCCCGGTCGCGGGAGCGGCGAGAAGACGACCAGGCCGCACCGCGCGGTGTCCGGGTGGCCCGGACCCGCCGCGGATCGGCGGACGAGAGGAGACGTTGATGGGTCCGCTGCGTTCGGTGGTGCTCGCGGGAGGTGGCACCGGGGGGCACATCTACCCGTTGCTCGCCTTCGCCGACTGCCTGCGCCGACACGACCCCGGCGTCCGGATCACCTGCCTGGGCACACCGAAGGGCCTGGAGAACGAGCTGATCCCGCCGCAGGGCTACGACCTGCGGCAGATCCCGGCCTACCAGCTGCCCCGGTCGGTGAACATGAACCTGGTCAAGACCCCCGGCCGGATGTGGACCGCGGCGCGCGCCGCGGGCAAGGTCATCGACGAGGTGCGCGCCGACGTGGTGGTCGGCTTCGGCGGGTACGTCTCCGTGCCGGCCTACCTGGCCGCCTGGCGGCGCGAGCTGCCGATCGTGATCCACGAGGTGAACGTGCCGCCGGGGGTGGCCAACCGGCTGGGGATGCGGTTCACCAACCACGTGGCGGTCGGCTTCCCGCACCAGCCCGCCCAGGCCGAGGCCCTGCGCGATGCCCGGGTGGTCGGCGTGCCGCTGCGTCGGGGCATCGCCGGGCTGGACCGGTTCGCCATGCGCAACGCGGCCAGGGCCCACTTCGGGCTCCGTCCCGATTTGCCGGTGCTCTTCGTCGCCGGCGGCTCGCAGGGCGCCCGCTCGATCAACCTCGCCGTCGCCGGCGCGGCCAAGGAACTCGCCCGCAACGGGGTGCAGGTGCTGCACGTGATCGGCGCCCGCAACGAGCCGGTGCCGGTCCCCACCGACCTGCCTGTCCCGTACGTGACGCTGCCGTACCTGTCCGAGATGGAGGCCGGCTACGCCGCGGCGGACCTGATGCTCGGCCGGGGCGGGGCGATGACCTGCGCGGAGGTGGCCGCGATCGGGCTGCCCACCATCTACGTGCCGTACCCGCACAGCAACCAGGAGCAGAAGCGCAACGCGCTGCCCGTGGTGGAGGCCGGCGGCGGGCTGCTCGTCGACGACGCCGAGCTGACCCCGGACTGGGTCGAGCGGACGATCGTCCCGCTGATCCGCGATCCGCACCGGCTGCACGCGATGGGCGCCGCCGCCGCCGCGTACGGGCGCCGCGACGGCGACGAGGCGCTGCTCAACTTCGTCTACGAGGCGGTGGCCAAGTGAGCGCGAGGAGTGAGCTTGCGAGCCCCGCAGTCGCGAACGGAAGGCAGGCACGGGTGAGCGCGAGGAGTGAGCTTGCGAGCCCCGCAGTCGCGAACGGAAGGCAGGCACGGGTGAGCGCGAGGAGTGAGCTTGCGAGCCCCGCAGCCGCGAACAACGGTGGTCCCGTGACCGGGCGCACCGCGACCGGGAGGTTCCCGTCATGAACACCGCACAGTTCACCCCGGCCGGCACGCTCACCGCCGAGGACCTGGGCACGATCCACCTGATCGGCGTCGGCGGGGTCGGCATGAGCGGGCTGGCCCGGCTCTTCCTCACCCGGGGCATCCGGGTCTCCGGCAGCGAGCTGCGGGAGTGGCCCTCCCTGGCCGGCATGCGGGCCCTCGGCGGCACCATCCACATGAGCCACGAGGCGTCCAACCTCGACGGTGTCGACACGGTCGTCTACTCCTCGGCGATCCCGCAGGACCACCTGGAGATGGTGGAGGCGCGCCGGCGCGGCCTGCGCGTGCTGCACCGCTCCGAGGCGCTGGCCGCCGCGATGACGGGCCGCCGGACAGTGGCGGTCGCGGGCACCCACGGCAAGACCACCACCACCTCGATGGTCACCATGGTGCTCCAGCAGGCCGGGCAGGATCCGTCCTTCGTGATCGGTGGGGAGATCTCCGAGGTCGGCTCGGGCGCCCACCACGGCACGGGCGAGCACTTCGTGGTGGAGGCGGACGAGAGCGACCGCTCCTTCCTGATCTACCGCCCGTACGTGTCGATCATCACGAACGTCGAGGCCGACCACCTGAACACCTACGGCGACCTCGCCACGCTGGAGGCGGCCTTCGCCGAGTTCGCCCGGCTCACCGACCCGGACGGCTTCATCATCACCTGCGCCGACGACCCGGGCGGGCGGCGGCTGGCCGAGACGCTGCGCGCGGAGGGCCGCCGGGTGCACACCTACGGCGAGGCGGCCGACGCCGACCTGCGGCTGACCGACGTCGCCTCGTCGGCCCGGGGGGTGCGCTACCTGGCGGGCATCGACGGGCGGTCGCTCGGCGAGTTCCGGCTGCCGGTGCCGGGGCGGCACATGGGGCTCAACAGCGCCTCGGCCGTGCTGACCGCGTACCTGCTGGGCCTGCCGCTGGAGGCGGCGGAGGCCGCGCTCGCGGCGTTCCCCGGCGTGCGGCGGCGCTTCGAGCGCAAGGGCGTCGCGGACGACGTGCTGGTCTACGACGAGTACGCCTACCACCCGACCTCGATGACGCTGGCGTTGCAGACGCTGCGCGAGGTGGCCGGGGACGGCCGGCTGATCGTGGTCTTCCAGCCCTACCGGCTCTACCGCACCCGCGACCTGCAGGCGGAGATCGCCGAGTCGCTGTCCATCGCCGACGAGCTGGTGCTGCTGGAGGTCTTCGGGCCGGGCGAGCTGCGCGAGCCGGGGGAGGGGTCGGCGGCGCTGATCGAGGCGGTGTCGCTGCCGGCGGAGCGGAAGGTCTTCGTGGACTCCTGGGAGGCCGCGCCGGTGGAGGTGGCCCGGCGGGCCCGCCCCGGCGACGTCGTGGTGACCATGGGCGCCCCGCCGATCTCGCTGATGGGCGACCAGCTGCTGGCCGCGCTGTCGGCGCGTACCGCCGATCCGGCGGCGCCGGCGGGCACGACGCCCGGCGGCGAGGCGGGCGGGACGACGACCATCGGCGGCACCGTCCCCGGCGCCGGCGGCGCGGTCCCGGACGGCGCGGCGCCCGCGGCC
>NZ_JBFABA010000095.1:0-10745 GCF_040640115.1 Micromonospora sp. NPDC023644 | reverse complement strand
TGAGAAGGTGCCCCCGCAATTGCGGGGGCCCGGTAGCGCCGATGCAAATAATCAGAACACGGTGCGACGGAGCGGTGGTGACCGCGAGCCAACAGGCCGAACTGCTGCGGGCCGCGCACAGCGCCCGGCTGGCCGGCCTGCCGCGGGCCGAGAGCGCCGCGCTGCGCACGGTGCGTGGCCTGCGCGCACACCGGGGACGGCAGAACGGCCACCGGCTGGCCGAGCTGGTCGAGGTGCTGCACGACCTGCTGTACGTCGCCGGCCGGCTGGCCGCCGGCGATCCCGACCCGGCGCTGGTCGGCGTTCTGCGGCGGGCCTATCAGCCGGACGGCACGCTGGAGGTGTACGGGGTCTGCCGGGAACCGGTGATCAGCGCGACCGGGTACGCCGGGGTGGTCACCCACCTCATCGCCGCCGACGGGCGCCAGCTCTCCTTCGGCGACGTGAAGCCGGGCGGCCCGGACCGGGCGCGGGACTGCGCCCGCGCGGTCACCGAGATGGGCGCGGGCGCGGTCAACCACGCGGTGCTGGCCCGCGGCGGCCTGCGGATCACCGGCACCACCGTCTCCCCGGACGGCCGGCTCGGCGCCGGCAAGGGCGTCCGGGCCACCCCGCTCACCGCGACCGACTGGTCCACCGGAGCGCTGGCGGGACTGTTCGCCCGCCCGCTCGCCGAGGTGGTGGCCGCCCAGCTCGCCACCGACGACCCGGAGGACCCGGCCCGGGCGGGGACGGCGCTGGTCGGCGGTGACCTGATGGTGGTGGGCGCCGTCGGTGACCAGGTGCTGGCCCGCGAGTTGGCCCCCGCCACCGACGACGGAGCGGAGCGGGCGCCGGTGCCGGACGGGCCGGTGATCCGGCTGGTGCCGGTCGACTCCCACCCGATGCTGGCCCACGTGGCCAACCTGCGGCGGCTCGCCTCCCGGCCCGGCCTGCGGATCCGGGTGGTCGGCCGGCTCGACCCGGACCGGGCCAGCACGCTGCGTCCGCTCGCGGTCGGCCCGGTGCCCGGTGCCGCCGCGACGCTGCGGCTGCCGGCGGACTGGCACGGCCGGGCGGACCTCGGCTACGACGAGATCCAGGGCGGCCACCTGCCGCCGCGCGACCCGGACACGACGACCGGACCGATGCTCGCCGTCGGCGCCGACGCGATTGCGGAGTCCCCGCTGTGGCGGGTCCGCCGGCTGGTGGAGCTGGCCGTCTCCGGCGGTCGCCGCGCCGTCGCCGAGGCGGCCCGCGGCGACGGCACCGGGCTGGCCGCCCCGCTGCGCCGCGCTGGCTTCACCACCGCCGCCGCCGTGGCCGCAGCCCTCGCCGCCGAGTCCGACCGGCGCGGCCGGGACGCGTTCGGCCGGCTCACCGATCCCGACCCGGACCGGTACGCCTGGGCCTGGCTCGCCGTGACCGCCCACCTCGCCGCCGCCGAGCGGGAGCTGATCCGGTCCTCCTGGACCGCCCCACCCGTCGGCTGACCCGCCGACACCGACCACCCGCGCCCCGGCGCCCGCCCGAAGCCCGGGCGGGCGCCGACCCTCGGACCGCTCCGCACGGCTGCGCGCGGATCAGCGCGGGCGTGCGACGTCGCGGGCCGCGCCCGGCGGGCGGGTGCCGCCGGGTCGGCGGCCGGATCCGGCGGCTCCGGCGGCGCGTCCGCCACCCGCGAACCCGCCTTGCTAATTCGTATTAGCATATTGACGCCGCCGAGAGGGCGCGAGCAGACTCATCGATCAACTAGCCCGTCCGCGACGAGCGTCCACACACCGTTGGGCCGCTCAGCGCGGTCGAGTGGCGCCTGCCTCGATCACGGCCGGCCCCGCTCCCCATGCCCCCGTCGGCTCGCCCCCCACGCTCGGAGGGAACACGATGACGCGTACCCCTGAAGGCTCCTTCTCCCGACGCACGCTGCTGCGTGGTGCGGCCGCCGCCGGTCTCGCGACCGCGACCACCGGCGCCGGCCTCGCCGCCGCGCCCACGCCGGCGCTCGCCGGACCGGCCGGCTTTCCCAGCTATCGATACGTCCGCGACGCGTTCGACAGGCCGTTGCGCTACAACCCGACCGGCGAGTTCATCTTCCCGTGCGTGCGCGGTGTCTACGACAAGATCGGCGGCTATCTCGGCCGCTACTACCTCTACTACGCGCCGCACGATTCGCCCGGCGGGATCTGCCTCGCCTACGCCGACCGGCTCGAGGGCCCCTACACCGAGTACGCCAACAACCCGATCATCGACCGGGTGCTGCCGACCACGACGGTGAGCCACGTGTCGTCGCCGCACGTCGTGTGGGACGCCCCGACCCGGCAGTTCTACCTGTACTTCCACGGCGAGAACCACACGACCCGGGTCGCCCGCTCGACCGACGGCGTCCACTTCACGGACGAGACGCCGATCCTGTCGACGAACCTGGTGCCCAACACGACCGAGACCTCGTACGCGCGGGTCTTCGAGCACTCGGTGGCGGGCAAGGGGAACCGCTACGTGATGGTCTTCATGGGCGCCCACACGATCCGGCCGGGCACCCGGAAGATCTTCTGGGGCTGGTCGCCGAACGGCTGGAGCGGGTGGCAGTTCTCCCCGAACCCGCTGGTGTCACCGTCGGGCGACGGGCTCACCGACATTTCCGCGCCGCACCTGTTGAAGCGCAACGGCACCGCGTATCTCGCGTACCACGGCAGCGGCGGCAACATGTATCTGACCGAGATCGGCAACAACTTCGACCGCGAGGTCCACCTCGGAGTGTTCCACCGGCCGATCGCGTCGGACAACGGCCGGGTGGCGTCGCCGGCGTTCGGCACCGACGGCGGCGTGGAGTACATGCTCTACGAGGCCGGGCCCCGCCTCGACGCCAGGATCTGCGTCGCCCGCGCGGTCTAACCGCGGCAGGTAAGGCTCCCGGCGGGATCGCGCTCCAGCAGGCACCAGGTCGGGATCCGCCACCGCTGCGGCGGTGGCGGATCCTGGCAGGATGATCACGTGTTCCTCACCCCTCGCCTCGTGACGTCCTTCCGTGTGCCCGCGAACGCCCCTCGCGTATTTGGTTTCGCTCGCACCGCGGACACGCCGGCCGTCCAGCGGTGGCCGCATCGCCGCCTCGTCGTGATCCGCCGGGACGACGAGTTGTTGGCGTACGACCTCGACCGGCTCCTCGCCGGTGACGACGCTCCCGCCGCCCGCTTTCCGGCGCCCTGGCCGCGCGGGGCGGGCGGGATCGATGCGGTGAGCCCCACCCTCGACCTGGCGGTCTTCAGCGGTCAGCACGCCCTGCACGCGGTCGACGCCGCCGGCGCGCTGCGCTGGACGGTGCGGCACGCGTGCTGGGGCTCGCCCTGCTCCTCGTTCCACCGCTCCTACGAGGAGTACGCGGGCAGCGGCGAGCACCGCCATCCCGATTCCGGCTCGTGCTGGATCAGCGCGGACGGCTCGACGGTCTGGGCGCACGTATGCACCCCGCTGCCGGATGACGTCGAGCCGGAGCTGGACGAGGAGTGGCTGGTGCTGGACGCCGCCGACGGCCGTGTTCTCGCACGGGCCTCGACCGGCACCGCGGCCGCCGGCTCCCACCACGTCCCGCACCCCGACCCCGGCCAGATGGGCCTCAGCATCGGCGAAGGCCAGGACGGTGCGCCGTTGCGGTGGGGTCGGTGGGACGGCACTCGACTCACCGTCACCCGCATCGGTGACGACGACCGTTGCCTCGTCGACGTCAGCCCGTGTGGCACGCGGCTCCTCACGATCGCCCACTGGGGGAGGGAGCCGGCGATCCATCGCCTTCCCGACGGTGCGGTGACGCACGAGGTCGCCGCGGACCACCGGTTCCCCCCGCATCCCCAGGCGCCGGCGGAGGCCGAGGAGGAGCCCGACTGGGGCTACCGGTGCGGCTTCGTCGACGAGCGCACGGTGGTCGCGAGCACCAGGGAGACGCACGGGTGTCCCCGGCACTGGCTGATCGACGTGGGGCGCGGTGCCGTGCTCGGCCAGGTGGAGTATCCGATGCCCGTGTCCGAGGACCCGATGGCGCTTGGCGACGGCACCTGGCTCACCTGCGGCGAGGACGACCCCTTCCAGCTCCTGCTGTGGGAGCTCCCCACGGTGGTGGAGGAGGGACTCTCCCCGCCGCCTCCGTCATGATGCGGCCGACCCGCGCTCTACCGCCAGGTGGCGGTGTCGGGGTCGATGTCGTGGGCGCGTGCGCTGGCATCGACGCTCTGTCGGAACCATGTGGCGAGGCCGGCGCGGATGCCGTCGTAGTGGGCGGCGAACCCGGGGTCGGCCTCGTACATGCGGCCGAGGCAGACCTGCATCTGCCGGGTGAGGGGAAAGTACGACGTGAACACCTCACGGTGTCGCTCGACGAGTCGATTCGCTTCCGGGCTGCCGGGGGTGACACCGGCGTCCATCGCGTCCGCGAGGGCACGGTCGAGGTCGGCGACCGCGTCGGCGACGGCCTGCCACTCCTCCGGGCTGCGGAAGGCGGAGCGTTCGGCGTACTGCTGCCATTGGGTCGTGTCTCCGTAGCGCTGACGGGCCTGGGCGGGCGAGTCCGGGTCCCACCGGGGGCCGAAGATCGCGGCCTGCTGCTCGACGGTCAGCAGCAGGCCGCGCTCGTGGGCGGCGATCATCCGATCCAGGCCGGTGCTGAGCTGCTGGAGGCGCTCGATCCGTTGGGCGACCTGGGTGCGCTGCGCGCGCAGTGCGCCGGGCACGTCCGTGGCCGAGTCGTCCAGGATGGCCCGGATCCTGTCCAGGCCGAGCCCGAGTTCCCGGTAGACGACGATGCGGTGCAGGCGTTCCAGGTCGCCGGCGGTGTAGAGCCGGTATCCGCCGGTCGTGCGCAGCGACGGTCGCGCCAGACCGATGTCGTCCCAGTGGTGCAGCGCGCGGACCGTCACGCCCAGACGCGTCGAGACCTGGCCGACGGTCAGGCCATCGGCGTCGGTGTCGTCAAACATGCTCGTCATTGTCGCCGCGGCCGGCGCCCGGTGGGGTGATCCCGATGGCTTCGAGGTTCCGCGCCTCCTGACTGGCCGGATCGAAGGGCTTCGCCGCGGTGAGGACGATCCGGGCGTTCTCGGGGGTGATCACCTCCACGTCGCGCGTGTTCCAGGGGGTGTCGCGTGGGCCGTCGACCGAGTTCGGGTTCAACGCACGACAGGCCTCGACAAGGGCATCGATCTGGTTGAGCACGCACGCGAAACTGAAGCTCACCGCTGGGGCCTGCGCCGGAACGCCTGCCGCCGATACGAGGAGTACGTCCTGGAACGCCCACCGGCGCAGGTGCACGAGGCTGCCGGGGATGCTGAACAGCTCGATGAACCCGAGCCCACGAATCCAGAAGTCGACCGACGCCGCCAGATCGTTCGTGGGGATCGTCGCGAAGGCGGGCATTCCGTAGATGCCCCGGAACGGCTCCGGCGCCACCGCGTCCGGGCCGGGATCGGGCACGGGACTGATCTCGAAAGCGTTGTAGTAGTCGCTCATGCACCCACCCTGCGGCCTTACGCACCGTGAGGGTCAAGCCGGTCCGTTGCGCAGGGTTGCCGGTGACGCCGGTCCCCGAACTCCTGGGTGGGTGCCCAGGACGCGAGCAGGGCGAACCTGTCGGCGGATTCGGTGCCTTCCTCGGCGCTCGCGTGGAGCACGCCCTCGGACGCTCCGCGCAGGTAGCTCCGTCGCCCGGGGGAGCCCCGGGCGTTCCCGCACCAAGCCAGCGCGGCCGGGCGTCACAGGGTCAGCAGCACCTTGGTGGCGCGCCGCTCGTCCATCGCCCGGTAGCCCTCCGCCGCCTGGTCGAGCGGAAGGGTGAGGTCGAAGACCTTGCCGGGGTCGATCTTGCGGTCCCAGATGAGCTGGATCAGATCAGGCAGGTACCGGCGCACCGGGGCGGGCCCGCCCTGGACGTGGATGCCGGAGAAGAACAGGTCGATGCCGGGGATCGACACGTCGTAGTTGACGCCGACGAAGCCCAGGTGTCCACCCGGCCGGGTGGCCTTGATCGCCTGCATCGTCGCCTCCTGCGTGCCCACCGCCTCGATCACCGAGTGCGCGCCGAGCCCGTTCGTGAGCTCCTTGATCTTCGCCACGCCCTCCTCGCCACGCTCCTCGACGATGTCGGTCGCGCCGTAGAACCGAGCGAGCTTCTGCCGCTCGGGGTGCCGCGACATCGCGATGATCCGCTGCGCGCCGAGCTGCCTGGCGGCGAGGACCCCCATCAGGCCGACGGCTCCGTCACCGACGACCGCCACGGTCTTGCCCGGGCCGGCCCCGGCGGCCACGGCGGCGAACCAGCCGGTGCCCAGCACGTCGGACGCGGCCAGCAGCGACGGGATCAGCTCCGGGGCCGGCTGGCCGGGCGTGGCCACGAGCGTGCCGTCGGCCAGGGGGATGCGGGCCTTCTCGGCCTGAGTGCCGATCGTCTGCGCCACGAAGGAGCCTTGTACGCACTTGGACTGGTAGCCGGCCCGGCAGATCTCGCACGTGTTGTCGGAGATCACGAACGATCCGACCACGAAGTCGCCGACCTTGAGGGTCTTCACCTCGGAGCCGATCTCCTCGACGACGCCGACGTACTCGTGCCCCATCACCTGGTGGTCGGCGGGCTCGACGCCCCGGTAGGGCCACAGGTCCGACCCGCAGACGCACGTCGCGGTCAGCCGGACGATCGCGTCCGTAGGCTCGACGATCCTGGGATCGTCACGCTCCTCCACCCGGACGTCACCGGCGGTGTGCATGATCACTCCACGCATCAGGTGTCTCCTTGCTCGTGCCTCGACTTCGCGGCACCGGATGCCGCCCGAACAGCACAGCACCTGCGTCGTCGCGATCCATCGAACCCCGGAAACCGTCCCACCTGGGAGGGGCCGACAACCCTCCCCAGCCCGATGCCGGCCACGACCGGTCGCGGCGGCGGTCGGGTGAGCAGTTGGCGTACGCCTTGGGGGAGGCTGCGGCCCGGTGCCGGCGAGCCGATGGCCTGCGTCGGCGGGCACGGCTGGCGCCGAGAGGCCGTAGACGCTCTCCGCTCCGTAGGCCGGGCTCACCGGTCGACGGTGCGCAGCCTGCTAGCCGCTCCTGCCGGCACTCGGGCTGGTCTCGGGCGCCGCAGTCGTCGCCTCGGCGGCGGGGCCGGTCGGTTTCTGCCGCCTTGCGAGAACGACCCGTCCGACCAGCAGAAGCACCAGCCACAGCGGCACCAGCAGGGGAGCGAGTGCCCGCCAGATGGGCCACACCGGCTCGGCGAGCCCGTCCGGGAGGTCCGCCCAGGTGAGGGCGGCGCCCGGGAGCATGGCGACCGTCACCAGCGTGCGGACCAGCTGGGGCACGGGCGGATGCCGCCGCGCCACCAGCCAGAACAGGACCGCGCCAGCGGCAGCGCCGAGAAGGGTGCCGAGGAGCGTGGCGGCGAGGAACCGGTCCGGTGCGGCCGGCGTGACGTTCAGCGTCCACCCGGTCGCGCCGTGGGTGAGGGTGGCCACCAGCCCGTCCGCCTCGACACGCCAGCCGTCGCACGGGTCGCCCGGCAACCGATGGAGGTTCTGCCACCCCCGCGATGCGGCGTTGCGCCGTATTTGGTCCGGGAGCGCGCAGTCGGCGCGGACGCCGTAGTGGAACTCAGCCTGAGCGGAACCGAAATCGTCGGTGGCCAGGGCGACGCCGTACCGGAAACCGCGTACGAACATGCCGCCGGTCGGCTCGGTCCCGGGCAGCAGCTCTGCCGCCACGTCCCGGGCCCGTTCGACGTTGAGCGGTGCGGTGCCGCGACCGCCGTACCAGGAGCCGAGGCTCAGGCCGGCCGTGCCGACGAGCATCGCGCCGAGCAGCAGCATGGCGACGCCCCGCAGCCGATGTCGCACCGACCCTCCCCCTGGTTCTGGTGCGGCACAGCGTAGCCCTCGACGGTGCGCCCCGTGCGCCCCGTTCGGGCGGGCGTCGAGGGTCGACGGCGGGCGCCACCTCCTGGACGCGGCGGTCGACATGGCGGCGTTGGTCACCCCGCGGCGCTGCTCGACGGTCGCCGCCCGTGTCCACAATTCCTGCCGGTGGCCCGCACGTCAGGCGATCACCGGAGCAGGGCGACGACCGCTGCCTCGACGGGTTCGACGACTGGGCCGCCGTGATCCGAGGTGTCCACCTCGACGACGGCGTCGACCCCATCCGGCGGCTCGAAGATCGACCGCTTCAGCTCGCCTCGTTGGAACTGGGCTTCGAGCTGTCTGTCGACAGCCGCGCCGTCGGCCGCTCTGGCCCGGAGGCGTCCGCGGATGACTGCCTCGTCGGCGACGACGTGCACAGCGAGCACTCGGGCGCCGCACGCGAGGAGCGCATCCAGCAGCTGCTGGGACAGCACCGAGGACTCCACGACGAAGCTCACGCCGCAGGTCGCGAACAGCCTGGCTGCGTCGGCCATCGCGGCCTCGGCGCGGAGGCTCAAGGGACCGCCGGCGATGTGGAAATCGGGACCGAGCTGCACGCCGTCGTCCTCGGTGGCGGAAGCGGACGACAGCCCGAGACCGGTCTTGATCTCGTCCCGGGACAGCAGCGGCAGTCCGAGGCGGCGCGCCGCCGCAGCGGCAACCGTGGTCTTCCCGGCACCGGGGGACCCACATACGGCGACCGCCACCGGCCTCTCCCTCCCGGACATCCGCCGATGGTGTCAAACGCCCGGCCGCGCTGTCGACGAGCCGTAACGTGAGCGCCGGCTCGGGGCGGTGCGACTGGCGCGTGGGCGGCCGGAAGCAGTCGACACCCTTCGGGGTGTCGAGAACGTGGCGCCGGCTCCGCCCCAGGGGTACCAGCGGCCAGGACGGGCCGCGCGAGGAAGAAGGAGCGCCACCATGACCGGAGGGACGGACCGCAGGGGCCCGGGACCCGCAGCGGCGGGCGAGCTCCAGGGAATCGCCCGGTTCACGTTTCACGAGGGCAAGGTCGAGGAGTTCAAGCGGTTGTCCGCTCGATGCATGGAGATCGTGCGGACCAAGGACACCGGAACGCTGCAGTACGAGATCTACTTCAACGACGACCAGTCCGAGTGCGTCGTCCTCGAGCGGTACCGGGACTCCGAGGCGCTCATCGAGCACACGGCGCACGTCGCCGACCTGATGCAGGCGATCCTTGCGACGGGTTCCGTCTCCGGCGAACTCCTCGGTGCGCCGAGCGCGGAGCTCAGGGCGAGGTTGGCCGGCGGCGGCGTCCGTCTCTTCACGCCCTTCCAGTCGATGTAGCCACCGCCCGCCGGCCTGGGCCGACGACGATCTCCTGCACCGCGATCGATCAGCACCCGCCGGGGCCGCCCCTTGGCGTCGGCGGTCGTCATCGTGGCGTGCACGACGTCGTCGACGTACGCGTCGCACCGGCCCTCGATCGCGTGGACCGACGTGACCCCGACGGGCAGGTCCGCCATCCCCTCAGGCCACGGTCGCGACGGACGCGGGGGAGGGTGCCGCGGTCGCGTCGGAGCCACGACGGACGCCGAGGGCGGTGACGAGCACGGCGACGACCGCGAACACCACCGGGACGACGAGCCCGTGACGGATCGCCGTCAGACCGAGCCCGTCGCGCGGCGCTGATCGCCGTCACCGCCGAGATGCCGAGCGCCGTGAAGCCGCCCGAGCCGATGCCGGCGTATACGCCCAGGGCCCTGGTGCGTTGCGGCCCCTCGGGAAGGCCCCGGTGGCGAGGGCCAGCCCGGCGGGCGTCATGAACGCGGCGGCGACGCCGGTGACGAAGCGCGCCACAAGCAGCGTCCAGCGCTCGGTGGCGAGACCGCCGAGGCCGGAGAAGGCGAGGAAGACGACGAGTCCCAGCAGGAACCTCCGGCGGCCGAGCAGGTCCGCCGCCCGCCCGCCCAGCAGCCCGCGCCGCCTACGACGTACGGGCGGCGGGGGAGCGGGACGAGGCGCACCGGGAGGCGACGGATCGGGAGAGGATCGCCCGGCAGGCGACGGCGGATCACGAGGGCGGACGGCCTGACCGGCGGCGTGCCCGACCCAGCGGCCACCGCACCGGCTCGTCGACGAATGCCTGAGGAACGAGAACCGGGATTTCGCCGGTAGGGCGTGCGCCGGCGTTGAAGCGACGGGCCCTCAGCGTCGGTTGCGCGATCGGCGAGCCGCCAGGACCCCGCCGACGATCGCTGCCACGGTCGGCAGGAGACAGCAGATCGTCAGGACGAACAGTTGCCACGGCTTGACAGCTCCCATGGCCGCGAGGATAGCCATCGCGGGCCAGTGTCGTAGCCCGCCGCCCGCGCCCACCTGTGCCGTGGTGCCAGGATGACGAGGGGATGGATCCCGGTCTGGCGGCCATGGTGCGATCTCCGGGCCGGTTGGCTCCGTTGGTGCTTGCGCGCCCGCCGCTGAGGGTCCTGTCCCAGATGACTGACGCCACCTGGACGGGACTCCGCGACTTCAGTGCTTCCACAAGAGAAGCGGCGGTATCGTCGTTCAGGACAACATCGGCGCCCCGGCCGGTGAGATCAGCTTCCTGCGCACCATTCTTGGCATCGCCAGCCAAAACTCGCGGCAGGTGCGTTACACGGTACTGGTCGAGGAGTCTTGGTTAGCACGATCAACGGCCCGGTCGACTGGCCCAATCAGCTCAATCGGCCGTGGCTGACGCTACCCAGCTGGAATGGCACGGCCACCGATTGGCGCCACGGCCTAAAGGACGTCTCGTAACTCGGTGAAGGTGTTGCCCGGCAACGGTGCTGGTGTCACCCGGCGAGGATGATGTTGTGGAGGTGTGCGATGCCG
>NZ_JBFABA010000094.1:0-11031 GCF_040640115.1 Micromonospora sp. NPDC023644 | reverse complement strand
TCGAACCCGGCCGCAGCCTCCAAGAACTCCAACAACGCATCCTCGAACACGACGCCAAAATCCAGATCCCCGCACTAACCCACTGACCCACCCCGACGCCAACCACGATCACCTCCACGATTACCCGAGCGTGGACCGCCTGCGGGCAACATCAGGGGCGCGCGCGGTCCGCGACGCCTGGCGCATCGGAGGCCGACGGCAATTCCTGCTCTGCGACCACAGCGAGGACGACATGGCGAACAAGTGCCCGGCGCACGGGCATCAGATGCTGATGGACGACGACTACTTCGCGAGCCCGTACGCGGCCTACGAGCTCTATGCGTCACTGCATGAGAAGGGCACCGTCCACCGGACCTGCCTCGACGACCACGGTCCCGTGTGGCTGGTGACCGGCCACGCCGAGGTCTATTCCGCACTGCGCGACAGGCGCCTCGCGCGGCCTCGCGAGTACAGCAACGGGGACTTCACCAGCACGCGCTTCCCGGAGGGCGAGGCGACCGGCACGATCGTCACCCTCGACCCGCCGGAGCACACGCGGCTCAAGAAGATGATCAACTTCACCTTCCTGCCCCGCAACCTGGAGACGTTCCGGCCCCGGGTGCACCAGCTGGTCGAGGCCCGGCTCGACGCGATCGAGGCGGCGGGCGGCGGCGACCTGGTCGAGGACTACGCGGCAATCCTGCCGATCACCATCGTCTGCGACGTGCTCGGCATCCGCGAGGAGTACCGCAAGGACCTGAAGCACTGGGCGGACCTGGTGTTCAGCGGCGACAACGAGACCAACGCGATGGTCCGCACGAAGATGTCGCACTTCATGAACATGGTCCGGGAGGAGAAGACGAAGGAGCCCGGCGAGGACCTCTTCTCGTACTGGATCCACGCCAAGAACGCCGACGGCGAGCCCGAACTCAACGTCTACCAGGTGATGGCCCTGGCCCTGCTGACGATGCTGGGCGGCTACGACACCACCGCGGGCATGATCGGCCGGGGCGCGCTGGCGCTGCTGGACAATCCGGAGACGCTGGAGCGGCTCCGCAAGGACCCGGACCTGTTCGACGTGGCCGTCGAGGAGCTGCTGCGCAAGCACGGCTCCGTGCACCACGGCTTCCGCCGCTTCGCCACCGAGGACCTGGAGATCGACGGCACGAAGATCGCCAAGGGCGAGACGGTGCTCCTGCACCTGACCGCGGCCAACAACGACCCGAAGCGGTTCCCCGATCCTGAGGTCCTCGACATCGACCGCGAGGACAAGGGGCACGTGGCGTTCGGCGGCGGCCCGCACTTCTGCTCGGGCTCCGAGCTGGCCCGGATGGAGACCACCATCGCGCTGCGTCAGCTCTTCACCCGTTTCCCGAACATCAAGCTAGCCGCGCCCCGGGAGTCGCTGAAGGTCCGGCGTAGCCCGCTGGTGCCCGCCCTGGTGTCCCTCCCGGTCACGGTCTGAGCGCTTCCCCACCCCGGCCCGCATCGCAACTCCTGTCCGACAAGAGGTTGTTGAACCATGCCGCGTACCGATCTGCTCCAGCCCCTGCCCGAACTGCTCCGGACCAACGCCGAACGGTCCGGCAACCGGATCGCGTACGCCGATCCACGGCGGAGCGTGACCCACGCGGAGTTGGCGGTACGCACGGCGCGCCTCGCCGGCCACCTCGCCGATCTCGGCGTGTGGCCGGCGGACCGGGTCGTCGTCCTGCTCGACGGCGTCGCGGCAGTGGAGGGCGTCCTCGCCGTCGTCCGCGCCGGCGGGATCGCCGTGCCGCTGGACCCGGCCGTGGACGACGCCGAGCTGGCCCGGCTGGTCGAGCACGCGGGCGCCGACGCGGTCATCACCGACGCGGCCAACGCGGCGCGGGTGTCGGTGTCGGTCCTCGTGGTCGACGGCGCAGACGACGGCGGGGCGCACTCGTTCGAGGAGCTGGCGACGACCGAACCGTCGTCGCCGCCCCAGGACGACGCGGGCCTCGACGACCTGGCGTTCCTCACCTACACGGCGGGGACGACCGGTCCCCGCAAGGGCGTGCTGTCCACGCAGCGCAACGCGCTGTGGCCCGCCGCCGCGGCGGCGTACGTGGCCGGGCTCGGGTGCGCCGAGGACGACCGGGTGCTGTGGATGCTGCCCGTGCACGCCTGGTTCGGGCAGCTCCTCGCCGCCACCGCGGCGGGGGCGTCGGTCCGGCTCGCGGGCGGCCTGTCCCCGGACGAGCTGCGGGCCGCGCTCGCCGCGCAGGGCAGCACCGTGCTGGTGGGCACCGGCGCCACGCACCGGGCCCTGCTGGACGCGCCGGGCCCGGACGCGCAGGGGGTACGGATCGCGCTGGCCGTCGGCCCGGTGGACGCCGCGCTGCGCCGGCCCTTCGAGGCCGCGTTCGCCGCGCCGCTGCTGACCGGCTACGTGACCACCGAGACGTCCGGCCTGATCGCGGTGAGCTGGCCGAACGGCGACGCGGAACGGCGCTGCCTGCCCCTGCCGGGGCTGAGCGTGCGGGTGGTCGACCCCGGATCGGGCGCCGACCTGGGCCCCGGCCAGGAGGGCGAGGTCTGGGTCAGCGGCCCGAACGTGATGGCCGGCGGCTACCACGACCTCGCCGCCGAGACGGCCGAGGCGCTGCGCGGAGGCTGGTACCGCACCGGCGACCTGGCCCGCCGGGACGACTCCGGGCACCTCACGATCACCGGCCGGCTGGCCGACGTGGCCGAGGTCGGCGGCGAGCGGGTGCGGCTGGACCGAACCGACACCGTGCTGCGGAGCGTGCCCGGGGTGCGCGACGCGGCGACCCGGGCCTCCTCCGACGGACCGGTCGCGTACGTGGTCGGCTCCGACGTGGACGCCGACCGCCTGCTGGCGGCGTGCCGTGCCGAGCTGCCCGCCGCGGCCGTGCCGGTCGAGACGTACCTGGTGCGGGAGATCCCGCGCACCGCCCTCGGCGGTCCCGCGCGCCACCGGCTCGCCGAGCTGCCCGCCCGCCTGCTCTGCGTGGCCGGACCGCAATACGACGCGCTGCACGCGCTCCGCTGGGAGCCGGCCGCCGCGCACGCGCGGGACGCCGGCCCGGACGCCTCCGCCCCGCTCACCTGGTCGGTGGCGGGCCCGCCCGAGCTCACCACGGGGCTCGCCGGCGACGGGCCCGCCGTCGACAGCTACGCCGACCCCGCCGCGCTGTCCGAGCTGTTGGCCCGGGCGCTCGACGAGGACCGGCCGGCGGACTCCCGCCTGGTCGTGCTGACCCGCGGCGCCGTCCACGGCGACGACGCGGCGGACCCCCGGCAGGCCGTCGCCTGGTCGGTGGCGCGGGCCCACCAGCTCCGCCGCCCCGGCCGGCTCGTGCTGGTGGACGCCGACGAGGTCACCGCGGACCTGCTGGGCGCCGCCGTGGCCGCCGGCGAGGACATGCTGGCCGTACGCGCGGGCGAGCTGCTCGTGCCCCGGTACGCGGCCGTCCCCGCCCGGCCCGGCGACGCGCCGCTGCGGGGCACGGTCGCGCTCGTCGCCCGCTCGTACGACGCGACGCTGGCCCGCCACCTCGCGGCGGCCCACGACGTACGCGACCTGGTCCTGGTGGGGCCGGACGACGTTCCCGCCGGCGCGCCGGCCGAGCTGGCGGCCCTCGGCGCCGGGACGACCGTGCAGCCGGGCGTGCCGTTCGACCGGGCGGCGCTGGCGGCCGTGCTCGCCGACCTGCCGGTCACCACCGTCGTGGCGGTGGACCTCACCGCCGAGGAGCTGCTGGCGCTGCACGAGGCGACGCCCGGGCACGCCGGCACCGCGCTCGTGCTGCTCTCCGGCGACCGGGACGCCGCCGTCGCCGACGCGCTGGTGCGGCACCGCCGCGCCCGCGACCTGCCCGGCGTCTCCGTGGCGTGGAGCGCGCCCGGCTTCGCCGAACTGCCCGTGGCGCGACGTGCCGCCCTGCTCGACGCCGCGCTGGCGGCGGGCGAGCCCTGCGTGGTCGCCGCGCGTCCCGTGGTGGCCGCCGAGGTCGACCCCGAGGGCACCCGGGCCGCCCTCACCGAGCGGCTGCTGGTGCTGCCGGAGGCCGACCGGCTCGGCCTGCTGCGCGACGTCGTGCGGGCCGCCACCGTCGAGGTCCTGCGGGACCAGGCGCCCGCGACGATCGAGGTCGAGACGCCGTTCCGCCAGCTCGGCTTCGACTCGCTCACCGCCGTGCAGCTGCGGGGCCGGCTCTGCGAAGCGACCGGCCTGAACCTGCCGGCGAGCCTGGTCTTCGACTACCCGACCCCCGACATCGTCGCCAGCCACCTGCTCGACGCCCTGGGCCTGGGCGCGGCCGAGGCGGAACCGGCCGCCGTCGAGGCCCACGACGACACCGAGCCCATCGCGATCGTCGGCATGGCCTGCCGCTACCCCGGCGGCGTCGCCTCCCCGGACGACCTCTGGCGGGTGGTCGAGGGGGGCGTGGACGCGATCGGCGAGTTCCCCACCAACCGCGGCTGGGACCTCGCCGCGCTGTTCGCGGGTGACGGGCCGGGCACGTGCAGCGCGACCGCCGGCGGCTTCCTGTACGACGCGGACGAGTTCGACGCGGAGTTCTTCGGCATCAGCCCCCGCGAGGCGCTGGCGATGGACCCGCAGCAGCGGGTGCTGATGGAGACCGCGTGGGAGGCGCTGGAGCACGCCGGCATCCCGCCGGCCTCGCTGCGCGGCAGCGACACCGCCGTCTTCACGGGCCTGCACGTGCAGGACTACGGCCGGCTCGGGCACAGCGAGGACGACGGCGTCGACGGCTTCCTCATCACCGGCACCCACGGCAGCGTCGCGTCCGGCCGGATCGCGTACGCCCTGGGCCTGGAGGGCCAGGCGATGACCGTGGACACGGCCTGCTCGGCGTCGCTGGTCGCCCTGCACCTGGCCGTACGCGCGCTGCGCTCCGGCGAGTGCGCGATGGCGCTGGCGGGCGGGGTGACCGTGATGTCCGGCACGGACACGTTCACCGAGTTCTCCCGGCAGAACGGCCTCTCCCCCGACGGGCGGTGCAAGGCGTTCTCCGACGACGCCGACGGCACCGGCTGGGGCGAGGGCGCCGGCGTGCTGGTGGTCGAGCGGCTCTCCGACGCCCGGCGCAACGGCCACCGGGTGCTGGCCGTCGTCCGCGGCTCCGCCGTGAACCAGGACGGCGCCTCCAACGGCCTCACCGCCCCGAACGGGCCGTCCCAGCAGCGGGTGATCCGGGCGGCCCTGGCCAACGCCGGCCTGACGCCCGACCAGGTGGACGCCGTCGAGGCCCACGGCACCGGCACCACCCTCGGCGACCCCATCGAGGCCCAGGCCATCCTCGCCACCTACGGCCAGGACCGCGAACGACCGCTCTGGCTGGGCTCGCTGAAGACGAACATCGGCCACACGCAGGCCGCCGCCGGCGTCGGCGGCGTGATCAAGATGGTCCTCGCCCTGCGCCACGGGCTGCTGCCGCGCACCCTGCACGTCTCGGAGCCGAGCCGCAAGGTGGACTGGTCGGCCGGGGCGGTGTCGCTGCTGACCGAGCCGGTCGCGTGGCCCGCCGGCGACCGTCCGCGCCGGGCCGCCGTCTCGTCGTTCGGCATGAGCGGGACGAACGCGCACGTGATCATCGAGGAACCGCCCGCCGATCCGGAGGCCGCCGCCACACCGGACGCCACCGCCCCGGACGCCACCGCCACCCCGGCCGCCGCGCCGCCGGTGCTGCCGTGGCTGTTGTCGGCCCGCTCCGAGCCGGCCCTGCGGGAGCAGGCCCGCCGGCTGCACGACCACCTCGCCGACCGGCCCGAGCTGTCGGTCGCCGACGTCGGTCGGTCCCTGGTCACCACCCGGGTGACCTTCGGCCACCGGGCCGCCGTCACCGGCGCCACCCGGCAGGACATGCTCGACGGCCTCGCCGCCCTCGCCGCCGGCGGGAGTGCGCCCGACGTGCTGACCGGCACCGCCGGCTCCGGCGGGCTGGCGTTCCTGTTCACCGGTACGGGCGCCCAGTACCTCGGGATGGGCGCCGAACTCGCCGCCGCGTACCCCGTCTTCGCGAGCGCCTTCGACGAGGCCTGCGCCGAGCTGGACCGGCACCTGGACCGGCCGGTACGCGAGATCATCCGCAGCGACGACCTGCACCGGTTCGCGTACACGCAGCCGGCCCTGTTCGCCTTCGAGGTCGCCCTGCACCGGCTCGTCGAGTCGTGGGGCATCCGCCCCGACTTCGTGGCGGGGCACTCACTCGGCGAGCTCTCCGCCGCGTACGTCGCCGGCGTCTGGTCACTCGCCGACGCCGCGAAGCTCGTCGCCGCCCGCGCCACGCTCATGGCGGCCCTGCCGCTGGGCGGCGCGATGGTCGCGGTGCAGGCCACCGAGGAGCAGGTCACCGCGTACCTCGGCGACCAGGTCGGCATCGCCGCCATCAACACCCCCACCGACCTGGTCATCTCCGGCGACGAGGCCGCGACCCTCGCCGCCGCCGAGCAGCTCGCCGCGCTGGGGCACAAGACCAAGCGGCTGCCGATCCCGCTGGGCGCCCACTCGCACCTGATGGACCCGATGCTCGACGACTACCGCGCCGTCGCCGAGTCCATCACCCACCACGAACCCCGCATCGGGCTGATCTCCACCGTCGACGGACGACCGCTGCGCTCCACCCCGGAGCACTGGGTCAACCAGGTCCGCCGGGCCGTCCGCTTCCGCGACGCCGTCCGGAACCTCACCACCGACCACCACGTCGACACCTTCCTGGAGATCGGCCCGGACACCGTCCTCGCCACCACCACGGGCGACGCCACCGGCATCGCCACCATGCGCCGGGGACAACCGGAGACCCACACCCTCGCCAGGGCCGTCGGGCACCTCTTCACCACCGGCACCGCCCCCGACGCCGACGCCTACTTCCCCGCCGCGCGGCCCGTCGAGCTGCCGACGTACCCGTTCCAGCGCAGGTCGTACTGGCTGCGGCCCGCCGGCGGGGGCGACGTGGGCGCGGCCGGCCTCACCGCCGCGCGCCACCCGCTGCTCGGCGCGGTGCTGGGCGTCGTCGACACCGACCGGCTCGTGCTCACCGGGCGGCTCTCCCTGCGCGAGCAACCCTGGCTGGTCGACCATGCCGTCCTCGACACGGTCCTGCTGCCCGGCACCGCGTTCCTCGAGCTGGCCGCGCACGCCGCCGAGCACACCGGCAGCGGCACGATCGAGGAACTCACCCTCCAGGCCCCGCTGACGATGACCGAACAGCAGCGGGTCAACATCCAGGTATGGGTCGGCCGACCCGACGAGCAGGGCCGCCGCGAGTTCGGCGTGTACTCCCAGCCGGCCGGGCACACGCCGGGCGCGGAGTGGACGTGCCACGCCTCGGGCACGCTGGCCGACGCACCCGCGCCGGCCCCGGTGGCGCAGGAGTGGCCGCCGCCCGGCGCGGAGCCCGTCGACGTCGGCGACTTCTACGGCTGGCTGCTGGCGCGCGGCTTCTGCTACGGCCCCGCCTTCCAGGGCGTCCAGGAGGTGTGGCGGCGCGGCGACGAACTGTTCGCCCGGGCCACCCTGCGCGCCGAGGACGAGCCGGCCGCCGTGCGCTACGGCGTACACCCAGCGCTGCTCGACGCCGCCATGCACCCGCTCGTGCTGCACGTCGCCGGCGGGGAACAGGCCGGCCGGGCGTGGCTGCCCTTCTCCTGGCGCGGGGTGCGACTGCACCGCCGGGGGGCCTCGGCGCTGCGGGTCCGGCTGACCCCGGCCGGCGAGAACACCCTGCGGGTGAGCACCACCGACGACGACGGCAACCCGGTGCTGAGCGCCGACGCGGTCGTGGTCCGCCCGGTCACGACGAACGGACTGGCCGGCGCGAGCGGCCCCACCGCCGCGCTGTACCGCACGGACTGGGTGCCCGTGAGCGCCCCGACCGGCACCGGCACGCCCGACGTCGAGGTGTTCCGCGTCGAGGCGGGCGACACCGCCGACGCCGTACGGCGGTCCCTGTACGACACGCTGGCGACGGTCCAGCGGGCGGCCGCCGGCACCGCGCGGCTGGCCGTGGTCACCCGGGGCGGCGACCTCGCGGGCGCCGCCGCGTGGGGCCTGGTCCGCTCCGCCCAGACCGAGCACCCGGACCGCTTCGTCCTCGTCGAGACCGACGGCACCGACAAGTCCGAGCGCGCCCTCGCCGCCGCGCTCGCCACCGGGGAGCCGCAGCTCGCCATCCGCGACGGGGCGCTGACCGTGCCGCGGCTCGCGCGGCACGCCTCCGCCGCCGCCGAGCGCCGGCTGTTCGACCCGGCCGGCACGGTCCTGATCACCGGCGGCACCGGTACGCTCGGCGCCGCGCTCGCCCGCCACCTGGTCACCCGGCACGGCGCGGCACACCTGCTCCTCGTCTCGCGGCGCGGCGCAGACGCGCCCGGCGCCGCCGAGCTGGCCGAGGAGCTGGCCGCCCTCGGCGCCACCACGGTCGACGTCGTCGCGTGCGACACCGCCGACCGCGAGGCGCTGGCCGCGCTGCTCGCCGGGCTCTCCCGGCCGCTGGCGGGCGTGGTCCACACCGCGGGCGTGCTCGACGACGGCATCCTGGAGTCGCTCACGCCCGAACGCGTCGACGCCGTCCTGCGGCCCAAGGTCGACGCCGCGCTCCACCTGCACGAGCTGGCCGGCGACGTGGAGCTGTTCGTGCTCTACTCCTCCGTCGCGAGCGTCATCGGCACCGCCGGGCAGGCGAACTACGCGGCGGCGAACGCCTTCCTCGACGGCCTGGCCGCACAGCGACGGGCCGAGGGCCGGGCGGGGCTCTCGCTGTCCTGGGGCCTGTGGTCGCAGGAGAGCGAGATGACCAGCCAGCTCGGCGAGGCCGACCTGGCCCGGATCGCGCGCGGCGGTCTGCTCGCGCACAGCGTCGAGGAGGGGCTCGCGCTGTTCGACGCCGCGTGCCGCTCCGACGAGGCGCACCTGACGCCCGTCACCATCGACGTCGCCGCGGTACGCGCCGCGCCGAACGCCGCGCCCCCGCTGCACGGCCTGGCCAGGGTGCCGCGGCGGCGGCAGGCCGCGACCCGCCCGGGCGCCACCGCGCTGGCCCGCGAGCTGGCCGGCCGCAGCGAACAGGAGCAGCGCGCACTGCTGCTCGACATCGTGCGTACGCAGGTCGCGACCGTGCTCGCCCAGCCGGACGTGGACGCCGTCTCCGTGGCCGAGCCGTTCCGTCAGCTCGGCTTCGACTCGCTGATGGCCGTCGAGTTGCGCAACCGGCTCAACACCGCGACGGGCCTGCGCCTGCCCGCGACGTTGACCTTCGACTACCCCACCCCGGAGGTCCTCGTCGAGTACCTGCGGGGCGAGTTGGGCGGCCGGGAGGAGGAGCCGCGACCCGCCGCCGCGACGGTCGCCGCCCGACCCACCGACGAGCCCATCGCGATCGTCGGCATGGCCTGCCGCTACCCCGGCGGCGTCACCTCGCCGGACGAGCTGTGGCAGCTGCTGATCGACGGCCGCGAGGGGATCACCGGCTTCCCGACCGACCGCGGCTGGCAGCTGGACACCCTGTTCGACCCCGACCCGGACACCCCCGGCACCAGCTACGTCGACCAGGGCGGCTTCCTGCTCGACGCGGCCGGGTTCGACGCGGAGTTCTTCGGCATCAGCCCCCGCGAGGCGCTGGCGATGGACCCGCAGCAGCGGATCTTCCTGGAAACCTGCTCGGCGGCGCTGGAGAACGCCGGCCTGCGGCCGGACGCGCTGCGCGGCTCACCCACCGGCGTCTTCGCCGGCCTCATGACGCACGACTACGCCGCCGGGGCGAGCGCGGTGCCCGACGGTGTCGAGGGGTTCTGGGGCACCGGCACCGCCGGCAGCGTCGCCTCCGGCCGGGTGGCGTACACGTTCGGGCTGGAGGGGCCGGCGGTCACCGTCGACACCGCCTGCTCGTCGTCGCTGGTCGCCCTGCACCTCGCCGTGCAGGCGCTGCGCTCCGGCGAGTGCTCCCTGGCGCTGACCGGCGGCGTGACCGTCATGTCCACGCCCAGCCTCTACGTCGAGTTCTCCAGGCAGCGGGGGCTGTCGCCGGACGGCCGCTGCAAGTCGTTCGCCGCCGCCGCCGACGGCACCGGCTGGGCGGAGGGCGTCGGCGTACTCGTGGTCGAGCGGCTCTCCGACGCCCGACGCAACGGCCACCGGGTGCTCGCGGTGGTGCGCGGCTCGGCGGTGAACCAGGACGGCGCCTCCAACGGGTTGACCGCCCCCAACGGGCCCTCCCAGCAGCGGGTGATCCGCGCCGCGCTCGCCAACGCCGGCCTGACCGCCGACCAGGTCGACGCCGTCGAGGCCCACGGCACCGGCACCACCCTCGGCGACCCCATCGAGGCCCAGGCCATCCTCGCCACCTACGGCCAGGACCGCGAACAGCCGCTCTGGCTGGGCTCCCTCAAGTCCAACATCGGCCACGCCCAGGCCGCCGCCGGCGTCGGCGGCGTCATCAAGATGGTCCTCGCCCTGCGCCACGGGCTGCTGCCACGCACCCTGCACGTCGACGAGCCGTCCCCGAAGATCGACTGGTCGGCGGGCTCGGTCGCGCTGCTGACCGAGGCGGCCGAGTGGCAGCCGAACGGCCACCCGCGCCGCGCGGGGGTGTCCTCGTTCGGCGTCAGCGGCACGAACGCGCACGTGATCATCGAGGAGCCGCCCGCCGCCGCCCCGGAGGCCACCGCCGGCAGCACGCCGCCGCCGGTGGTGCCGTGGCTGTTGTCGGCCCGCTCCGAGCAGGCCCTGCGCGACCAGGCCCGCCGCCTGCACGACCACCTCACCGCCCACCCCGACCTGGCGGTCGCCGACGTCGGCCGCTCCCTGGCGGGCCGGGTCTCCTTCACGCAGCGGGCCGCCGTCGCCGGGGCCGACCGGCGGGAACTCCTCGACGGCCTCGCCGCGCTGGCCGCCGGCGGCAGCGCCGCCAACCTGGTCACCGGCACCCCGGACACCGGCGGCCTGGCGTTCCTGTTCACGGGTCAGGGGGCGCAGCGGGTGGGCATGGGCGCCGAACTCGCCGCCGCGTACCCCGTCTTCGCCGCCGCGTTCGACGAGGTGTG
>NZ_JBFABA010000093.1:0-11050 GCF_040640115.1 Micromonospora sp. NPDC023644 | reverse complement strand
CGGCGCCGCGGGGGGCGCCGCGGGGGGCGTGTCCGGCGTGGTGGGCCGCGCCGCGGCCGGCGGGGTGTACGACGGCGGTGCCGGCTGCGCGGACGGCGGGGCGGTGTCGGTGCTGCCCGGCGTACGCGTGGGCAGCCGTGGCGCACGGGGCTGCGCCGGTGCCGACTGGGCGGCCGGCGTCCCGACGGCCGGGGCTCCGGCGCTCGGCGCTGCGGCGGCCGGCGCCGCGGCGGCCTGCTGCGCCGCGGGCGACTGGCTGAAGTCCGGCCGGGTGAAGATGGCCGTGGCGTCGTTACCGTGCGACCGGAACCACACCGCCTCCATCTCCCGGAAGATCGGCGCCTCGGCCGGCAGCTCGGCGCGCGGGGTGATCGGCGCGGCGGGGGCGGGCGGGGCCGTGGCGGCCAGGTTGGCCCCGAGGCCGCGGCCGGTGCCCGGGTCGCTGCCGAAGCCGGCCTGGGCCGATCCGGCCAGCCCCGCCGACAGCCCGGTGGTGGCCGGGGAGCCGGCGATCGGGCCGACCGGCAGGACCGGCCCGCCCGGCGCCTGGGCCTCCGCGCTGCCGGGAACGCGCTTGGGCAGCGCGTCGACCGTGGGGTACGCGACGGTCGGCGTACCGACCGAGGCGCCTCCGCCGGCGAAGGCCGGTCGGGCCGGGGGCGCCGCCGGGGCGGCCGGCTGCGCCGACGTCAGGCCGCCGGCCTGCACCGGGGGCGCGGTGTCGCGCGCCTGCTCCGGAGCCTGCCACGGCGCCGGGGCGGCGGAGCGCCACTGGTCGGTGAGGGTGGCGGAGGCGGTACGCCCCGCGCCGACCGCCGGCTCGGCGAGGCCGGCCGGGGTGAGCGGGTTCTGCTCGACCGCGAGCGGCTGCCGGGGCCGGGTGATCTGCGGGTCCCGGCTGTGCACGGCCGGCAGCACCACCGTCGCGGCGGGCAGCGTCACCTGGGCGACCGTGCCGCCCTCGACGTTGCGGCGCAGCTCCACCCGGATGCCGTAGCGGGAGGCCAGGCGGCTGACCACGGCCAGACCCATCAGCCGGAACGCCGCGACGTCGACGCTCGGCGGGGCGGCCAGTCGCCGGTTGAGCGAGTCGAGCTGGTCGTCGGTCAGGCCGAGGCCCCGGTCCTCGACCTGGATCAGGACGTAGTCCCGGATCCGCCGGCCGTCCGCGACCACGGTGGTGGTCGGCGGCGAGAAGCGGGTGGCGTTGTCGAGCAGCTCGGCGACGAGCCGGACCACGTCGTTGACCGCGTGCGCGGCCACCGAGATGTCGGTGTCGACGGTGCCGAACTCGATCCGGTTGTAGAGCTCCACCTCGGACTGGGCGGCCCGCAGCACGTCCACCAGGAGGGCGTCGTCGCGGCGCGGCACGGCCGAGTCGGCGCCGGCCAGCACGAGCAGGTTCTCGTCGTTGCGGCGCATCCGGGTGGCCAGGTGGTCCAGCTCGAAGAGCTGCGCGAGCCGCTTCGGGTCCTCCTCGCCGCGCTCGATCGCGTCGAGCTCGCCGATCATGCGGTCGACCAGGGTCTGACTGCGCCGGGCCAGGTTGAGGAACATCGCCGAGACGCTGGTACGCAGCGCGGCCTGCTCGGCCGCCACGCGGACCGCCTCGCGGTGCACGACGTTGAAGGCGAGCGCCACCTGGCCCACCTCGTCGCGGTTGTTGAGCTGGATCGGGTCGCGTACCTGCCGGACGATCTCCTCGACACCGCCGTCGCCGACGTTGCCGACGTTCTGCAGCCGCTTCACCGCGTCCGGCAGGTCGTGGTTCGCCACCGAGAGGGCGCCCTCACGCAGCCGGCGCAGCGAGTGGTTGAGCGAGCGGGCCAGCACCACGGCGAGGGTCACCGCGACGATGAGGGTCAGCAGCACCAGCGCCGTCTCGATGAAGGCCTGCCGGATGACGTCCGACCGGGCCTGGTCGGCCTGGCTGAGCAGCCGGTCCTGGAGCCGGATCTCCGCCCACCGCATCAGGTCGTTGACCGCGCCGATGGCGGCGGTGGCGTCCTGGGCGGTGACCAGCGATTTCTGCCCGACCGAGCGGGTGATGTCGGCGGCCACCCGGTCGGCGAGGGTGACCGCGTCGCCGGAGACCGTGCTGTCGACCAGGGCGCGCTGGGTCGGGTCGGCGGCCAGGGAGAAGGCGACCAGCGCCTCCTGCTGGCTGGTCAGCGTCGCCACGAAGGAGGAGAACTGCTCCTCGTCGAGCTGGCCGGCGACGAGGGCGGTGAAGACCACCGACTGCTCCTCGGCGACGGCCGCCTTGGCGCGGGCGAACGCGGCGACCGCGCGCCGGGCGTCCGCGAGCCGCTCGTCGCCGGGCAGCTGGGCCAGCCCGTCGCCGTACGCGACCAGGTCGGTGATGATGACCCCGTAGCGGAGCGTCGCCTCAGCGACGGCCATCTGCTGGCGGTCCAGCACCTCCTGCCGGGTGCTGGCCAGCGTCTCCAGGTGCTCGTCGATGGTCGCGAGCCGCTCCTGCACGGCGGCCGGCACCTGGCCGACGCGTCCGCGCTCCGCCCGGTACGCCTCGACCCGCGCGTCGGTGCTGCGCACCCGCAGGTTGTAGGAGTCGGCCTTCTGCTGCGGCGTCGCCAGGAAGGCGGCGGCGGCCATCCGCTCGGCGTGCAGGTCCTGCGTCAGCGCGGAGACGTCGATGGAGAGCGCGGTCAGCGCGCGGGCCTGGTTGGCGTCGAAGGTGTTCTCACCGACGGCGACGAGTCGGACCGTGGCCAACGCGAGCACCGCGGCGACCGGCACGACCAGGATCAGGGCGAGCTTGGAGCGGATCCGCACGTCGCGGAGCCGGGGCAGCCGACGCCGCTTCGGCTGATCGGTGTCGCCACTCGCGGGCAGGGTCGTCGGTCCGGTGCTCACGACATCGCCTCCGTCGTTTCTTCCACGCCTGCCCCGCCGACTCGCGCCCGGTGCAGCGGACTGCGCCACACGCGGCACGGCCGCGATTTCATCAGAAGCGATCCTGTTTGGGAAGTCGCGACGGGGTAGGAAACGGTCGGAGGGCTCGCATCCCGTGATCCGGTCAACTAATACCTTCAATTCTCCATGCCCGTGAACAGGGCATGTAACTCCAGAGTGGTCATCCGTGTCGTATTAGTAAGCGTTTGCAAACTTCCCGTTGCCCCACCATGTGGGATACGCGTCCCGAAACGCTTCGGACGCTCCGCTTGACCGCAGGGGCCCGGCGTTGGCAAGGTTTTGCAGGCTTCGCGCACACCGTACGGCAGACCGATCCCGTTCCTCTACTGAGGACGGACAACCCGGCGGTGACCGGGCACCGCCCGGGCCGCATCTGGAGGACTGAGTTGACCCCCATCCGCTCCGCGAGCGCCGCGGCGCTCGCATCGGCCGTGTTGGCCACCACGCTCACCGGCTGCCAGTTCGGGGCGGACGAGCAGGACACCAGCCCCATCGTCATCGCCGCCGACCTCGAGCTCTCCGGCGCGGCGGCGCCCGCCGGCAAGGCGTACCAGCGGGCGCTGGAACTGAAGGTCGAGCAGCTGAACTCCTCCGGCGCGCTCAACGGCCGGAAGGTCGAGCTGCGGGTGAAGGACAACCGGTCGGACGCGAGCGAGTCGCTGCGCAACATCGGTGACTTCAGCAACGATTCCCAAGTCAGCGGGATCATCATGGGTGGCTGCAACGAATGCGCCGTCGGCGCCGTACGCACCATCAACGAGAAGCGAATTCCCACCATTGCGCTCGCCGCGTCCAGCGCCGTGTCCAGTCCGGTGGCCGAACGACGGTACGTGTTCAAGCTCTCCCCGAACGCGGCCGACAGCGCCGCCGCCCTCGCCGCGGAGATGCGCCGCAAGGGCGTACGCAAGGCGGGCGTGCTGCACAGCGAGGACGCCTACGGCCGCGAGGGCTCGACCGCGCTGCGCGCCGAGTTCGCGAAGGCCGGCATCAAGCTGCTGCGCGAGGAGGCGGTGCGAACCACCGACACCGAGGTCGGCCAGCAGGTCAAGAACCTGATCGGGAAGAAGGTGGACGCGCTGGTCGTCTGGACCCCGGCGGAGCAGGCGACGCTCGCGGCCACCGCCGCGCAGCAGGCCAAGTTCGAGGGCGAACTCTTCTTCGACGCCGCGGCGGCGGGGGACCTCTTCCTCGGCTCCCGGGCGGCCGAACGCGCCACGCTGGTCTTCACCCAGACCATGGTGATCGACGACGTGATCGCCACCACCCCGGCCAAGGCGGCCCGCCGGCAGTGGTTCCAGGACTACACCGCCCGCTTCGGCGGCTACAACGGCTCCTCCTCGTTCGCCGCCGACGCGGTGCAGCTCATCGCCGACGCCGAACTGCGCTCGGGCGGCGAGCCCGGCGAGGTCGACCGCGACGGCATCCGCGACGTGCTGGAGACGACGCAGCTGGACGGTCTCTCCGGGCCGATCCGGATGACGCCGGACAACCACTCCGGCCTGATGCCGCAGGCCCTCACCACCCTGGTGGCGCGCAACGGGCGCTGGCGCCTCGCGAGCTGACCGGCTGGTGTGGCCCGCCGCACCCGGCGGGCCACACCATCGGCTGGTGCGGGGGTCAGCGGGCCGACGTGGTGGCGCGGACCCACGGCAGGGCGAAACGCTCGACCAGGGACAGTGCGCTGTAGAGCAGGATGCTCATCAGCGCGATCAGCACGATCGCCGCCCAGGCGGTCGCGGTGTCCCCGATCCCGTTGTACTGCAGGATCTGGTAGCCCAGCCCCGGCTTGTCCGAGTAGAACTCGCCGATCACCGCGCCGATCGCGGCCAGCGGCATCGCCACCTTGAGCCCGACGAAGATCTGCGGCAGCGCGGCGGGGAAGCGCACCTTGCGGAACGCCTGCCACCACGAGGCGTTCAGCGACCGGGCCAGCTCGGCCAGGTCGTTGGGGGTGGTGGTGAGCCCGGTCGCCGTGGAGAGCACGATCGGGAAGAAGCAGAGCAGGAACACCATGGTCAGGATCGGCTTCGCGCCCCAGCCGACCGAGACCACCAACAGCGGGCCCAGGGCGATCTTCGGTACCGCGTTGACCGCCACCAGCAGCGGCGCGAACATCCGCTCGACGCGCCGGGACCCGGCCAGGGCCATCCCGATCAGCACCCCGGCCACCGCCGACAGCAGGAAGCCGACCACGGTCATCGTGGTGGTCACGCCGAGCGCCGGCATCAGCACGCCGCTCCCCGCGACCATCGCCTGCCACACCGCCTGCGGCGGGGGCAGCGACACGGGATGCACCAACTCCAGGCCGGACGTGACCAGCCACCAGGCGGCCAGCGTGATCACGGCGCCGAGCAGCGGCAGCCCGACGGCCGCCGGACGTACGCCGGACCGGCGCGCGGGCGGGGGCGCGCCGGCGCCCGCGGGCTCCGTCCCGGTGTGGCCGGACCGGGTACCGGTCGTCTCCGTCACGGGTTCTCCTCTCCTGCCGGCCGGGCCGGCACGCGACGAGGGTGCGGCCCCCGGGTCGCCCCGGTGGACCGCACCCCCGTGCCGCGGTCGGCGTCGATCAGGCCTTCGGCGCGAGGCTGAAGTCGATGATCTGGTCGGGGGTGATGTTCTGCTTGAGCGAACCGGCGCCCTGCAGGATCGCGATGCTCTTGGCGACCCGGCCGCTGTCCAGGGTGCCGAGTTGGGTGCCGGAGTTGTTGGAGCGCACGTAGCCGGCCATGAGCTGGAGCTCGGCGGCGGCCGCGGCGGGGTTCGCGGCCGCGACGTTCTTCTTCAGCAGCTCGCCCGCCTCCTGCGGGTTGGTCAGCGCGTAGTCCAGGCCCTTCATCAGGGCCGCGGTGAACCGCTTGACCATCTCCGGCTTCTCCTTGGCGAGCTTGGCGGAGGTGATCAGCACGTTGCCGTAGAGGTCCTGCATCACGTTGCTGTACGGCAGCATGACGGCCTTCTGCTTGGTCACCGTCTCGATGGTGGGCTGGCCGACGACGAACTGGCCGATGCCGTCCACCGTGCCGGAGCCGAGCATGCCCATGAGGTCCTGGGCCTGGCCGTTGACCCAGGTCACCTTGCTCGCGTCCACGCCGGCCATCCGGGCGTACGTCGGAAAGAGGTTGCGCACGACGGAGGTGGGGGTGTCGGCGAGCTTCTTGCCCTCCAGGTCCTTGGGGGACGCGATGCCCTTGCCCTCGACGGTGGCGATGGCGGCCATGGTGCGCTGCTGGATCGCCGCGACCGCGACGAAGTCCTTGGCCTGGCCGTTGCCGACCTGGAGCAGACCGCCGGTGAGGTCGATCGGGCCGAACTGGGCCTGGCCGCCGACGATCTGCTGGATCACCGCGCCGGTGCCCTGACCGGGCTTGATGTCGACGTCGAACCCGGCCTCCTTGAAGAAGCCCTTCTCCTTCGCGACCCAGGCGTAGGAGTCACGGCCAAAGTTGCCGAACGAGGTGAGGTAGGTCACCTTCTCCAACGCCCCGCCGCTGCCACCCTTGGCGTCGGCGCCGGAGTCCGAGTCGCCGCTGCACCCGGAGACCAGGGCGAGGGCGGTGGCCAGCGCAGCGGCAGCGACCGTACGGGTCAGCCTTCTCATCAGTGCACCATGTCCTTTCCGACCGGAGCGGCGCGCCGCCGCCGGAGGGGGTTGTTTCGGCGCGCCGGCGGAGGGGTATGCCGGCACACCGTCGTGAGGGGACTCTTCGCGGGCACAGCGTACGAGAAAGCGCCCTTGGCAATGCCAGGCCGTATGGGTTTCGTTACGGAAAAATCCTCGCCTCCACCCCGGACGACCTGCTGTCCATCCGGGCCGGTTACCCTGGGCCGCGATTGCTGATCGCCGACTCAGGGAGGCCGCCGGAGATGATCCAGCTTTCCGGGGTGTCTCGCACCTTCGACGGCCGCAGCGGCCGCGTCGAGGCGCTGCGCGGCATCGACCTCGACGTGGCGGCGGGTGAGTTCGTCGCCGTGCTCGGCCGCTCCGGGTGCGGCAAGTCCACGCTGCTGCGCCTGATCGCCGGCCTGCTCCCGGTCAGCGAGGGCCGGATCACCGTGGCCGGCACGCCGATCACCAAGCCGCGCCGGGACATCGCGATGCTCTTCCAGCGGCCGGCCCTGCTCCCCTGGCGCACGGTGCTGGACAACGTCCTGCTCCCGGTGGAGATGTTCGGCTGGAAGCGGGCCACGCACCGCGACCGGGCCCGCCAACTGCTGGACCTCGCCGGGCTGGGCGGCTTCGAGAAGCGGCTGCCGCACGAACTCTCCGGCGGCATGCAGCAGCGGGTCTCGCTGTGCCGGTCGCTGATCGGCGAGCCCCGGGTGATGCTGATGGACGAGCCGTTCTCCGCGCTCGACGCGCTCACCCGCGAGGAGCTCTCCGGCGAGCTGCAACGCGTGCACATGACGTCCGGGGCCACCGTCGTCTTCGTCACCCACTCGATCGACGAGGCGGTGCTGCTGGCCGACCGGGTGGTCGTGCTCAGCCCCCGGCCCGGCCGGATCCGCAAGGTGGTCGACGTGAACATCCCGCGACCGCGCACCCTCGGCCGCAACGCACACCTGGCGGACGTCGCCCGCGTCAGCGCCGACCTGCACGAACTCCTCATGGAACGGGACCTGCCGGCGACAGCCGGCGCGGAGGGACGATGAGCATGCGGGTCACCGTCTTCACGGAGCCGCACCGGGGCGCCAGCTACGACGACCAGCTCCGCTTCGCCCGGCTGGCCGAGGACGGCGGCTTCGAGGGCTTCCTCCGCGCCGACCACTACCAGGCCATGGGGGACGAGCCGGCGCTGCCCGGCCCGACCGACGCCTGGCTGACGCTGGCCGCGCTGGCCCGGGAGACCAGCCGGATCCGGCTCGGCACCCTGGTCACCTCCGCCACCTTCCGGCTGCCCGGCCCGCTGGCCGTGATGGTGGCCCAGGTGGACCAGATGAGCGGCGGCCGGGTCGAGCTCGGCATCGGCGCCGGCTGGTACGAGCGGGAGCACACCTCCTACGGCATCCCGTTCCCCCGCGTCGGCGAACGCTTCGACCGGCTCGCCGAGCAGCTGGAGATCCTCACCGGACTGTGGGGGACGCCGCCGGGCGAGACGTACAGCTTCACCGGCGAGCACTACCGGCTGCGGGACGCCCCCGCGCTGCCGAAGCCGGTGCAGGTGCCCGGCCCGCCGATCATCGTCGGCGGCCGCGGCCCGAAGCGCACCCCCGAACTCGCCGCCCGGTACGCCGACGAGTTCAACATGCCGTTCAAGACCGTCGCGGAGACCGCCGCCGCGTACGAGCGCGTGCGGGAGGCCTGCGACCGGACCGGCCGGACCGAGTCGGGGCGCGCCCCACTCACCCTCTCCGCCGGGATCGTGGTGGCGATCGGCCGCACCGACGCCGAGGCGCACCGCCGTGCCGCCCCGCTGCACGTCAAGAGCGCGCTGCCGCCGGAGGACCCGGTGGTCGGCTCGCCCGCGCAGCTCGTCGACCGGATCGGCGAGTTCGCCGCGATCGGCGCCACCCGGGTGCACCTGCGGCTGATCGACTTCGCCGACCTCGACCACCTGGAGCTCATCGCCGCCGAGGTGCTCCCCCGACTGGACGGAACCCGATGAGCGACGCGCACCTCGAACTCGGCCCGGTGGGCCAGGAGATCGTGTACGAGAACGACCGGGTCCGGGTCTGGCACATCCGCCTGGAGCCGGGTGAGCGGCAGCCGCTGCACCGGCACGACCACCCGTACCTCGTGGTGGCGATCCAGGGGGCGAAGAACGTCGTGCAGACGATCGACGGCACCCTCATCGACGCCGACGAGCCGACCGGCGGGGTGGTCTACCGGGATCCGGGCGCCGTGCACATGCTGACCAACGTCGGCGACACGACGTACCTGGCCCGGCTGGTCGAGCTGAAGTAACCGCTGGCCGGCGGGTCGCCCCCGCTCGCGGCGCGCCGGTGGCGGCCTGGTCAACAGGTGCGTAACGTGCCGGACATGGCCTTTCGGACCTGGGGCAGACTGCTGCTCACCGCGCTCGGGGTGAGCCTGCTGGTCGGGGCCGGTCAGCTCGGCATCGCCTTCGGCTTCGGCATCGTCCGGCTCACCGGCACCTTCACCGGCACCACCGTCAACCAGTGGCCGGCCCAGCTCGTCTGGGCGGGCTGGTTCGCGGCGAACGCCGCCGTGGTGGGCGCGGTGCTCACCGAGCGCCTGGCCCGCCGGGACGGAGGGCTGGTCGGCACCGGGCGCATCCTCGCCGTCGCCGGCGCCGCCGCGCTGGGCGCCACCGTCGTCGCGCCGCTCTGCATGCAGCCGGCCCGGGCGGCCGAACTCGTCTCGGTGGACCCGGTCTGGGCCGTCGGCATCTGCGCGGTCCTCGGTGCGCTGGTCGGTGCGGGCGCCGCCCTCGCCGTACTGCTCCAGCCGCCGGTGGGATGGAACATGGCCGCCGTCGCGGGCGCGATCTGGCTGCTGGCCCTGGTCTCGGTGGCGCCGTCGCTGTTCTCCACCGGGCCGCTGGACACCGTACGACTGGGGGTGCTGGAGCCGGCGTCGCTCGACGCCGACGCGGCGCAGCGGCTGGCCCTGGTGGTCCTGCCGCTGGTGGCGCTGCTGGCCGGCGCGGCGACCGGCGGGCTGGCCCGGTGGCGCGGCCACCCGCCGCTGGTCAGCGGCGCGACGGGGGTGGCGGGCCCGGTGCTGGTCGCCTTCGCCTACCTGACCGCCGGCCCGGGCGACACCGCCGACCGCTACCAGCTCACGCCCTACTACGCGGCCCTGCTCGCGGTGGCCGCCGGCGCGCTCGGATCCGCCGCCGCGGCGCTGCTGCGCTGGCCGCTCGTCACGCGCACCGCGCCCACCGGAGCCATCGAGCCGACCGACATCCTCCGCCCGCTGCCCACCGGCCCGGCCCTGCCGCGGACCCCGGCGCACTCCGGCGGCGACGAGCCGGAGACGGTCGACCTGGCCGGCGCCACCCTGGCCGGCGCCGAACCGGCCGGCGGTACGGGCTCCGGCGCGGTCACCGCCGCCGGCGACGCCCCGGCGCCCCGGGCCGTCCCCCCGCACTGGGACTGGCCCGCTCAGGGAGGAACCGTCCCGGCCCCCGCCGCCGACGCCCCAGCCGATCCGCAGTGGACGGCCGTGTCGCCGGCCGACAACCCGCCCGCGGCCGACCGGCCGGCCGGACCGGCCCCCGCCCCCACGCCCGGCGGCGCCGACGACCACGCCCCGGCGGCCCTGACCGTCCCGGCCACCCCCGCCGCCGAAGCGGCACCGACCGGGCAGGCGACGCCCGCCGCGCAGCCCGCCGGGGAGACGACTCCCGCAGGACGGCCGACCGGAGGCGCGACGCCCTCGGTACAGCCGGTCGAGGCGGCGACGCCCGCCGGAGAGCCGGCCGCCGGAGAGCCGGCCGCCGGAGAGCCGCGCTCGGTACAGCCGGTCGAGGGGCTGATGCCCTCTGAACAGCCGGCCGACGGGACGACGCCCGCCGCAGAGCCGGCGGGAGCGGCCGTGGGACAGCAGCCCGCCCCGGGCGCGCCCAAGCCCCGCCGCACCCGCAAGCCCCGGTCGCCGCGCCAGCCTGCCGTCGTGGCACCGGAGAACGTGGACCCGGCGCCCGCCGCCGTGACACCGGAGGATGCGGACCCGACACCCGCCGCCGTGACGCCGGAGGATGCGGGCTGGACGCCCGCCGCCGCAGGCGCCCCCGCGACCGAGGCGACCACGCCGGTCGCGGCGGTGCCGCCGGCATCCCCGGACGCCTCCGCCGTCTCCGCACCGGCACCGGGCGTTCCGACCGCCGAGCCCGCCACCACCAGCCCGACCGGGACCGGAGCCCAGCCCGCCACGACGACCGGCGCCGAGCCGGGCGCCACGGCCGGAACCGAGACCGGTGCCGAGCCGGGCGCCACGGCCGGAACCGGGACCGGAGCCGAGCCGGGCGCCACGGCCGGAACCGGGACCGGAGCCGAGCCGGGCGCCACGGCCGGAACCGGGACCGGAGCCGAGCCCGACACGACGACCGGAGCCCAGCCCGGCACGACGACCGGCGCCGAGCCGGGCACCGCGGCCGGTGCCGAGCCCGGCCCGGCGACCGGAGCCGAGCCCGGCACCACGGCCGGCGCG
>NZ_JBFABA010000092.1:0-11181 GCF_040640115.1 Micromonospora sp. NPDC023644 | reverse complement strand
CCGCAATCGTGGTGGGGCCCGCCCCGCCGGCCGGTGGGGGGGGGGGGCCCCGCCGGGCCCACCGCGACGGCCACGTTGGACTCGGCGCCGGCCAGGTGCATGGTCAGCGGCCCCCCGGCGGCGAGCGGGCCGGCCGAGCGCAGCGACACCAGGGCCTCGCCGACGGTGAGCAGGTCCGGTGCGGTCATGATCCGGCCGGCTCCCGGACGGCGGCGAGGTAGGTGCGCGCCCGCGCCCGCAGGGCGTCCAGTTCGCCGCCGGAGGCGGCGTCGCCGACGAGGGGACCGCCGAGGCCGACCGCGATCGCGCCGGCGCGGAGGTAGCCGGGCACGTCGTCCAGGCCGACGCCGCCGACCGCGACGAACGGGATGTCCGGGAAGGGGTCGCGCACCGCCCTGAGGTACGCGGGCCCGCCGACCGACGCCGGGAAGAGCTTGACCGCCGACGCCCCCATCCGCACCGCCGTGTAGGCCTCGGTCGGGGTGAGCGCCCCAGCGGCGACCGGGAGGCCGCGGCGCGCCGCCTCGGCGATCGACTCCACCACGGCCGGCGTCACCACGAACTGCGCGCCCGCGGCGGCCACGTCGGCGACGTCGGCGGTGGTGAGCACCGTGCCGGCGCCGACCAGCGCCCCGGCGGGGGCCGCCGCGCGCAGCGCCTCGATCGCCCCCAGGGCGTCCGGCGTGGTGAGGGCCACCTCGACGACGCGTACGCCCTCCTGGAGCAGCGCGGTGCCGGCGGCGATCGCGGCAGCGGTGGCGGTGCCGCGGATGATCGCGAGGATGCGGGCGGCGGTGAGGTCGGCGGTGAGGTTGACGGTCATGTGATCACCATTCCGCGTAGGAGCCGTCGCGGTGCCGCCACGTGGGGCTGCGCCACGCGTGTCCGCGCTTGTCCGCCGCGCGTACGGCGTCTTCGTCGATCTCGATGCCGAGGCCGGGCGCGGTGAGCCGCTCGACGTACCCGTCGACGAACGTCAGCGGGGTCTTGTCGAGGCAGTAGTCGAGCACCTCGGCGCCGAGGTTGTAGTGGATGCCGATGCTCTGTTCCTGGATCAGGTAGTTGGGCGTGGCGAAGCCGACCTGGAGGCAGGCGGCGAGCGCGATCGGCCCGAGCGGGCAGTGCGGGGCGAGCTGCACGTCGTACACCTCGGCCAGCGCGGCGATCTTGCGGACCTCGGTGATGCCGCCGGCGTGCGAGAGGTCCGGCTGGGCGACGGCGATGCCGGCCTGGAGCACCGGCAGGAACTCCTGCCGGTTGTAGAGCCGCTCCCCCGTCGACACCGGCGTGGTGGTGGAGCGGACGAACTCGCCGATGAGGTGCGAGTTCTCCGGCACCACCGGCTCCTCCAGGAAGAACGGCCGGTACGGCTCCAGCAGCGGGGCGACCCGGCGGGCGGTGGCGAGGGTGAACCGGCCGTGGAAGTCGACCGCCACGTCCCGCTCGTCGCCGAGCACCTCGCGGGCGGCGGCCACCCGCTGCACCACGCCGTCGATCTCGGCGACGGACGCGACGGCGCTCATCCGGCCGGAGGCGTTCATCTTCACCGCGGTCAGGCCGGTGGCGACGGCGGCGGCGATCTGGTCGCGCACCTCGCTGGGCTCGTCGCCGCCGACCCAGCCGTAGACCCGGATCCGGTCGCGGACCGGACCGCCGAGCAGCTGGTGCACCGGCGCGCCGAAGTGCTTGCCGGCGATGTCCCACAGCGCCTGGTCGAGCCCGGCGACGGCGCTGGCCAGGATCGGCCCGCCCCGGTAGAACGAGCCCTTGGTCATGACCTGCCAGTGGTCCTCGATGCGCAGCGCGTCCCGGCCGACGAGCAGTTCGCTGAGCTGCTCGACGGCGGTGCGGACGGTCTCGGACCGGCCCTCGCAGGTCGCCTCGCCCCAGCCGACGATCCCGGAGGACGTCTCGACCCGGACGAACAGCCAGCGCGGCGCGACGAGGAAGGTCTCCACCCGTTCGATCGTGGTCATGGTGTCCTCAGCCCTTCGTGGCGCCGGCGGTGAGGCCGGAGACGACGTACTTCTGCACGAACAGGGCGATCAGCATGATCGGCAGGGTGACCACGGTGGCCGCCGCCATCAGGCCGCCCCAGTCGATGCTGGCGTAGCCGACGAAGTCGAAGATCGCCACCGGGAGCGTCTTGGTGTCGGCCCCGGAGAGCACGAGGGCGAACATGAAGTTGTTCCAGGAGAAGATGAACGACAGGATGCCGGCGGTGGCGATGCCGGGCACCGACAGCGGCAGGGTGATCCGCCGGAACGCCCCGATGTGGGTGAGCCCGTCGACGAGCGCCGCCTCCTCCAGCTCGGTCGGCAGGCCGTCGAAGTAGCCCATCATGATGTAGACGATCAGCGGCAGCGACACGAACATGTGGCTGAGGATCAGCACGGTGAACCCGCCGACCATCTGCAGGTTCGAGAAGACGTAGTACCAGGGCACCAGCAGCGAGACGCCGGGGATGACCCGGGCCATGAGCACGACGAGCGCGGACTTCTTCATGTTGAAGCGGCTCATCGAGTACGCGGCGGGCACCCCGAGCAGGAGCGACAGCACGGTGGCCGCGAGCGCCACCCAGAGGCTGTTGCCGATGAACTGGACGTAGTTCGCCTGCTGCAGGACGTTGCTGTAGTTGTCCAGCGTCGGGGAGAAGACGAACGCCTTCTCGGTGTCGTAGATGTCGACGTTCGTCTTCAACGAGGCGGCGACCATCCAGACCAGCGGCGCGATCAGCGACAGCACCACGAGGACGAGGGCCACCGTCCGGAAGATCTTGTACGGCCTGCGCAGCTTCATCGGTCCATGCCCTTCTTGCGGTAGGTCAGGGCCCACATCACCCCGATGATGATCAGGAAGAAGATGATGAGGACGGTCGATGAGACGCCGTAGTCGTTGTAGTCGAAGCTGAGCCCGTAGGCGTACACGTTCAGGGTCTCCACCTCGTGGAACGACCCGCCGCCGCGCCCCTTGGTGGCGTAGAGGATGTCGAAGGTCTTCAGGGCGTCGATGCCGCGCAGCAGGATCGCGACGATCACGGTGGGCATCAGCAGCGGCAGGGTGACGTGCCGGAACCGCTGCCAGGTGCTGGCGCCGTCGATCAGCGCCGCCTCCTGCGGCTCGTCGGAGAGCGACGTCAGGCCGGCGAGCAGGATCAGCACGACCATCGGCGTCCACTGCCAGATGTCGATGAACATCGTCGTCGGCAGGGCCGAGCCCTGCCCGGAGAGCCAGGGCTGGGGGCCGATGCCGACCCAGCCGAGCACCTGGTTCGCCATCCCGATGTTGGGATCGAAGATCAGCCGCCACATCATGCCGACCGCGACCGGGGTGGCCACCAGCGGCAGGAGGATCGCGACCCGGACCCACTTCTCACCGCGGAACGGCCGCCACAGCAGCAGGGCGATCGCCATGCCGAGGACGACCTCGAAGAAGAGCACGACGCCGGTGAAGAGCGCGGTGCGCCACACGGCCGGCCAGAACCGGTCGGTGTCGCCGAGCACGTCGAGGTAGTTCTGGAAGCCGATGAACTCGCTCTCGGCGCGGACCGAGCCCTCGGCGTCGGTCAGGCTGAGGTATCCGGTCCACGCCACCGGGAAGACGATCAGCACGGCGACGAACAACATGGCGGGCGCCGCGAAGAGCCACTTGCGGTGCTCGTTGGCCCAGCGCGACCAGGCCGAGGTCTCCGGGGACGCCGGACGCGCCTCGGGCGATCTTTTGACTGGTGTGGTGACGGTCGACATGGGGTCTCCGGATGGGTCAGGGCCAGCGTCCCGACGCGGGGTGGCGGAGCCGGTCGGCTCCGCCACCTGCGTTTCGGGCTACTTCGCCTCGTCGTCGAGGAACTTCTGGAACGCCTCGTTGGCCGCGTCCGCCGAGGCGGCCGCGTCCTTGCCGGTGATCGCGTCGACGATCGGCTGACCGACGATCTCCCGCGCCTGGGCGACCTTCTCGACCAGCGGCCGGTCGTGGCCCACGCCGTTGGCGGTGCTGACCGTGGTGGCCTCGGCGAGGTCCTTCGGGTAGGTCGCCGCGCCCTCCGGGTTGTTCCAGACGGAGGTACGGGCGCTGGGCACGCCGGCCTTCTGCTGCGCCAGCGCCTGCTCCTTGCCGGCCGCCCACTGGATGAACTTCCAGGCGTTGTCCTGGTTCTTCGACGCCTCGTTCACGCCGAGCGCCCAGGACGGGATGTTGTACGGCTTCGAGCCGGCCGGGCCGGCCGGGAAGGCCGCGAACCCGACGGTCTCGGAGACCTTCGACTTGGCCGGGTCGGTGGCGTTCTTGTAGAGCGAGTTGGCCTCGGTGTAGAAGGCCGCCTTGCCCTGGGTGAAGATCGCCATCGCCTCGGACCAGCTCATGTCGGTGCTGATGTTCTCCGGGCCGTGTTCCCGCAGCAGTCCGCCGTAGTAGGCGTACGCCTGCTTGGCCGGCTCGCTGTTGACCGCGGCCTTGCCGCTGGCGTCGACGAAGTCGCCGCCGAAGCTGTAGAGGAAGCTGGAGAACTGGGTGACGGCGGCGGCCTTGCCGGTGCGGGACACGAAGCCCGCGACGCCCGGGTTGTCCGCCTCGACCTTCGCCGCCTGCGCCTTGAGCTCGTCGAGGGTCTTCGGCGGGGCGGTGAAGCCGGACTTCTCCAGCAGGTCCTTGCGGTAGTAGAGGACCTCCTGCTCGGTGATGATCGGCACGCCGACCAGCTTGTCCTCGTACGTGGTCGCCTGCACCGGTCCGGACTGGAAGTCACCGACCTCGAACGCGCTGTCCGACTTGCTCTTCTCGGTCAGGTCGGCGAGGTACTTGTTCTTGGCGAACAGCTTCCCCTCCTGCAGCGGCCGGTACATCATCACGTCCAGGTCCGTGGACCCGGCGTTCAGCTTGACGTTGTACTGGTCGGAGAGCTGGTCCTCACCGAGCTGGGTGACCTCCACCTTCAGGCCCGACTGCTTCTCGAACTCCGGCAGCGCCTTCTTGATGTTCTCCGTCCAGACGTGGTTCACCAGCGTCACGCGAACGGTGTTCGAGCCGCCGGCGTCGTCCCCGCCGCCACAGGCGGACAGGCCGAGGGCGACGACCATCGCCAGGGAAGACCCGATAACTGATCGACGTCTCACGTCCATCTCTCCTTATGCCGTGGCCGTGGCCGCCGCCCGGACGGGTGGGCCGCCACCTCGCGGTTTACATCCGCTTAACATCGGGATGCTAGGCCGAAAAAGCAGATTTATACAAGGGGTAGGCCCAACTGATATGCTCCGTCGCGTGGAATCGACCTCTCCGGGGGCTGTGGCCGCCCAGCTCGCCCCTGTCGAGGCTGGCCTGCACGCACGCGTCCTCGACCGCCTCGGCACGGCCATCTGCGACGGCGAGCTCGCACCCGGGTCGGTCCTCAACATCGACGACCTGGTCGACCGCTACGCCGTGTCCCGCTCGGTCGTCCGCGAGGTGCTGCGCGTGCTCGCCTCGATCGGGTTCATCGAGACCCGTCGCCGCGTCGGGGTCATGATCCGGCCGTCGGAGGACTGGAACGTCTTCGATCCGCAGGTGATCCGCTGGCGACTCGCCTCGGCCGGCCGCATCGTCCAGCTCCGCTCGATCACCGAGCTGCGGACCGCCGTCGAGCCGCACGCCGCCTGGTTGGCCGCCAACCGGGCCGGCCACGACGCCGCGAGCGACCTGGTCGGGCTCGCGGCGAAGATGTGGGCGGCCGGCAAAGCCGGCGACGAGGAGCGCTTCCTCCGGCTCGACATAGAATTCCACCGCCGGATCCTGGTCGCCTCGGGCAACGAGATGTTCGTCCGGCTCCAGGACCTGATCGCGGAGGTGCTCACCGGCCGGCACCAGCACCACCTGATGCCGCACCACCCGCACGAGCAGGCCCTGCAGCTGCACGCCGAGGTGGCCCAGGCGATCCAGCGGCGCGACGGCGAGCGCGCCCGGCGGGCGATGGTGCAGCTCATGGAGCAGGCCTTCGACGAGATGAGCTCGATCTGGGAGCAGACCGGCGAGACCGCCGACGCCTGACCGCGCACCCGCCGACTCCCGGCCCACCCCACGGTCCCGCCGTCGCGGCGTAAGCTGGTGGCGGCGCCGTCCCGCGCCCACCTCCTTCCCGGTGCCCACGCCACCGGCCTCGCGGAGGCAAAGGGAGCCCCGTGCTCTCGGGACGCCGTGCCACATGCCCTTCTCCGGCGCGGTCGACGGGAGCGTGGGTCCCTGCGACCCGTGCCGTCGACAGGGAGCATGTGATGACGCGTCACAGGTCGTTCAAGAACCGGGTCCGGGCCCGGATGGAGAAGACCGGCGAGAGCTACACCGCCGCCCGCCGGCAGCTGACCGGCGGGGCGGCCGCAGGTGGGCCCGAGCCGGGGGCCGCGACAGCGCAGCCGCCGCCGCCACCCGCGGCCGCACCGGGCGCGACGGGGCAGACCGAGCGGATCTCCGACGCGCTGCTGCGCGACCGCACCGGCCGCGGTTGGGACGAGTGGTTCGCCCTCCTCGACGCCTGGGGCGCCACCGGGCGCACGCACACCGAGATCGCCCGCTGGCTGGTCGCCACGCACGAGGTGTCGGGCTGGTGGGCGCAGAGCGTCACCGTCGGCTACGAGCAGACGCGGGGCCTGCGCGCGCCCGGGCAGCGGCGCGGGGGTGGCTTCTCCGCCGCCGGCAGTCGGACGGTCGGCGTACCGGTGCAGCGGCTCTTCGACGCCTTCGCCGACGACGCGCTGCGCCGGCGGTGGCTGCCCGACGCGGTGGTCCGCGTCCGCACGGCCACCCCGGCGCGGACGTTGCGGGCCGACTGGGGTGACGGGCCGACCCGGATCGTGGTGGGCTTCGCGGCCGTCGACGCGGCGAAGTCGCGCGTGTCCGTGCAGCACGAGAAGTTGACCGGGGCGGCACAGGCGGCGGAGCTGAAGGCGTACTGGCGCGACCGGCTGGCCGCGCTCAAGGCGTTGCTCGAGGAGCGATGAGCTGACCGACGACGGTCCCGGCGGCGGTCGCGCGGACCGCCGCCGGGCCCCCGTCAGCCGGTGTGCCCGGCGCTCGCCCGCGCCGGCCGGCCGGCGCGGCTGGCCAGGAGCAGCGCCATGATCAGGTACGGCACCGCGGCCACCGCGAACGCGACCCCGTTGCCGGCCCCGGTGGCGAGCAGGCCGTACCCGCCGTAGACCGCGATGATCGTGACGTCGGTGGCCATCCCGGCCAGCGAGGTGACGGTGGCCCGGCTGCCCCCGGTGATGCGGGCCTGCAACCGGGCGTCGGCGAGCACGGTGGCGAGCTGGAAGCCGCAGAACGCGACCGCGACCAGCGCGAAGCCGGCCGGCCGGGCGAACAGCGCCCCCGCGGCCAGGGCCACGGCCGACAGCGCCAGCAGGCCGGCGTACCCCCGGGCGGTCAACCGCTCCCCCGCCGGGGCCAGCAGACCGCCCACCGCCACCCCGATCCAGGTGAGCAGGAGCAGCAGCGGCACGGTCGCCTCGCCGACGCCGGTGTCGCGGGCCAGCAGCGGGGTGTACTCGTCCAGGGCGCCCCAGACCGCCGCGACGACCGCGGCCAGCAGCACCGCCGCGCGGACGGCCCGGTCGGCGCGGACCTCGGCCAACCCGGCGCGCAGGCTCGCCCACCAGCCGAGGTCCTCGTCGTCGTCCGCCCCGGCGTCGGGCCCGCTCCGGTCCGGCCCCACGCCGCCGACGGCGTCGAGGTGCACTGGCCGGCCGGACTCGACCGGGACCTCACCGCCTCGCTCGGCCACGGCGGGTGCCGCGTCGGGCGCGGCCTGGGCGGGCGCGGGCCGGCGGTGTTCCGGGAAGCGGGTGGCGACGGCGGCGGCGAGCAGGCAGGCCAGCACGCTCGCCGCACCGATGGCCGGATAGCCGCCGACGGCGAACACGGGGCCGGCCAGCAGGATCGAGGTGAGGACGGCGAGCGTCTCGGCCGTCTTCGCGCGGCCGATGAGGCGGGCGTAGCGGCCGGCGGCGCCGAGGCGGTCGAGTTCGGTGAAGACCAGCGCCTCCAGCGCGCCCGAGGCGAGCGCCCCGGCGGCGCCCCAGAGCACGAAACCGACCGCGAAGGCGGGGTACGAGGGCACGAGCACCCAGAGGGCGAAACCGGCGGCGGCGACCACCGGCGCGAGGCTGAGCAGCAGCCGCCGGGAGAACGCGTCGGCGAACGCGCCGGAGGGCACCTCCAGCAGGATGCTGGCGGCCGACCAGATCACGAACAGCGACGAGATCTGCCACACCGACAGGCCGGTGTCGCTGAACAGCAGCGCGTACAGCGGATAGAGCAGGACGAGTTCGCTGAGGAACGCGTACCCGTAGAGGGTGGCCGCCAGCCGGCGGACGCGCGCGTCGGGCACGCGCGGAGGGTGGACAGTCATGGGACCTTCCTGTGGGGACGAAGCGGACGCCGGACGAACGGCGACCGCGGCGGCCCACGGCAGTGGCCCCTAGCGGTGGATCAACATCGCCACGTCATGTCGGCGATGGTAGCCGGACCGGCCCGGGCGGTCACGCCCTTCGCCGGACACACGCCGGGGTGGGATCCGATGCGGATCCCACCCCGGCGGCGGTGTGCTCAGCGACGGCGCTGCTCGCCGTCCAGCGGCGGGATGACCATGGTGGCCTCGCTGTCCTCGCGGGCCGGGACGGTGGCGCCGCCCGAGGTGACCTGGGTGGCGTCCGGGTCGCCCTGCCGCGGCACCGGTACGGTCGGGTCGGCGTCGACGCGCGGGCCGGAGACCACCTGCGTGGCGTCCGGGTCCGCGTCGACGCGCGGGCCGGGAACCACCTGCGTGGCGTCCGGGTCCGCGTCGACGCGCGGGCCGGGAACCACCTGCGTGGCGTCCGGGTCACCGCCGGCCACCGGGCCGCCGTGCGTGGCCCGGGCCGCGAGGTGGGCCTCGCTGTCGCGGCGTCCGGCCTGGTAGGCGCGGGCGTGCGTGGCGATCAGCTGCGACTCCCGCTCGGCCCGGCTCAGCCACGACTCCCAGCGGCTCTGCATGGGACGGACCAGCCCGCCGCCGACCCCGACGACGAGGATGCCGCCGACGGTCGCCAGCACCGCGACCAGCACCGGAGTGGTGACCGCGGTGGCCACGCCGATCTGGTTGAGCGCGGCGATGACGCCCAGGCCGAGGATGAACACGGAGGCGATGGTGGCCAGGATCCGGCCGTACGACAGCCCGCCCAGGGCGCCACTGATGATGTCCTTCACGGCGTTGGCGATGGCCGCGGCGACCACGACGATGACGATCGCGACGAAGGCGCGGGGCAGCCAGGCGATCACGCCCGCGATCAGATCGGAGATCGGGTTGGGGCCCCAGATGCCGAAGGCCAGCTGGAGGGTCACCAGCAGCACCCCGTAGTAGGCGAGCTTGGCGACGATGTCACTGGCGTCGTACCGGGAGCGGGCCAGGGCCCGACGGATCCCGCCGCGTTCCACGGCACGGTCGAAGCCGACCCGCTCCAGCACCTTGTCCACGATCTTGAGCACGGCCTTCGCGATCAGCCAGCCCGCCACCAGGATCGCCACGAAGGCGAGGGCCTTGGGCAGGAACAGCATCACCGACCGGAGGGCGTCCCCCACCGCGTCGCCGAAGTTGTCTCTCATCGGAATTCCTCCACACGGCATCCGGGTTAGTCCGGCCCGACCTACCCCCGGCGGCGATCGGGGAAACACCCGCCTCAGCGGCGCCGGCAGTCGTAGGACACCGGGGTCTGGGCCTGCACCGGGGCCGGCGAGGTGATGTTGACCGTGGCCGTCTCGGTCGTGCTGCCCACGCCGCTGAAGGCCCAGCGCAGCGTCAACTCGACGGTGCGCTGGCCGCGCCCGACCCGCTCGGTCTGCAGGCTGCCGGGCGCGCTGCCGGTGCGCAACCACTGGTAGCGGAGCTCCCCCGCCCGGCCGTTGGTCGACACCGTGGCCACCACGTCGACGGTGACGTCGCACCGGTCGCCCGCCGGCCGGGGAACCGCCACGCTCACCCCGGTCACCTCCAGCGGGCTGATCCGCTGCCAGAGGTAGAGGCCGACGGCGGCCAGCAGCGCGACGGTCAGGAGCGTGGAGAGCACCGAGGTCACCACCCGCCACGCCGACCGCCGCCGCGGCGGTGCCGGCGTGGGCCACGGGGGCGCCGGCGGCGGGGTCGTCGGGACGCCCGGCCCGAACCGCACCTCCCCGCCCGGCGCAGCGGCGGAGCCCCCGGTGGGGCCGCCGAAGAACGTCCCCGGTCCGGGCCCGGTAGCGGTCGCCCACCCGGCTCCCCCGGCCGTCGCCCCGGTGGTCGGCTGCCCCGGCGCGGGCCGCGCCGCCGGCCACGGCCCGGTCCGCCCGCCCGGGGCGTGCTGCGGCGTCGTCGGCTCGCCGTGGGCCAGGTGCACGGTCGCCTCGTCGCGGGTCGGGCGCGCCGTGGGCTCCCCGGCCGCGAGGTGGGTGGTCGGCTCGGCCGCCGCCAGACGCACGGTCGCATCGCCCGAGGCCAGGCGCGCGGTCGGCTCGGCCGCCGCCAGGTACACGGTCGCGTCACCCGAGGCCAGGCGCGCGGTCGGCTCGGCCGCCGCCAGGTACACGGTCGCGTCGCGCGACGGCAGGTGCGCGGTCGGCTCGGTCGGCGGCTGCGGCTGGTGGGCGTCGAGGCGGGCGGTGGCGGCGTCGTCGTCCGGCTGCCGGTGGGTGGGCAGCGCCTCGGTGGGGTCGTTCGGCTGGGTCACGGCGGCCCGCCCTCCGTCGTCGTGGTCGGCATCCGGTTTCCGGGCTCAGCCCGGGGTGCAGTACGGGTACAGCGTCACGTGGACCGGCGAGCCCTCGGGCGAGACGTTGCCGGCCTCGTCCACGGCGACGACCCGGACCGCGATCCGGGTGCTGGCCGCGGGCCGGGGCAGGTCGCCCAGGACGCCCCGGAACCACCCGCGCCCACCGGACGTCATGGCCACCTCGCTGGTGCGGCCGTCCAGGGTGTACCGGAAGCTCACCCTCAGCTTCCCGGCCGCCGTACGGTCGTCGGAGACGACGGCGGAGATCGTGCTGGACGTCGACCCGTACGGGCAGCCCCCGGGTTCGAGTTCGGCCGGGGCGGCCGCGACCCGGCCGACGGAGGGCGCGACGGTGTCCGCCGGCGCGGCGCTGGCGCTGGTCGACGCGGTCGGCGGGGCGGGGGCGGACGTCGTGGGCGCGCCCGTGTCGGCC
>NZ_JBFABA010000091.1:0-11220 GCF_040640115.1 Micromonospora sp. NPDC023644 | reverse complement strand
CCGCCGACCCCAACCAGGCCTCCTACCGGATGAGCGTCGACAACCTCGCCGACTGGATCGCCACCCGCGGCTACACCGCCTGACCCGACCCACACCACCGAACGACGACAAGGGCCGGCCCACGGGGCCGGCCCTTGTCGTCGTCTCCGTCCGCGCCCGCCCCGGGCAAGGTGCGGCCCTTGCGCCCAGGCGCTCACCCGGCTCAGGACCGGCGGTTGCGCTCCTGGCTGAGTCGCTCGTCGAGCCGGCCCAGTTCGTAGATGGCGTTCAGGTTCGTCGGCAGGTGGGTCACGTTGTCGACCAGGGGTTCCTCGTCCGGATCGGGCGTGGGGGGCGACGGGGCCGGCGGGCTCGACGGGCCGGGCGAGCCGGTAGCCGCGACGGCGGGCCGACACCGCCGGTGCAGGACGAACAACACCGGCACCGCCAGGGCGCCCAGCACCAGGCCGTGGACCAGCCACCGGTCCGCTCCCCCGTCGTCGTCCGCCCCCGGCGGGGCCGCGACCGTCGAGGGAGCGTCGGAGGCGGCGCCCCGCCCGTTCGGGGCCGGTGCCCCCCGTTCGGCCGGGCGTCCGGCGGTCCGGTCGCGGGCGGCCGGGGCCGCGGACCCGCCCACGGCCACGGACGCGGACGCGGCCGGCCTCGGGGCGGCGGGCGCGGCCGACGGGCCGCCCGGCGACGGGGCGGGGGCCGCGGGGCCGGACGGGAGGGGCGTCGGGGAGGCCCCCGGGGTGGTCCCGCCGCCTCCCCCGAGCAGGTCGTCGACGACTTGTCCGACGCCGTCGAGCAGGTCACCGACCGGCCCGCCGGAGGCCGTCGGCGTCGGCGCGGGAGCGAGCGCCAGGGTCAGGGCGAGCGCGGCCACGACACGCATGGTTCACCTCGGAAGGGGTCGGTGTGCCAGGCACCGTACCGTACTGCGGGTGGTCGCCGCGTGACACCCCGACGACACGACCGGCAACGACGTACGGGGGACGCCGCGCGCGGCGTCCCCCGTACCGGGGTGGGTCAGACCGGCAGGCCGCCGACCTGGGTGTTGATCCAGGACCGGATGGACGGCAGGTCCACGTAGATGGACGGGCCGGTGGCACAGGTGGAGTTGTTGTTGCCGGCCCGGCTGGTGGCGCCGATCAGGGCCCACGCCCCGTTGATCCGGCGCACCTGCGGGCCGCCCGAGTCGCCGTAGCAGGCGCCCGAGTTGCCGTTGGTGTTGTTGGTGCAGATCTCGTACGGGCCGTTGATGCCGAGGCAGCGGCTGTCCGACACGATCGAGGTGTCCAGCTCGTGCGCGACGGTCGGGGCGCTGCCGCAGCCGCGCGGGGCACAGGTCTGGCCCCAGCCGATGATCCGGGTGGCGGTGCCGACCGCGCCGGAGGTGCTCGGGATCGGCGCCGGGGCGTAGCTGACCGAGCTGGACAGCTGCAGCAGCTTCACGTCGACGCTCGGGTGGTTCACCGCCCGGATCACGGAGACGACGGTGCCGCCGCTGTTGCGGTAGATGCTGCCCACCCGCACCGAGGACGGAGTCCCGCAGTGCTTGGCGGTGACCGCCCAGTTCGCCTTGATCAGCGTGCCGGTGCAGCCGGAGACGTACACCATCCACGGGTAGTTCTCGGTGGCCGGCCGGCCACCCACCACGAGCGGCCCGACGTCACCCGCGTCGTCGTTCCAGGTGTACGTCGCGGCCGGCACCGCCGACGCGGCCAGGCCGCCGGCGAAGAGCGAGTTGACCCGCGAGGCCTCGGTGGAGTTCGGGTACGCGTTGCGGCAGGAGATCGGCGCGCTGCTGCCGGACATCAGGTCGGTGCAGAGCCCGGTACGCCGGTCGGGCAGGCCGAGGATGTGGCCGAGCTCGTGGCTGGCGATGCGGGTGCGGTCGTACCCCTGGTTGACGGCGGTCCAGCCCATCCAGATCCGGCCGGAGCCGAGCCCGCTGACCTGGGCGCGCGGCCAGCCGCTGTCGACGTAGATGGTGACGTTGCCCGGCGTGCGGGCAACCAGCTGGACGTTGCTGACCCGGCTGTTCCAGATGGCCGCGGCCTGGTCGAAGTTGGTGCGGAACTCGCCAGCCCGGCTGGCGTCGTAGTAGACGGTCCGGGCGGCGGACGCGCCCGGGTCGGCGGACGCGCTCGTGTCGGTAGCGGCCTGCATTCCGGTTGCGGCCAGCACCGCCGCCAGCGCGGCGGTCGCCGCGTGCAGCAGTTGTCGTCGGAACATACACGCACTCCCTGAGTTGTCCGGCGGCGTGCCACCGCCGGTCATCGATGTACGTGAATGCTAGAGCGAGGGCCGCCGATATACGGCATAACGGAACCGTCATACCGGCGCGCGGTTCGGCGCCGGGGACGGATCAGCCCGGCCCGGCGTTCATCCGGTCGACGGTCCGGCGGTCCGCTCCGACGGGCGGGCGGCCCGGCGGATGTCGCCGGCCGCCAGGGCGAACAGCGCGAGCGCGCCGGCGAGGGCCACGTCCACCCCGATCACGAATCCCCGCTCCGACCCGGCCGGCGCCACGGCCACGCCGACGGCGAGCGCCACCGCCGCCGCGAGCGCCATGCCCAGGCGGGCCGACGTCTCGCACCGCACGGCTCCCCGGCCCACCGGCGGTCGTCCCGCCGCGAGGCCGGCACGCAGCCGCCACGCGGCGGCGGCGATGAGCAACGCGCCGAGCGCCCCGGCGGCCCCGATCAGCAGCCACGGCACGGCGAACGCCCCCGCGCGCCGGGCGGGCGACGACACGCCGATCGCCGCGAGCAGCGCGAACCCGACCGACAGCGCGACGTGGACGAGGGCCACCCGCGACAGGCGACGGCGCAGCCCACCCAACTCGGTGACGAGCATCGACACGGCTGCCCCCTTCCCCGGCCCGCCTCGCATCGTGCCACGTCACGCCCCGTCGACCAAGGAGGCGGCCGGCCGCCACCCCCGTTTGACAGGCAATCGACGTACTGCTATCTGTTAATACGGTTTCCTAAAGCTCGCGGCGGTCGCCAGGCCGAGCCGCCGCGACGGAGGCCCACCGATCGGAGGCGGCGCGCCGCCACTCCCCCCACCGAGGAGCGCCATGCCTCGCAAGCGGACAGTCGCCCAGCTCTCGGGCGCCCTCGTGGTCACCGTCGCCGCGATCGGCTACGGCCTGCCCTCGGCCAGCGCCGCGGCGGCCGGGCCGATCACCGGCCTCGGCGGGAAGTGCGTCGACGTCGCCGGGGCCAACCCCGCCAACGGCACGCCGGTCCAGCTCTGGGACTGCAACGGCACCGCGGCCCAGGTGTGGACGGTCGGCAACGCCGACGGCTCGGTCCGCGCGCTCGGCAAGTGCCTGGACGTCACCGCCGCGTCGACCGCCGACGGCGCCAAGGTGCAGCTGTACGACTGCAACGGCACCGGCGCGCAGAGGTGGACCGCCAGCAACGGCGCGCTGGTCAACACCGGCTCGGGCAAGTGCCTCGACGTCACGGACTGGAGCACCGCCAACGGCGCCCGGTTGCAGATCTGGAGCTGCGCCGGCACCGCCAACCAGCGGTGGACCCTGCCCGGTGGCGGCGCCACGCCCACCCCGTCCGCCCCGGCCGGCGCTCCCCTCGACGACCCGGCCAAGAAGGACGTCGCCATGCAGCTCGTCTCGGCGGCCGAGAACTCCTCGCTCGACTGGCGCGCGCAGTTCTCCTACATCGAGGACATCGGCGACGGGCGGGGCTACACCGCCGGCATCATCGGCTTCTGCTCCGGCACCGGCGACATGCTCGAACTGGTGGAGGCGTACACGCGGACGAAGCCGGGCAACGTGCTGGCCGGCTACCTGCCGGCGCTGCGCGCCGTCAACGGCAGCGACTCGCACGCCGGCCTCGACCCGTACTTCCCCCGCGACTGGCGCACCGCCGCCGCCGATCCCGTGTTCCGGGCCGCCCAGGAGGCCGAGCGGGACCGGGTGTACTTCAACCCGTCCGTCCGCGACGGCAAGGCCGACGGGGTGCGGGCGCTCGGCCAGTTCGCGTACTACGACGCGGCGGTGATGCACGGCTACGAGGGCATGCGGGCGATCCGCAGCCGCGCCCTGGCCCGGGCGAAGCCCCCGGCCCAGGGCGGCGACGAGCGGACCTGGCTGCACGCCTTCCTCGACGAGCGGGTCGCCGAGATGAGGAAGGAACCGGCGCACTCGGACACCTCCCGCGTGGACACCGCGCAGCGGGTCTTCCTCAACAACGGCAACTTCGACCTGAACACGCCGCTGGTGTTCGCCGTCTACGGCGACCAGTACCGCATCGGCTGACGTCCCCCGGTCACGACCGGGACGCGACCCCGGCGGGGGCGCCGGTCTCCCGCAGCCGGCCGTCGGCGAGGCGCAGCCAGCGGTCCACGCCGATCGCCGCGAGGAACCGCTCGTCGTGACTGATCACCACGAACGCGCCCTCGTACGCGTCGAGCGCGCTCTCCAGCTGGGCGACGCTGACCAGGTCCAGGTTGTTGGTCGGCTCGTCCAGCAGGAGCAGCTGCGGCGCCGGTTCGGCGAACAGCACGCAGGCCAGGGTGGCGCGGAGCCGCTCGCCGCCGGAGAGCGCCCCGACCGGGAGGTGGGCGCGGGCGCCCCGGAACAGGAAGCGGGCGAGCAGGGTCATCCGCTGTGCCTCCGGCATCGCGGGCGCGTACGCGGCCAGGTTCTCCGCCACCGTGCGGTCGAGGTCCAGCAGGTCCAGCCGCTGGGACAGGTACGCGATCCGGCCGTCGGCCCGCCTGATCCGGCCCTCCGCCGGCTGCACCTCGCCGTCGAGCACGCGCAGCAGGGTGGACTTGCCGGCGCCGTTCGGGCCGGTGAGGGCGATCCGCTCGGGCCCCCGGATCGTGAGGTCCACGCCGTCGCCGGCGAACAGGGCGCGCTCGCCGTAGCGGACCTGCACGCCCTCGCCGTGGAAGACCGTGCGACCGGCCGGGAGGTTGGTGCCGGGCAGTTCCAGCGTGATCCGCTGCTCCTCGCGCAGGGCGCGGCCCGCCTCGTCGAGCCGGGCCCGGGCGTCGCCGACCCGCGCGGCGTGCGTCTCGTTCGACCGGCCCGCCGACTCCTGGGCGCCCCGCTTCATCGTGCCGGCGAAGATTTTCGGCAGGCCGGCGCTCTTCAGGTTGCGGGCGGCGTTGCCGGCCCGGCGCTCGGCCCGCTCGCGCGCCTGCTGCATCTCCCGCTTCTCCCGCTTGACCTCCTGCTCGGCGTGGCGGACGTTCTTCTCCGCGACCTCCCGCTCGGCGCGCACCGCCTCCTCGTACGCGGTGAAGTTCCCGCCGTAGGAGCGGATCTCGCTGCGGTCGAGTTCGAGGATGCGGTCCATCCGGTCCAGCAGCGCCCGGTCGTGGCTGACCAGCAGCAGGCAACCGGTCCAGTCCTCCAGCGCGGCGTGGAGCCTGCGGCGGGCGTCGAGGTCCAGGTTGTTGGTGGGCTCGTCGAGGAGCAGGACGTCGGGCCGCCGCAGCAGTTGCGCCGCCAGGCCGAGCGAGACGACCTGGCCGCCGCTGAGGGTGTGCAGGGGCCGGCTGAGGGCCACGTCGTCGAGGCCGAGCCGGTCGAGCTGGGCGCGGGTGCGCTCCTCGACGTCCCAGTCGTTGCCGACCGTGGTGAAGTGCTCCTCGGCGGCGTCCCCGGACTCGATGGCGTGCAGCGCGCCGAGCACCGGCGCGATCCCCATGACCTCGGCCACCGTCAGGTCGCCGGCCAGCGGGAGGCTCTGCGGCAGGTAGCCGAGCACCCCGTCGACGGTCACGGAGCCGCCGGTGGGCCGGTGCTCCCCGGCGATCAGCTTGAGCAGCGTGGTCTTGCCGGCGCCGTTCGGCGCGACGAGGCCGGTGCGGCCGGCGCCCACGGTGAACGACAGCTCCTCGAAGACCGGGGTGTCGTCCGGCCAGGAGAAGGAGAGGCGCGAACAGATGATGAACGCATCGGACATGCGGAAACCCTCGGGGTGACGCGGGCGCGCCGGGCGCCCTGGGACGGGACTCGGTAGACGACGGCCCGTGGCCACGACGGCGGCGGTCGAACGCCTGCCGGTGGCCGGGCACTTCCGGTGTCACCCGGAGATGTCGTCGTCACCCGCCACGTCTGGTCTCCCTCTTCCGATCACTCGCGCCCATCCTAACAGCGCGGGCCCGGTGCGACGGGCCCGCGCTACGCCGGCGACGGCGTCAGAGGCCCGCGCACGGCTCGTCGCCCAGCGAGCAGTCCTCGGGCGCCCTGGTGAGCTGGTCGACGTCGCGGACGGCGAACGTGAAGGTCCGCGAGCGGCCGGCCGGCACGGGCGGCCCGGTGAAGGTCACGACCTGTCCGTCCTGGCGCCACTCGGCCCCGCTGACGTCGGTGAGCGTGCCGCCCTCGGCCAGCGTGACGACCACCCGCCAGCCGTTCACCGCCGCGCTGCCGGGATTGTCGACGACCACCTCGCCCGTGTAGCCGAGCAGCCGCGTCGACACGGTCTCGTAGCGGGCGGTCGCGGCGGGGGCCGACGGCGCGCTCGAGGTGGGCGTACGCGACGGCGTCGCCGAGGGGGTCGCCGAGGGCGTCCGGCTGGGGCGGGAGGGGGTCGGCGTGGCGCTCCGCGTGGGGCGGGCGGAGGGGGTCGGCCGCGCCGTACGGCTCGCGGTGGTCGTGGCGGTCGGCGACGTCGCCGGAACGGGGCCGGCGACGGGGTCCGGCTCGGCCGGCAGCACCGCCCACACCGCGACCCCGGCGGCCAGCACGATGCCGGCCAGCCCCGCGACCAGCAGCGGCCAGCGGCGACGGCCGGCCGGTGCCGGCTCGTCGCCGACCGCCTCGGTCACCGGCATCTCGGCGGTCATCCCGGCCTCGCCCCGCCGCAGGTCGACCTGCCGGAAGGCCAGCCAGTCGAGGATCGCCGGCAGCCGCCCCGTCAACGCCTGCCGGTACGACTCCTCGCGGCGCTCGCGCTGCTCGTCGGACCAGCTGCCGTGCTCCAGCACCTCGCGGACCGACAGCCGGCACCCCTCGGCGGTGGGGGTGGCGGCGCAGGTCAGCCGGCTGCGCCGGCCGCCCTCGAGGCACCGCAACGCGATCAGCTCCGGCTCGCGCCGGTCGGTCACCTCCGCGTCGACGGCGGCGTCGAACCCGGGCAGTCCCGCCGTGAACAGCAGCAGCCGGCCGCGCGCCCCGGCCATCGGCTCGACCTCGGTGAACCACCGGGCGAGCAGCGCGCGATCCGTCAATGCGTGCCACACCCGGTCCGCCGGGTGGAACAGGTCGACCTGTACGTCGATCTCGGTCACGGCGAGACTCTACGGGTATCGATCGCGGGCCGACCCAAACGGGGGGACTCCTCACCGCGCGGGGCCGGCGCCGCGCGGGCCGCCGGGGCGTACGACCGGCGCCCACCCCTCCCGGGCGCCGGCCGGCGCTCATCCCTTCACGCAGACCACCTGCTTGAGGTGCGCCACCACCTCGACCAGGTCCTCCTGCTGCGCCATCACCTGGGTGATGTCCTTGTACGCGCCGGGGATCTCGTCGACCACCCCGGCGTCCTTGCGGCACTCCACGCCGGCGGTCTGCGCGGCCAGGTCGGCGGTGCTGTACGTCCGCTTGGCCTGCGCCCGCGACATCCGCCGCCCCGCCCCGTGCGACGCCGAGCAGTACGCGTCCGGGTTCCCCTTGCCCCGCACGACGTACGAGCCGGTGCCCATCGACCCCGGGATGATGCCCAGGTCCCCCCGACCGGCCCGGATCGCGCCCTTGCGGGTGACCAGCACGTCGACGCCGTCGTAGCGCTCCTCCGCCACGTAGTTGTGGTGGCAGCTGATCGGCTCGTCGTAGCTCACCTGCGGGAACTGCTCCCGCACCACCTGGCAGAGCAGGGCGAGCATGACCGCCCGGTTGCGCCGCGCGTACTCCTGCGCCCACCACAGGTCCCGGCGGTAGGCGTCCATCTCCGGCGTGCCGGCGAGGAACACCGCGAGGTCCCGGTCGGGCAGGTCGGTGTTGTGCGGCAGCCGCCGGGCGACCGCGATGTGCCGCTCCGCCAGCTCCTTGCCGATGTTGCGGGAGCCGGAGTGCAGCATCAGCCACACCCGTCCCTCGTCGGCGCCGCCCTGCTCCAGGCAGACCTCGATGAAGTGGTTGCCGCCGCCGAGCGTGCCCATCTGCCGCTGGGCCCGCGTCTCCAGCTGCGCCACCCGCCGGTCGAGGTCGGCGAACCGACGCCAGAAGTCGTCCCAGCCGGCCTGCTCCAGCCCACGGACCCGGCGCGGGTCGACCGGCTTCTCCCGCTGCTGGAACCCGACCGGGATCGTGGCCTCGATCGCCGAGCGGAGCCCGGCCAGGCCGTCCGGGAGGTCGGCGGCGCTCAGCGAGGTGCGGACCGCCGACATGCCGCAGCCGATGTCGACGCCGACCGCCGCCGGCGAGACGGCCTGCCGCATCGCGATGACCGAGCCGACCGTCGCGCCCTTGCCGAAGTGCACGTCGGGCATGACCGCGACGCCCTCCACCCACGGGAGGGCGCCGATGTTGCGCAGCTGCTGGGCGGCCTGCGGCTCGATGCCGTACGGATCGGTCCAGACCCGGACCGGCGCGCGGGTGCCCGCGAGCGGGGTGTAACTCATCGTCGTCTCCTTGTGTCGTCGGCTGGTCGTCGCCGTCGCGGCGGGACCGGAGAGGTTCGACGACCGCCCGGGAATCGAACCCGGCGAGAGCGGCCTGCACGGCCACTCCGCGCCCAGCGCGCGGCCGGTCCGCCGGGCGTGGCCCGACGGGTGTCGCGGTTGGCCGGATTCGCACCGGCGATCGGCACCGTTGCTCCAACGGCCCGTGTCAGGACAGGGTCGGCGCCCTGTCCTGCCGTCCGGGACCGGGGAATCGAACCCCGCGTCTCTCGCGCCCAAGGCGAGCGGGTCAGCCAGCTCCCTCGTCCCGGTGATGTCTCGTCTCCCGGCCGGCCCGTGGCGGGGCAGCCGGGGTGTCACTTTCACTGTGGAGTTGAGAACGGGGCGACGCCGCCGGGGCGGGGCCGGGACGGGAAGGATGGCGATCGGGTGGACGAAAAAGCCGCCCGGCCCCCGGTGGGGTGGGCGGCTGCGCGTACGCGCTGGCGCTAGACGCGCCGCCACCCCGGCTGCCGCCCCTGCCCGGGACGGTGCTGCCCGCAGGATCGTCCGCTTGTGGGCAGCAGGGCACCACCGCGCGGCGTCGGCCACACGGCGTCGGTGCGGGTGCGCTGCGACACGGCGTACTCCCCTGGGTCGTTCGGTTGACCTTGCGTCGATGACCGTAGGCGGGTCTGGACGGTGACCGCAACGGATATCCACGGAACCGTTCGGCCGGCACCGAACCGTCCGGCCGCTACCGTTCCTCCCCGACGACGTGGGCAGGAGGGCTCCGATGCGGCTCAGGCAGTGGGTGGCGGAACGGTATCGGCAGGTCAACGGCGACCATCCGATGACGGCGGCGGACGACGCGTACGTGAGCGCGCAGTTCGCGGTGCTCGACGAGCTGTGCGCCGCACGCGGGTGCGACGCGGACGACGTACGCCGGCTGATGCTCGACCGGCGGCTTCCGTTGCCGGGATACCTGCGCTCCGACGGCGCGGAGATGGTGCCCGTGGACCTGCTCGCGCTCGCCGAGCGGGCCGGCGGGACGGACGCGCTGGAGGCGTGGTTCACCGGCCACTGGGCCGAGGAGGGCGTCGGCGCCGCGGAGTGGGACGCCTATCTCAGCGGCCGGTACGTCTGCCTGCGGTCGGTCGCCCCGGCCACGATCCGGCGCAAGGACGAGCTGGTGGCCGCCATCCGGGCGGCGCTGGCGGACCTCGACGCCGACCCGACCGACGCCGGCACGGCGCTGCGGCTGTGCGCGTTGGTCGACGAACTGGACGCCCTGATGCCGGCGTTCAGCCCGTACGACCGGCTGCGCTTCGGCGGCCCGACCTCCCGCGACACCTACGTCGACGCGGTGCGGGCCCGCCTGCGTAACCGCCCCTGACGGCACGACATCAAGGTGGCGGCCGCCGAGGCGCGTGCCGCCGCGCGACGAGGGCTGTCACCGGCGCGGGTGGGAACGACACCCGCGCCACAGCCGCTTCCCTATGCTTCCCTTTCTGGGCTAGATTAGGGAGCGATGAGTGAAGAAATGTACTCGGTCGAGCAGGTGGCGGAGCGGCTGGGCCTGCACGTGCGCACCGTGCGCGGCTACATCCGCGCCGGCCGGCTCCGGGCGGTGCGAATCGGCAAGCAGTACCGGATCGCCCGCGCCGACCTCGACGCGCTGACCGGTCGGCCGGCACCCGCCGGTCCCGCCGGCGGCGCGGCGGTGGAGGTGTCGAGCATCCTGCAGATCGACGGCGTCGACCGGGCCGCGGCCGACCGGCTGGCCACGCTCGTCCTGGCCGCGGCCAACACCACCCACCACCGGGCGCACCCCCTGCGCATCCAGACCGTCCACGACGAGGAGCGGAACCGCATGAAGATCGTGATCCTGGGCGGCGCCTCGGCCACCGCCGACGTGCTACGCCTGGTCGACGCCGTGCTCGACGGCGACAATGGCCTGCTCACCGGGGAGGCCGACGGTGCCTGACGTCATCCAGGAACGGGCCGGGGTGCCGGTGCTGGTGTGCGACCCGGCCGGCCCGCCGGTGGCCACCGAGCAGGACGCGCTGGACCTGATCGGCTCGGCCTTCCTCGGCGCCCAGCTGGTCGCCGTGCCGGCCAGCCGGCTCGATGCCTCCTTCTTCTCCCTCGGCACCCGCTTCGCCGGCGACGTCATGCAGAAGTTCGTCAACTACCGGATCCGCCTGGTCGTCGTGGGCGACATCAGCCGCCACCTCGCGGCCAGCTCGGCCCTGCGCGCCCTCGTGCAGGAGTCGAACCGGTCCGGCCACGTGTGGTTCGTCCCCGACCTCGACGCCCTCGACGCCCGGCTGGCGCCGGCGGCGCGGCCCGGCGGCACCGGACCCGGGGCGCAGGGGGCGCCGACGCGCGGCTGACCGTCCGGGGTTGCCGGCCGGCCAGGCGGGTAACCGGCGCGGATGAGGCCGGAGGCCGAGCCGGTGGACGTCGACGAGCCGCTGGCCGTCGACGTACCCCCCGCGCCGCACGACGCCAGCGGCGAGCGGGTGCCGACCCGCGACCTGGCCGGGCTGGCGCCGGCGGCGCGGCCGGCGGGGGGGGGGCGGCCGCGCCCGCGGGCGGGGCGGGGGGGGGTGGCCCGGGCCCCCCCCCCCCCCCCCCGGCCCGTCCGCC
>NZ_JBFABA010000090.1:0-11697 GCF_040640115.1 Micromonospora sp. NPDC023644 | reverse complement strand
AGGGGGGCGGGGGGGGGGCCGTCGGGTCGGGGGGGGGTGCCCGGCGCCGGGGGGGCGGGGGCGGGGGGGCCGGCCGGCGGGGGGGTGGCGCGGGGGTCCGGCGGGGGGCCCCCCACCCCGTCGTCGGGCCGCCGCGCCACCCGGTGGACGGGGGGCCGCCGCGCCGGCCGGTCGGCGGGCGCCGCCGGGTTCTCCGGTCATCGGGGACCGCCGGGCCGCCGGGCCGTCCGGTGGTCCCGGTGCCGAGCGCGCGGTGGACGGCCGGTACGCCGAAGGGGTCCGCGCCCGGTCGGGCGCGGACCCCTTCCCGCTCACCGGAGCCGGCGGCTCCGGCCGGTCTCAGGCGCGTGGGCGGTGCTGCGCGGTCAGCTTCTCCAGCAGCGGGACGACCTCGTTCGCGGTCGGCGTGCCCATCCGCTCGGCGCGCAGCCGGTCGGCGTTCTCCTTGAACGTCGGGTCCTTCAGCACCCGGACGAGCTCGTCACGGAGCAGGTCCGGGGTCAGGAAGTCCGAGTCCGCCACGTAGACGCCCGCGCCCCGCCGCTCCAGCCCGTTGCCCTCGGCGACCGGCCCCCACCACTTCTCGGTCCAGTACGCGCTCGGCACGATGAGCTGGGGCACCCCGCTCTCCACCGCTGCGGCGAAAGTCTGCGTGCCGCCGTGGTGGACGATCGCCGAGCAGGTGGGCAGCAGGACGTTCATCGGGACGAACTCCACCGCCCGGACGTTGTCCGGAATCCGCGGTCGCTCGGCGAGCTGCCGCTTGTCGAGCGTGGCGACGACCTCGATGTCGAGGTCGGACACCGCCTCCAACAGGTCGGTGGCGGACGCCTCCACCCCGTGCGACTCCCGGTGCGAGACCCCGAGGGTCAGGCACACCCTGGGCCGGCTGGGCGGTTCCCGCAGCCAGTCCGGGACCCGGGTCGGCCCGTTGTACGGCACGTGGCGGATCGGCACGTAGTGCACGTTCGTCGTCGGGTGCCAGACCCAGGACGGCATCGGGTCGATGGTCCACTGCCCGAGCGCGATCTCCTCGTCGAAGTCGTGCCCGTACCGCTGGAGGAACGGCCGCAGCCAGTCGGCCAGCGGGTCGTTGAGCGGGCCGGACGGGTTGCGGGCGCTGGCGGCGTGGAAGGCCGCCCGGATCTGGCCGAGCCCGTCGGCGCCGAACAGCAGGCGCGCGTGCGCCGCCCCGCTCACCCGGGCGGCCACCGGCCCGGCCAGTGCCAGCGAGTTCCAGATGATCAGATCCGGCCGCCACTCCCGGGCGAAGTCGATCAGGTCCGTGAAGAGGCTGTCCGGGCAGACGAGCGGGAAGAAGCCCGTCGAGATCGACTCCAGGTGACCGTGGGGATCCTCGGGGAAGCTGCCGTCGACCGGCTTCTCCCACTTGCGGGGCTGCCCGTCGTCGACCCGGGGCGGCGCGGCCGGCCCGAGTTTCTCGTTCATGCGCAGCACCTCGCCGACCGGCGCGGGCAGGAAGCCGGTGCGCATGACGTCGTCCGCGAGATCCGGCTGGCTGGCGACCCGCACCTGGTGCCCGGCGATCTGGAACGCCCACGCCAGCGGAGTCATCGCGTACAGGTGTGACTTGTTGATGCCCGCGAGGAAGAGGACCCGCATGGCTCTCCTTTCCGTGTCCGTGTCCGTGTCGAGCGGCGGGTCAGGGGGTGAGGACCAGGGGCAGCGCGGCGAGGCCGCGCATGATGTTCGGTCCGCCGATGCGCCACTCCAGTTCCTCGTACGCGCAGGCGAGCTCGATCTTCGAGAAGCGGCGCAGCAGCGTGCCGAAGGCGATCTGGCCCTCGACCCGGGCCAGCGGGGCGCCGATGCAGTAGTGCACGCCGTGCCCGAACGCCACGTGCGGGTTGTCCTTGCGCGCGAGGTCGAGGCGGTCCGGCTCGCCGAACGCGTTCGGGTCCCGGTCCGCCGCGCCGAGCACGATGTTGACCGCGCTGCCCTGGGGGATGGTGACGCCGGCGATCTCGACGTCCTCGGTCGTGAAGCGCATCGGCACCCGCTCGATGGGACCGTCGTAGCGCAGCAGCTCGTCGATCGCGGTGGACATCACCTCGGGCCGTTCGCGCAGCAGACGGAGCTGGTCCGGGTGCCGCAGGAGGGCGACCGTGCCGTTGCCGATCAGGTTGACGGTGGTCTCGTGGCCGGCGACCAGCAGCAGCTTGATCATGCCGAGCAGTTCGCGCTCGGAGAGCTGGTCCTGCTTGCCGGGCACGATCAGGGCGCTGATCAGGTTGGGCTGGGAGTCGTAGTCGAGTTCCGGGTTGACCTCGGTCCGCATCTTCCCGATCAGCTCGGTCAGGTAGCGGTCCATGTTCTGGTTGCCCTGCCGCCGGCTCTGCACCCCCTCCGGGGTCATCGGGGACGCGAGCAGCATCCGGGTCCACTGGCCGAAGTCGTCCCGGTCCTCGCCGGGGATGCCGAGCAGCTCGCAGATGACCGTGATCGGCAGCGGGTACGCCAGGCCGGTGATCAGGTCGACCTCGCGGCGGGCCGCCATGGCCTCGACGAGCTCGTCGGTGATCTCCTGGATCCGCGGGCGGAGCCGCTCGATCCGGCGACGGGTGAAGGCCATCCCGACCAGGCGCCGCTGCCGGGTGTGGTCGGGAGGGTCGCTGTTGAGCATGTTGGCCCCGAGCGGTCCCTCGTCGCCGACGCCGGCGGCCATCACCTTGGCCCACTCGGGCGCGCGCTTCGGGTCCTTGGAGAAGCGGGGGTCGGCGAGCGCGGCGCGGGCGTCCTCGTACCGGGTGATGAGCCAGATCTCGGAGTTCATCGGGCCGCGGACGAAGTGGACGGGCGCCTCCTCCCGCAGCCTGGCGTAACTCGGGTAGGGGTTCGACTGGAAGTCCTTGCTCTGCAAATCAACCGATGTCATGGTTTTCCCCCTCGGAAGGCAGGAGCCTGCCCTGGCGTTCCGGCACGATCCGTCGGGGCGGTCAGGTCATGGAACGGCCGGGGCTGATGCGCCAGGTAGCCCTGCGCTATATGGTCATCGCGGGCTGTGTGGGATCGCATCTCCTGAGTTGCGGTACCCGGCCGGCGCGCCCGAGCGGGTCGACCGCACCGCTCTCCGCGCGTCGCGGGATCCCGTCGGTCGATCGGCCGACCCCGGGCGGGGGACGAAGCCCGCCGCAGCGATGACTATGCGGTCCGCCGGTCGTCATATCTGTGGGGGCGGGCGTGGATGGTCGGCTGACCAGGACGGAGGACGGTTCGTGGGCGGAGTTGGCGCGAGGCCGGGCGGGACCGGGGCCGCGGCGGTCGGGGACGCGGCGGTGGGTGACGCGGTCCGGGCGGGCGACGAACGGGCCTTCGCGGAGCTGACCGAACGGCACCGGCGGGAGTTGCAGGTCCACTGCTACCGGATGCTCGGGTCGTTCGACGACGCCGAGGACCTCGTGCAGGAGACGTTCCTGCGGGCCTGGCGCAAGCGGGAGAGCTTCCAGGGCCGCTCCACGGTGCGGGCCTGGCTCTACCGGATCGCCACGAACGCCTGCCTCGACTTCCTCGAACGCCACAACCGGCAGCCGCGCCAGCTCGTCGTCCCCACCCTCTCCCACGGGTCCGTGTCCGGGCGCACGGCGCTGCCGCAGGTGGAGGTTCCGTGGCTCCAGCCGTACCCGGACCGGTTGCTGGAGCCCGTGGCGCCGCCCGACGTCGAGCCAGACGCGGCGCTGGTCGCCAAGGAGACCATCGAGCTGGCCTTCCTCGCCGCGATCCAGCACCTGCCGCCCCGGCAGCGGGCGGTGCTCATCCTGCGCGACGTGCTCGGCTGGCCGGCCACCGACACCGCCACGCTGCTCGACGGCACGGTCGCCGCGGTCAACAGCGCCCTGCAGCGGGCGCGCGCCACCCTCAAGCAGCACCTGCCGGAGCGGCGGATGGAGTGGCCGGCGGCGACCGACCCGAGCCAGGAGGAACGGGCGGTGCTGCAGCGCTACGTGGAGGCCACCGAACGCGCCGACCTGTCGGCGCTCGCGGCGCTGCTGCGCGAGGACGCCCGCTTCACGATGCCGCCCAAGCCCACCTGGTTCGAGGGACGGGACGCGATCATCGAGAGCTGGACGCCCGCGATGGTCGGCCCCACGGCCTGGAAGGACTGGTACCACGTGCCCACGCGGGCCAACCGTCAGCCCGCCGTCGCCTGCTACGTGCGGGGGCCGGGGCGGTCCCGCTACCAGGCGCTCGGCCTCGACGTGCTCCGCATCGAGGGCGGGCAGATCGTGGAGATCACCGCCTTCCTCCCCCGGATCTTCCCGGCCTTCGGGCTGCCGCTGTCCCGCTGATGGACGGCGGCGAGGACGACCGGGTCTCCTTCCTCAACCGTTGGCTGCCGTCGCTGCTCCGGCTGCTCGTGATGGTGGTCGATCCGGGGACCGTGCGGACCGTCGACCCGGCCGAGTGGGGCGACGCGATCGTCGTCCTCGAGTACGGCCAGGTCGAGGTCGAGTACCCCGGCGGCGGGTTGCAGCGCTTCGGGCGCGGCGACGTGCTGTGGTTCGACGGGCTGGCGCCCCTGGCCATCCGCAATCTCGGGTCCGTGCCCGCCGTGCTGGCCGCCGTGTCCCGTAACCGGCCGGCGTAGTCGCGCCGCCGGAGGCCGTACGGCGGGCTGCCGTCCTGACCTGGGCGGTCACTGCCGCGACCGCGGCGACGCCGGCGGTCCGCCGGGCCCACCGCCGCGGTCCCGGCGGCGCCCGGCCGTGCGGTGCGTGGCGATGCTGTCGCGGGCAGCGATGAGTTTTTCCGCGTTCCGCCGTCTCAATCAGGGTCGGCAGCGGTGAGGGCGCCGCTGATGGTCACCCGAGAGACGGAACGCAGGAGAAACACGATGGCGCAGCAGAAAGTTGTCAGCCGGGACGAGTGGGAAGCCGCCCGTGCGGAGCTCCTCGTCAAGGAGAAGGAGCTCACCCGGGCGCGCGACGCGCTGAGCGCCCTGCGGCGTGAACTGCCGATGGTCCGGGTGGAGAAGGAGTACGTCTTCCAGGGGCCGGACGGCCCGGTGGACCTGGTGGGCCTGTTCGACGGCCGCCGCCAGCTCATCGTCCGGCACTTCATGTTCCACCCGGACTGGGACGAGGGCTGTGTGGGCTGCTCGTTGCAGGTCGACAACCTCGGCCACCCGGCCCACCTGCACGCCCGGGACACCAACCTGGTGCTGGTGTCCCGCGCCCCGCTGACCAAGCTCGAGCCGTACCGGCAGCGCATGGGCTGGACGGTGCCGTGGTTCTCGTCCTTCGGCAGCGACTTCAACCCCGACTTCGGCGTCACCAACAACGACTCCGAGTCCTCCGGCCTGAGCGTGTTCCTCCGCGACGGGACGGACGTCTTCCACACCTACTCGTCCTTCTCCCGGGGCGGCGACGCGCTCATCAACACCTACAACTACCTCGACCTGACGGCGCTGGGCCGGCAGGAGGAGGAGCTGGACTACCCGCAGCAGTGGTGGCGACACCACGACCGGTACGACGCGTGACCCCGCCCACCCCACCGCCACCGCAATCGACCGCCTGTACGACGCAGAAGGGTTTGCCATGGACATGAACACAGCGACGCCCGACCCCGGTGTGCGGGCCACCTCGCGCGAGTGGTGGGGACTGGCCGTTCTGGCGCTTCCCACACTGCTGCTGTCACTGGACCTCAGTGTGCTGCACCTGGCGCTTCCCCAGCTCAGCGCCGACCTGGGCGCCACCATGGTCCAGCAGTTGTGGATCATCGACATCTACGGCTTCATGATCGCCGGCTTCCTGATCACGATGGGCAGCCTCGGCGACCGGATCGGGCGCCGGAAGCTGCTGCTGATCGGTGCGGTGGCCTTCGCCATCGCCTCGGTGGTGGCCGCGTTCTCGACGTCGCCCGAGATGCTGATCGTCACCCGGGCGCTGATGGGCCTCGCCGGCGCGACCCTCATGCCGTCCACCCTGGCGCTGATCAGCAACATGTTCCAGGACCCTGCGCAGCGGGGCGCCGCGATCGGCGTCTGGGTGAGCTGCTTCATGGGCGGCATGGCGCTCGGCCCCCTGGTCGGCGGCACCGTGCTGCAGTTCTTCTGGTGGGGAGCGGTCTTCCTGCTCGCCCTCCCGGTGATGGCGCTGCTGCTCGTGGCCGGCCCGGCACTGCTGCCGGAGTTCCGTGACACCACCTCCACGAAGCGGCTCGACCTGGCCAGCGTGGCGCTCTCCCTCGCCACCATCCTGCCGCTGGTGTACGGCATCAAGGAGCTGGCCAAGGGCGGCTGGGAGCCGGTGCCGGCACTGGCCATCGTCGTCGGCGTGGTGTTCGGGGTGGCCTTCGTGCTCCGCCAGCGTCGCCTCGCCGAGCCGCTGATGGACCTGCGCCTGTTCAGCAACCGGTCCTTCAGCGGAGCGCTGGTGATCGCGCTGCTCGGCGCCGCGATCGGTGGCGGCACCATCCTGGTCGTCAACCTCTACCTCCAGATGGTCGCGGGCCTCTCGCCGCTGCGGGCCGGGCTGCTGATGCTGCCGTCCGGCTTCGCCATGGTCGCCGCGGCCATGACCGCGCCGGCGATCGCCCGCAAGGTCCGGCCGGCCTACGTCATCGCGGGCGGCTTCCTGGTCGCCGCGGTCGGCTACCTGCTGCTCACCCAGCTCGACCGCGCCGGCGGGCTGGCGCTCGTCGTGGTCGGCGTGATCCTGACCAGCGCCGGCAGCGGACCGCAGGCGGCGCTCAGCACCGAGCTGGTGCTCCGCAACACGCCGCCGGAGAAGGCCGGTTCGGCGGCGTCCATGTCGGAGACCAGTGGCGAGCTCGGCATGGCCCTCGGCGTCGCCGCCCTGGGCAGCGTCGCCACCGCGGTCTACGGCGGGGTGCTGAGCGACAACATGCCCGCCGGCACGCCGGCCGAGGCGGCGCAGAGCGCCCGGGAGAGCATCGTCGGCGCCATCAACGCCGGCGAGCAGCTGGCCGGGCCGGTCGGGGCCCAGCTGCTGGAGGCCGCGCGGGACGCCTTCACCAGCGGCCTGCACGTCGTGGTCGCCGTGAGCGCGGCGCTGTACGTCATCCTCGCCGTCGTGGCCGTCGCCACGTTGCGACACGCCCCGCCGAGCGGCGCCGTCGAGGCGCCGGGGCAGGCCGAGGTACCTGAGCCGTCGGTGGAGACCGCCAACTGACGGCACGAGCAGCGGCGGCCGGCCCGGGCCGCCGCGCGGTGGGGGGCCGGCGCGAAAGCGCCGGCCCCCTGCCACATCCGATGACGGTTGCCGCGGACCGGCAGCCAGCCCCCGGTGTCGGACTCGACCGGCGCTCGCCGGACGAACCGTCAGCCGGTAACGGCCGGGCCGACCGCGCCGACCCACGCCAGCCGACCGCCGACGGCGAGACGCGGGCCCACGTCCTGGTCGTGGCGGGCGGCGGTGGACTGACCGTAGCTTCCGCCGGATAGCCGCGGTGCCCGCCCCGGCGTGCCGCCGGCCGGGGCCGCCGCCGGGGCCGCCGTCATCTACCGGGGCCACCCCGTGGCGGCGGGGGCCGGGCCATGGCGGCGGGGGCCGTGGCGGCGGGCGGGCCGTGGCGGCGGAGGGCCGTGGCGGCGGAGGGCGGGCTCTGGCGACGGCCGGGGTCGCTGTCCGGGCCGTCCACGGTGCGGCCGGGTCCCCGGCTGCCGCCGAAAACGCACTCTGGCCGGAGCGGTGCTGCCCGACCCGTCGTCCGGGTTGGGCGCACCGCTCCGGCCAGCAGACCGACGCGGCGCGGGCGCGGTGGACCACGTCGTCCACCGCGCCCGCGCCGTGCGCGGGGGCCTGTCCGTCAGATGTACGGCGAGTTGGGCTCCAGACCGCAGAGGACCCGGCCGTACAGCTCGTAGTTGGTCTCCGGCAGCATCAGCGCGTGCATGTTGACGACCTGCGCGTCCCGGGCGATGCGCTGGATCGGCACGGTGTTGTAGACGGACGAGCCGCCGCTGGCCATGTTGAAGATGTCCACGGCCTCCTTGCCGAGCTGGCACACGGCGCCGACGTCGGCCCGGGAACGGGCCCGCTCCTCCAGAGTCAGGGGCTCGCCGGTCAGGCCCTTGTCGTCGACCAGCCCGGTGACCCGGTGCGCGTGGAACTCCGCCTGGTCGATCTTCATGACGGCCTCGGCGACCCTGAGGTGGGTGATCGGGGCCTCGCGCTGGCTCTCGTACTCGGTGTAGGTGATCTTCCGGCCCGGCAGCCGCTCGAAGAAGACCTCGCGGGCCGCCCTGGCCAGCCCGACCACGGTGCCGACCGAGGAGGCGGCGGCCACGCCGAGCAGCGTCGTGCGGTACATCGGCAGGTCGGCGTTCAGGACGGAGGCGTACTGGTTCTGCAGGATCGCCGGCAGCGGCAGCACCCGCTCCTGGGGCACGAAGACGTCCCGGGCGACGGTGGTGACGCTGCCCGAACCCCGCATGCCCGACGTGTACCAGTCGTCGACGATCTCCAGGTCCGACATCGGCACCAGCGCCATCACCGGCCAGAGCCCGGCGCCGTCCGGGGTCGGCGCCATGGCGATGATCTCCTGCCAGTGGCTGTGCTGGGCGCCGCTGATGAAGCCCCACTGGCCGTTGACGACCAGGCCGCCGTCCTTGGGGGCCGCCATCGCCGACGGGCTGAGCGTGCCGCACACCCGCACGTCGGGCGTGGAGTGGACCTCGTCCTGGACCTCGTCCGGGAACATGCCGACCATCCAGCCCGGGATCGTCCAGACCGACATGGTCCAGCCGACCGAGCCGTCGCCGCGGGCCAGTTCGGCGGTGACCTCCGCCTGCGTACGGGTGTCGGACTCGTATCCGCCGTACCGGGTGGGCACCCGCATCTTGAAGAAGCCGGCCTCCGCCATCGCGTCGACCACCTCGTCGTGCAGGCGCCGATTCTCCTCCGACCAACTGGCGTGCTTGCGCAGCAGCGGCACCAGATCGGTGGCCCGCTTGACCAGTTCGGTCCTGGACGGTGCTTGGGTGACCTCCACCCGGTCCTCCTTCGAGATAGTCGTGTCGTTGCAGCGCCGGAACGGGCCGGTCCGACGATTCGCCGACCCGGTGCCGGGAAGGCGTGACGAACCGGCGCGGCAGGTGTGCTTCCGGACGGTCAGGCCGCGAGCGCGGCGGTGTTCGCGGGCAGCGGCGGGGCCCCGCTGATCAGGTCGGCCGCCTTCTCGGCGATGGCCAGCACCGCGGCGTTCGGGTTGCCGCGGATCAGCGTCGGCATGACCGAGGCGTCGACCACCCGCAGCCCTTCCACGCCGCGTACCCGCAGGTCGGCGTCGACGACCGTGCCCATGGCACAGGTGCCGGCCGGGTGGTAGATGGAGTGCGCGTACTGACGGACGTAGGTGCGCAGGTCGTCGTCCGACTCCGACGCCGGCGGCTGGTACGCCGCCTCCGTGTAGGGCTTCAGGGCCGGCTGCCGCGAGATCTCCAACCCGATCCGCACACCGTCGATCGCGACCCGCATGTCGGCCTCGTCCGCGAAGTAGTTGTGCACGATCTTCGGCTTCGCCGTCGGGTCGTCGGAGGCCAGGGTCACGTAGCCACGGCTGCGCGGGGTGAGGATCGACGGACCGTACGAGAAGGCGTGGTGGGTCGGCGTGCCGAGGCCGCTGTCGGCGAACATGACGGGCGCGCCCAGGTACTCCACGTCGGGCGCCGGCAGGTCGTCGCGGGTCCGGGCGAACCCGCCGGACTCCGGGCCGTTGGACGTCAACGGTCCCGTGCCGTCCGCCATGAACTGCTCCACGTTCGCCGGCGCCCCGGCGACGAGCAGGCTGATCGGGTGGGAGTGCGTGAAGATCAGCGGCACCAGGGCGTGGTCCTGGAGCCCCTGGCCCACCGCGGGCTGGTCGAGCACGACCGGCAGGCCGAGCGCGGCCAGCAGGTCGGCGGGACCGACGCCGGAGTGCATCAGCAGGTGCGGGCTGTTGTAGGCGCCGCCGGCGAGGATCACCTCACGTTCCGCCCGGACCGTGATCTCGTCGTCCAGGCGCTGGCCGACGACCCCCACGGCCCGCCCGTGGTCGAACAGGACCCGGTGCACCTGGAGGTTCGTCTCGACGGTCAGGTTCGGCCGGTCGAGCGCCGGGTGCAGGAACGCGGTCGCGGCGCTCGCGCGACGGCCGTCGCGCTGGGTGACCTGGAAGAACCCGAACCCGTCCTGCTCGGCCCCGTTGAAGTCCGGGTTGACGGCGTGCCCGGCCTCGGCCGCGGCCTCCACGAAGGCCTTCGACATCGGGTTCTTCGCCCGGCCCTCGGAGACGGCGAGGGGGCCGCCGACCCCGTGGTACGTCGACTCGCCCCGCTCGTTGTCCTCCGAGCGCTTGAAGTACGGCAGCAGCTCGTCGAAGCTCCAGCCCGGCTGCTGCCAGCCGTCGAAGTCGATCCGGTTGCCCCGGATGTAGACCATGGTGTTGATCGAGCTGGTGCCGCCGAGCACCCGCCCGCGCGGGAGGTAGACGCGACGGCGGTCCAGGAACGGCTCGTCGTGCGTGTCGTAGTCCCAGTCCAGGTGGGTGCGGAAGAGCTTCCCGAACGCAGCCGGAATGTGAATGTTCGGCGCCTTGTCCGCCGGACCGGCCTCGATGAGGCAGACCGACACGTCCGGATTCTCGCTCAGCCGCGCCGCGAGCACACAACCGGCGGTTCCTCCGCCGACGACGACATAGTCGTACATTCACTCCTCCTTAGAATGCGCTGGGTCAAGGATGAGCCGACGGGCTGCCGGGTTCGCCTTCCAGAGTGCTTTCCTCCGGGACGTTCATCCGTTTGTCCGAATTGCTTTTCCGGACCTGGCCGCGATTCGGAGGAGGCGACGCGGGCGCCCGCGGCAGCGGCGGCGACTCCTCGCCGCCGCTGGCGCCGTCGGGGGTCCGCCGGCGGTGATCGGGGACCGGGTCGGGCCCGCGCCGCACGCTCCGGGCGACCTACCGACGTGCGGGCGGCCGGCGGCGGGCCGGGCTTCGCCGGCGTCCGGGCGGCCGGTGGCGGGTGGCCCGCGACCGGCGTCGCCCGGCCGGCGGTCAGCCCTTGACCGGGCTGCTCTGGTGCGACAGCAGGCGCAGCTGCCCGGAGGGCTCCCGGCGGATCACCCAGGTGGCGCGGATGAACCGCTCCGGCGCGATCTCCGACTCGTCGGCGAACATGATCCCGCCCTCGGTCACCACCATGGCGACGTCGTCCTTGAGGAACGTCAGGAAGACCGGCCAGCCCTTGACCCGGGCGCCCCGGTACGGCCCCTCGAAGCCCTCCCGCATGTAGGACCGGATCTGCTCGCGGCTGGTGAGCTGGTTGTCCTGCATGAGCAGGCTGCCGTTGTCGGCGAAGACGCTGGCGAAGGCGTCCGGGTCGTTGGCCGCCCAGGCGGCCTGGATCCGCATCGCCACGGTGAGCGCGGCCTTCTCGTCCGGGCTGGTGAACCCGCGGTAGTAGGAGGTGTCCTCCGCCACCCCGGCGTCAGCCAGGTGTGCGGACGCGTCGCCCCAGGACGACTGGTTGCTGGGCATGGTCATCTTCTCCGTCTCGATCGGCGGGGACGCCGGCGGACCCTGGGAACCAGGGCCGGCGGGGCGTTGGTCAAACTGGTCGGCACGCCGCCCGGACCCACACCGGGTTGTCTCCTTCGTGGGTCGGGCGGCGTGCCGGGTTGTGGGTGGTTACCAGCGCAGGGTGGCGCCGGCGCCTCGGGGGCTGTTCTGGTAGCC
>NZ_JBFABA010000089.1:0-12027 GCF_040640115.1 Micromonospora sp. NPDC023644 | reverse complement strand
GGCCGCCCGGCGGCGACCGGGCCGGCCACGCCGGTTCAGCGCGGGCGCCGCAGGTAGCGCCGCACCGGCGGCGGGTCCTCCTCGTCGTACGACCGGGCGGCCCGGACGGCTGCGGCCAGGCCGGAGCGGCGGACCCGCGGCGGCGGGTTGACCGCCGGGTCCCGGGCCATGTCCCGGACCAGCGCGACGGCCAGGCCGAGCATCACCACGACGAACGGCAGGGCGACGAGGATGGTCGCCTGTTGCAGCGCGTCCAGCCCGCCCACCAGCAGCAGCACGGCGGCGACCGCGCCGATCAGCACCCCCCAGACCACCACCAGCGCGCGGTGCGGGCGCAGCGCGCCCCGGGAGGTCAGCGAGCCGAGCACCAGCGCGGCGGAGTCGGCGCCGGTGACGAAGAAGAGCCCGACCAGCACCATCGCCAGGACGGTGGTCAGGCCGGCCAGGGGCAGCGCCTCCAGCAGGCCGAACAGGGCCCGTTCGGTGCCCGCGCCGACGTCGGCGACCAGGTCCCGGGTGCCGGTGGCCTGCACCCGCAGGGCGCTGCCGCCCAGCACCGCGAACCAGACCACGCTGGCCCCGCTGGGCACCAGCAGCACCCCGGCGACGAACTGCCGGACGGTGCGCCCCCGGGAGATCCGCGCGATGAAGATGCCGACGAACGGGGCCCAGGAGATCCACCACGCCCAGTAGAAGATCGTCCAGTTGCCCAGCCAGGCCGGGTCCGAGAAGGCGCCCGTGCGGGTGGACATGGTGACCAGGTTGCTCAGGTAGTCGCCGACCGACGCGGGCAGCACCTCCAGCGTGTAGATGGTCGGGCCGGCCACGAACACGAAGACCATCAGCGCGACGGCGAGCACGACGTTGGTGGTCGACAGCCACTTGATGCCCCGGTGCAGGCCGGAGAAGGCGGAGACGACGAACGCCAGGGTGAGGGCGCCGATCACCACCAGTTCGACGGCGGTGGTGTCCGGCACTCCGGTGACCAGGTCCAGCCCGGCGGCGACCTGGAGTGCGCCGAGGCCGAGGCTGGTCGCCGAGCCGAACACGGTGGCGAAGACGGCCAGCAGGTCGATCGCCCGGCCGACCGGCCCCTCGGTCCGCGCGCCGAGCAGCGGCTGGAAGGCGGCCGAGATCCGGTTCGGCCGCCCCTTGCGGAACGTCGAGTACGCCAGCGCGAGCGCCACCACCGCGTAGATCGCCCACGGGTGCAGCGTCCAGTGGAAGAGCGTGTACTGCATCGCCGCCGCACCGGCGGCCCCGGTGTTCGGCGCGACGCCGCTGGCCGGCGGCGGGGCGCCGTAGTGCTCGATCGGCTCGGCGACGGCGTAGAAGACCAGGCCGATCCCCATGCCGGTGCTGAACATCATGGCCACCCAGGCCAGCGTGCTGAACTCCGGCTCGTCGTCGTCGGCCCCGAGCCGGATCCGGCCGAACTTCGTCGCGGCGATGATCACCGAGAGCACCAGGAAGGCGTCGGCGGCCACCACGAAGAACCAGCCGAAGGTGTCGATCACCCAGGCCAGGCCCGACTCGCCGAAGCCGGCCAGGGAGCGCCGGGCCAGCACGCCCCACGCCACGACGGCCAGTACGCCGCCGACGCTGAGCGCCAGGACCGTCCGGTCAATCCGGCCCACGGCCCGCGCCGGGTCCCGTACCTGCCCGCTCATGCGCCACCCCCTGCCCATCGTGCGGGACAGGGGGTGACGACCGGGCGACATCGGGTGAAACACCCGCCGCAGGCGATCGCTCACACCGTGACGCCGCCGGCCAGGTGCCTCCCGGCGTCTGCGGCGGCGTTCAGGGGCGGGTGAGCCGGTCCGTCGGAACCTCCAGGACGAAGAGGTCGCCGATGTTCCCCTCGTACCCGTAGTCGGCGTTGCGTACCGTCATCCGGTCGGGGGCGACCTCTCCGATGCGTACGGCGATCGGGTCTTCCCGGCCGTCGACGCGCAGGTACCAGCGGTCCGCCAGGTAGCTCAGTCCGCTCTCGTCGAGCAGCCGGGCGGCGTCGTCGCTCGGCTGGACCGGCCCGAGCGGGTGGCCGAAGGGTGTGACCGGGACGCACCGGCCCACTGCCACGGGCACGAGGTACCCGAGAAGTTCGCCGTCGTCCTGCCGGTGGTGGGCCCGCCATTCGTGCGGGATCACGACGCCCCGGCCGCGGCAGGAGCGCCCGGTTCCGCCGACGCCGCGGCGATGAACGCGATCTGCTCGGCGCTCGGCCCGCCGTGCTCCCGCCGGATGGTGTCCGCGTTCTCCGCCTGCATGGCGTACAGCGAGCGGCGCAGCTCGTCGTCGCCGCGATGGAACCGCTCCAGCAGGTCCGCCCACTCGGCGGCGAGGGCCCGGCCGTGCTCGCCGGCGGGGTCCGTACCCGCGTCGACGGCGGCCTGGACCCGGGCGATGAGTTCCGGCCACGCGGCCTCGACGGCCGCCACCTGTCCGGCCTCGCGCTCGCGGCGCTCGGCCAACCCGGCCAGCTGCTCTGCGGTGAAGTACCTCTCGACGATCTCGTCCACGAAGACGACCTCCCGGATCAGGCCAAGGAAGTCGGCGGTCGAACGCGGATGCGCGCCCACCATCGCGCCGAGGCCGGCGCGGAGCCGACGCAGGGCGACGAGCTGCTCGTCGACGAGGCGGAGGTGCTGGCGCAGGACGTCCTCGACCGAGGCCGACCCGCCGAGCAGTTCCCCGACGGTGGCGAGCGGGACCCCGAGGCGGCGCAGGGCGAGCACCTCGTACAGGCGCTCGACGTCGCGGTCCTCGTAGCGGCGGTGTCCCGCCGCGGTACGCCCGGAGGGCGTCACGAGGCCGAGGTGGTCCCAGTGGTGCAGGGTTCGCACCGTCAGGCCGGTCGCCCGGGCGAGTTCCCCGACCTTCCACGTCCGCGGCCGCTCCACGTCCCTCTCCTCCGACTTCCGCCGACGGCGGATGCGCCGGCGTCCACGACGGTAGGACCTGACGCCGCGTCAGGTTCAAGTCGCCGGGCGCCGGGCGTCGCCGGGTACCGCCGGTCGTGGTGCCGGACGACACCGGGCGCCGCCTGGGCCGGGTGTCGTCCGGTGCCCGCTCAGGCCGGTACGGCGGCGGACTCCTCGGCCTCCACCTGCCGGTTCCAGTCGGGCTTGCTGGCGCGCCAGCCCTCGTCGTCCAGGCCCCGGCGCCAGTAGCCGGAGATGGAGAGCAGCTCGCGGGAGACGCCGCGCTCGACGCGGAGCAGGCGGCGCAGCTCCTTGACGAAGGTCGCCTCGCCGTGCACGAAGGCCTGCACGTCACCGGGCGGGAACTCCAGGGCGCGCACGGCCGCGACCAGGGCCTCCCCGACCGGGCGGTCGCCCCGGTGCAGCCAGGTCAGGCGCACCGCGCCCGGGCTGGCCAGTGGCTGCTCGTCGGCCGGGTCGGCGACCTCGACGAAGACGGTGGCCGGGGCGCCGGCGGGCAGCCGCTCCAGGGCGGCGGCGATGGCCGGCAGCGCACTCTCGTCGCCCACCAGCAGGTGCCAGTCGGCGTCCGGGCTGGGGGCGTACGCCCCGCCGGGGCCGACGAAGTGCACCGGGTCGCCGGGGCGCAGCGCGGCCGCCCACGGCCCGCCCACGCCCACGTCGCCGTGGTGCACGATGTCGACGGTCAGCTCACCGGTCGACGCGTCCCAGGCCCGCACCGTGTACGCGCGCAGCCGGGGCCACTGCTCCCGGGGCAGGTCGCGGCGGATCGCGTTGAGGTCCGCCGGGATCGGATACTCCGTCCCCGGCGCCGGAAAGACGATCTTGATGTAGTGGTCGGTGAACTCGCCCACCGGCAGGCCGGTCAACTCCTCGCCCCCGAGCACCAGCCGGACGAGGTGGGGAGTGGGCCGCTCGGTGCGCAGTACCCGGGCGGTCGTGACCTTGATGGGGCGCTCCGTCATGCCGGTTAGGTTAGCCTAAGTTTGCGCGGCTGCCCATCCCACGCTCCTCGGCCGGCGGGTGCCCGCCCCCCGCGCCGCGCACCACCCGCGCGTGCCAGGCGACGGCCGCCGGGTCGGTCAGCGAGGCGACCTGGTCGATCACGACCCGGAGCCGGGCCGCGTCGTCCGGCGCGGCCGACCAGAGCGGGGCGAAGACGGGATCCAGCCCGTCCGGCGCCCGGTCGGCCAGGGCGTGCACCAGCTCGGCCAGGACCTCCCGCTGCCGCCGGTAGCGGTCCCCCGCGCCGGGGCGACGCATCACGTACCGCAGGGCGATGCCCTTGAGCAGCGCGCACCGCGCCCGGATCCGCCGGGGCACCACCAGGTCGGCGGCGTAGCGGCGGTGCGGGCCGGGACCGTACCGCGCCTGCGTGGCCGCCACGACCGTCGAGACGAAGCGGCCGGTCAGCACGCTGGTGGTCGCCTTCAGCGCGGCCTGCGCGGGATGGCTGCCGTCGTACCCGGCCAGCGGGGCGAGCACCGGATCGTCGAGCAGTTCCAGCAGCACCTCGCCGAGGTCGGCCGGGGACTCGCCGGAGTAGGTGGCGGCGACGTCGGCGCAGAGCGCCGCCCGCTCCTGCGGGTCGCGCAGCAGCGGGCGCAGCGACACGTACCCGCCGTGGATGCCGTCCTCGACGTCGTGCACCGAGTAGGCCACGTCGTCGGCCCAGTCCATCACCTGCGCCTCCAGGCAGCGCCGGTCGTCACCCGGCCCGCCGGTGCGCAGCCAGGCGAAGAGCGGGAGGTCGTCGTCGTACACCCCGAACTTGCGCTGCTCCCGGCGGCGGGGCCACGGGTACTTGCTGACCGCGTCGAGCGAGGCGCGGGTCAGGTTGAGGCCGGCGGACGTCCCGTCCGGGGCGACCACCTTGGCCTCCAGCCGGGTCAGCACCCGCAGCGTCTGCGCGTTGCCCTCGAAGCCGCCGCACCCGGCCGCGAGGTCGTCCAGCGCGTCCTCGCCGTTGTGCCCGAACGGCGGGTGGCCGAGGTCGTGGGCGAGCCCGGCGGTGTCGACCACGTCCGGGTCGCAGCCCAGCCGGGCCCCCATCTCCCGGGCGATCTGCGCGACCTCCAGCGAGTGGGTCAGCCGGGTACGCAGGAAGTCGTCGGTGCCGGCCGTGTGCACCTGGGTCTTCGCCGCGAGCCGCCGGAACGCCGCCGAGTGCAGCACCCGGGCGCGGTCCCGCTCGTACGCCGACCGCCCGTGCCCGGTGTCCTTCGGTGCTTCGCCGACCCAGCGGGCGACGTCCGGATCGTCCGCCCCGGGGGGCTCAGCCCTCACGCTGCCGCAGCACGCAGAACTCGTTGCCCTCCGGGTCGGACAGCACGGTCCACCCGCCGTCGCCCTGCCCCACGTCGACGTGCCGGGCCCCCATGTCGACCAGCCGCTCGACCTCGGCCTCCTGGTCGTCGGGGCGCAGGTCGATGTGCAGCCGGTTCTTGGTCGTCTTGTCGTCGGCGACCGGCACGAAGACGATGCCCGGCAGCCGGTCGGCGGAGCGGCGGATCTCCACCTCGTCCGGCTGCTCGGTGACCACCTGGTAGCCCAGCGCCTCGGCCCACCAGCGGGCGAGCCGGGCGGGGTCCCGGGCGTCGACGGTCAGGCTCTCCCAGGCGCTGCTCATGCCGATCAGGTTACGCCCGCGCGCCGCGCACGGCGCGCCGCCGGCGCGCGCCCGACGGCCGCGCAACCTCCGAACAGGCGAGAGTTGTCGCCCGATCGCCGACGGTTACGGGATCGCGGTCCGGCATGGCCGCCGGTAGCGTTCCCAGCGCGGAACGTGACCAGACTGAGGGCCCGACGGTGGGGAGACACCCGTGGACGCGGACACGATGATGGGAACGGAACTGTCGGAGTTGCGCCGGCGCCGCCCCGAGGTGGCGGGCACGGTGCTGGCCGGCACCGACGGCCTGCTGATCTCCAGCGACCTGCCGGCGACGGACGCCACCCACCTGGCGGCGCTCGCGGCGGCCAGCTTCGGCCTCGGCCACCGGGTGGCCGACACGGTGCGCCACGGCGAGTTCCGGGAATCGGTGCTGCGCACCTCGACCGGGGCCGTCGTCACCTATCCCGCCGGGCGCAACGCCCTGTTGACGCTGGTCGCCGACGCCGGCGTCGACCTGGAGGAGCTGCACGCCGACGCGCGGGCGGTGGCCCGGCGCACCGGCTCGGTGCTGGACACCAACCGCCTGATCGGGGCGGCGACGGTGCCCGAGGCGCACGCCCGGCTCACGGCCCGCACCTCGGGCGGCAGGCTGCCCCGGCGCGTCACCCCCCACACCTGGCGCCGCCCGCCGGTCTGAGCAACCCCCGGAGTCGGGTGCGCCGGCCGGCGCGTCCGACTCCCGACCCATGGTGCGGTCGCGCCGGCACGGGCCGCCCGCACGGCAGCGGCGGCGGACCCGCTCCCCCGGGTCCGCCGCCGGCCTGTCCGTACCCGGCGCGTCAGCGGCTGTCGGAGCCGTCCGTCTCCACCGCCGCGCGGCCGGCCTCCAGCCGGGCGACGGGCACCCGGAACGGCGAGCAGGACACGTAGTCCAAGCCGACCTCGTGGAAGAAGTGCACCGACTCCGGGTCACCCCCGTGCTCACCGCAGACGCCGAGCTTCAGCTCCGGCCGGGCCGCCCGGCCCTCCTCCGCGGCGATCCGCACCAGCCGGCCCACGCCGTCGCGGTCGATCGACTCGAACGGCGAGATGCCGAAGATGCCCAGCTCCAGGTACCGCCAGAAGAACGCGCCCTCGACGTCGTCGCGGGAGAAGCCCCAGCCCATCTGGGTCAGGTCGTTGGTGCCGAAGGAGAAGAACTGCGCCGCCTCGGCGATCTGGCCGGCGGTCAGCGCCGCCCGGGGCACCTCGATCATCGTGCCGATCAGCACCTCGACGCCGCTGTCCCCGACCACCTCGGCGATGATCTTCTCGGCCTCGGCGCGGACCGTCTCCAGCTCCTGCACCGCGCCGACCAAGGGGACCATGATCTCCGGCCTGGCCACCGCGCCGCCGCGGGTGACGGTGACCGCCGCCTCGGCGATCGCCCGCACCTGCATGGCGAACAGGCCGGGGATGACCAGGCCGAGGCGGACGCCGCGCAGGCCCAGCATCGGGTTCTCCTCGTGCATCCGCCGCACGGCGGCGAGCAGCGCCTCCTCCTGGGCGACGTCCTCGCCGCGCTCCTGGGCGACCGCCACGTTGACCGCGAGCTGCTCCAGCGGGGGCAGGAACTCGTGCAGCGGCGGGTCGATCAACCGGACGGTGACGGGCATCCCGTCCATCTCCCGGAAGATCTCCTCGAAGTCGGCGCGCTGCAACGGCAGCAGCGCGGCCAGCGCGGCCTCCCGCTCGCCATTGTCGCGGGCCAGGATCAGGCGCTCGACCAGCTCGCGCCGGTCGCCGAGGAACATGTGCTCGGTGCGGCAGAGGCCGATGCCCTCCGCGCCGAAGCGCCGGGCCCGGGCGGCGTCCGCGCCGGTGTCGGCGTTCGTGCGTACGGCCAGCCGCCGCCGGGCGTCGGCGTGCGACATGATCCGGTGTACGGCCCGGACCAGCGCGTTGTCGACGTGCTCGGGGTCGAGGCTGCCCTCGAAGTACTGCACCACCTCCGACGGCATGACCGGCACCTCGCCGAGGTAGACCTTGCCGGTGGTGCCGTCGATGGAGACGACGTCGCCCTCGACGACGGTCTGCCCGCCGACGACGAACCTGCGCTGCGGGACGTCGACCTCGATCTCGTCGGCGCCGGAGACGCAGGTCTTGCCCATCCCCCGCGCCACCACGGCGGCGTGGCTGGTCTTGCCGCCGCGCGAGGTGAGGATGCCCTGGGCGGCGATCATGCCGTTGAGGTCGTCGGGGTTGGTCTCCCGGCGGACGAGGATCACCGACTCCCCCTCGGCGGCCAGTTCGACCGCGCGGGCGGAGGTGAAGACCACCTTGCCCGACGCCGCCCCCGGCGACGCCCCGATCCCCTTCGCCACCGGCTTGAACTCGTGGTCGAGCCGGAACCGCGGGAACATCAGCTGGGCGAGCTGCGCGCCGTTGACCCGGTGCAGCGCCTCGTCGAGGTCGATCAGGCCCTCGTCCACGAGCTGACCGGCGATGACGAACGCCGCAGCGGCGGTGCGCTTGCCGACGCGGGTCTGGAGCATCCAGAGCTTGCCGCGCTCGATGGTGAACTCGATGTCGCAGAGGTCCCTGTAGTGGCCCTCCAACCGGGCCATGATGCCGAGCAGTTCGTCGTAGGACTTCTTGTCCAGCCGCTCCAGCTCCTGCAGGGGCACGGTGTTGCGGATGCCCGCGACCACGTCCTCGCCCTGGGCGTTGGCCAGGTAGTCGCCGTAGATGCCCTGGGCGCCGCTGGCGGGGTCGCGGGTGAACGCGACGCCGGTGCCGGAGTCCGGGCCGAGGTTGCCGAAGACCATCGCCACCACGTTGACGGCGGTGCCCAGGTCGGCCGGGATGCGCTCCTGGCGGCGGTAGAGCACCGCGCGCTCGGCGTTCCACGACTCGAAGACCGCCCGGATGGCCAGGTCGAGCTGCTCGCGCGGCTCCTGCGGGAACTCCCGGCCGGTGTGCTTGAAGAAGATCTTCTTGTACGCGTCGACCAGCCCCCGCAGGTCGTCGGCGTCGAGGTCGAGGTCGTTGCTGGTGCCCTTGGCCCGCTTCGCGTCGTCGAGCGCGTGCTCGAACTCCTCGCCCGGCACCTCGCACACCGTCTTGCCGAACATCTGGATCAGGCGACGGTAGGAGTCCCAGGCGAACCGGTCCGCGCCGCCGGAGGGGGCCTGGTCGCCCGAGCCGCCGGCCTGCCGTGCGAGTCCCTGCACGCTGCGGTCGTTGAGGCCGACGTTCAGGACGGTCTCCATCATGCCGGGCATGGAGAACTTGGCGCCGGAGCGCACGGAGACCAGCAGCGGGTCCTCCGGGTCACCGAGGCACTTGCCCATCGCCCGCTCCAGCGACGCGAGGTGCGCGGCGATCTGCTCGGCCAGGCCGTCGGGCTCCTCACCGGTGGCGAGGTACGCCTTGCAGGCCTCCGTGGTGATCGTGAAGCCCGGCGGGACCGGCAGACCGAGATTGGTCATCTCGGCCAGATTGGCCCCCTTGCCGCCGAGCAGGTCCTTGAGGTCCTTGTTGCCCTCGGCGAAGGCGTAGACGTACTTGTGTTCCACCGTCTCTTGCGTTGCCACCAGAGCCCTCCCACGCGCGCCGGTCCGACACTTAACGAAGGTTCAGTTGCTCATTACCCCGGGATGGACCACCGGCAATCCCGGTGCCAAGCCGGCCGGTGGGCGAAGGCTAAGCGAACATCGTGTGGCCTGGGACCGTTCGGTGACAATAGGCACAGCTATCACGACTATCCGCGTTCGTACCGGTTTTTGGGAACGCTTCCACGCGCACGATCACGCATTTCGCGCTCGGCCTCGTACTCTTGACCGCACGCTTTTCGGTGAACCTCATCTTTGCCATAACCGCCGCAAATACACCCCCTGGAGCCGACGCCGTGCCAGCCGTTCCCACCGCCGCCCCGGAGCCGCTCGACCCGTCCCGCCCCGGGGTGGACGAGCGGACGACCGGGCAGCTCGACCTGCCGGTCCACGAACCGGCCGCCGCCGAGCTGGCCCGGGCCGCGGCCCGGGCCGCCGAGGTCGTGCTCGCCCCGGCGCCCGAACTCGGCGACGACCCGCCCGCCCCGCCGGCCCGGACCCCCGACGACCAGCCCGCTCCGGCCACCCGGCCCAGGCTGGGTGACGTCGTGCCCGCCCCGGAGCGGGTCACGCCGGTCCCGGGCGCCGACTTCGTGCTCACCCCCGACGCGGCGATCCGGGTGGGCGCCGGCGACGCCGCCCGCGCCGTCGCCGGGCAGCTCGCCGCCCTGCTCCGACCGGCCACCGGCTATCCGCTGCCGGTGACCGACGCCACCCGGCGGGAGCCGGCCGGCGGCATCACGCTGGCGCTGGTCGACTCCGACGACCTCGGCGCGGAGGGCTACCGGCTCGACGTGACGCCCGACGGGGTACGGATCGAGGCCGCCACCCCGGCCGGGCTCTTCTTCGGCGCGCAGACGGTACGGCAGCTCCTGCCCGCCGCCATCGAGAGCCCGACGCCGGTCGCCGAGCGCTGGACACTGCCCGGCGGGTCGATCACGGACCGGCCCCGGTTCCCCTACCGGGGGGCGATGCTCGACGTGGCCCGGCACTTCTTCGGCGTACCGGACGTGCTGCGGGTGATCGACCACCTGGCCCGCTACAAGCTCAACCACCTGCACCTGCACCTCACCGACGACCAGGGGTGGCGGATCGCGGTCGACTCCTGGCCCCGGCTGGCCGAGGTCGGCGGGGCGGGCGAGGTGGGCGACGGTCCGGGCGGGCACTACAGCCACGACGACTACCGGCGGATCGTGGCCTACGCCGCCGAGCGGCACGTCACCGTGGTGCCGGAGATCGACCTGCCGGGCCACACCCACGCGGCGCTGATCGCGTACGGCGAACTGGCCCCGGACGGCGTCGCGCCGCCGCCGTACACCGGCACCGAGGTCGGCTTCAGCTACGTCGACCCCGCCAGCGAGCGGACGTACGAGTTCGTCGCCGACGTGCTGGGCGAGATCGCGGCGCTCACCCCCGGGCCGTGGCTGCACATCGGGGGCGACGAGGCGTTCAAGGTGCGCCCCGACGCGTACGCGGCCTTCGTCGAGCGGACCCAGCGCATCGTCGCCGGGACCGGCAAGACGGTGGTGGGCTGGCACCAGATCGCGCCCGCGGTGCATGCCGAGGGGCGGGTGCTCCAGTGGTGGGGCACCGGGGTCGGGGACCCGGTCACGGCGGACGCCGTCCAGCGGGGGGCGCGGCTCATCCTCTCCCCCGGCAACCACGCCTACCTCGACATGAAGTACGCCCCGGACACCCCCATCGGGCACGACTGGGCGGGCCTGATCGACGTGCGGCGGTCGTACGACTGGGATCCCGGCGCCCACGTGACCGGCGTGCCGGCCGACGCGGTGCTCGGGGTGGAGGCGCCGCTGTGGACCGAGTCGGTCACCTGCCTGGCCGAGATCGAGTTCATGCTCTTCCCGCGCCTGCCCGCGATAGCCGAGCTGGGCTGGTCACCCCGCGCGACGCACGACTGGGCCGGGTTCCGCGACCGACTGGCCGGGCACGGCCCGCGCTGGGCCGCGGCCGGCGTCGCCTTCCACCGCTCGCCGGAGATCCCCTGGCCCGCCGCGCCACCGGCACCCGCCGCGCCACCGGCACCGGTCGCGCCATCGGCGCCCGCCGCGCCGGAGGCAGCGATCCCCACCCAGCCCGAGCCACCGGCACCCTCCGGATCGCACGAGGCGGGCCTCACCCGGCCCGGTTCTGAGGAGGTCCCCGCGCCCGCCCCGTCCGCCTGACACTCCCAGGCCTGGCCGTCTGGCACCCGGGCCCTGCCGGCTCGCGAGGCTGGAGTTCCGGCAGGGCTCGCGCCGGCGACCGGAGGGGGTCGCATCCTCCCCGGTCTCGGGACTTTTGGGCGTTTCCAACCCGGCGCGTCGCTCCAGGCGCGCGTCGACGGTTGCCGGTCGCTGTCGACGCCGCGGGCGCACGGCGGCGCGGATGCGCACTCGACGACCGGGTGACCGCCGCCTGCGACGTGACGGGCAGTTTGTCCGTTTGGCGGCGTCCGTTTTGTGCCCGGATGCCGCGATCGTCCCGGCGCGTCCCGTGCCCGGCGCCACCCGGGCGGCGGAATCGCCGGCCGGCCCGGGTCGTTGAACATGGCATACCCACGGCGCTCCCCCGCGCCACGGCGTGGCCCTAACAGCCGGCGGAATGCATTGCCGGACCGGGTCGTTGAGATCCCCCTGGACGCCCGAGCAGGCCCCGCCGCCGGAGCGCCCCCCTCCGATCCACCCCCCCTTTCCGCGGCGCACCCGCCCCCCTGGTGTGTGTCGCGTACCCCCGATCGAAAGGTGCCGACCATCATGCGTACCGACATCTTCCGCAGGACCGCCCTGACCGTGGCCGGGCTCGCCTTCACCGGCGGCGCCATCGCCGGCCCCGTCACCGCCGCCGTCGCCGCCCCCACCGAGGGCAAGCCCGCCACGGT
>NZ_JBFABA010000088.1:0-12403 GCF_040640115.1 Micromonospora sp. NPDC023644 | reverse complement strand
CCGCCCCGGCCCGCCGCCGGGCGCCCGGCCGGGCCCGCGCCCCGGCCCGCCGTCGCCGCCGGAGCCCGCCGAGGACCCCGGCGACGACCGGCATCCCGCCGTGGACGCCGCCGTGCGGGCGATGGCCAACGCCGCGACGCTCGCCCCGGCCGACCAGATCGCGCAGTACGAGGCGGCGTACGAGACGCTGCGGGAGACCCTCGCCACCATCGACCAGGCCTGACCGACCGGAGAAGAACCACGCATGGCACGTCGTAACCGGCTGGACGCCGAACTCGTCCGCCGCGGCCTGGCCCGCTCCCGGGAACAGGCCGCCGCGCTGGTGGAGGCCGGCCGGGTCCAGCTGCGCGGCGTGCCGGCCCGCAAGCCCGCCGCGATGGTCGACCCCGCCGATCCGCTCCTGGTCACCGGCGAGGACCCCAGCTCGGAGTACGTCTCCCGGGGCGGGCACAAGCTGGCCGGCGCGCTGGCCGCCTTCGCTCCGGGCGGGCTGACGGTGGCTGGCCGGCGGTGCCTGGACGCGGGCGCCTCCACGGGCGGCTTCACGGACGTGCTGCTGCGCGCCGACGCGGCGGAGGTGGTCGCGGTCGACGTCGGCTACGGGCAGCTCGCCTGGCCGCTGCGCAACGACTCCCGCGTGCGGGTCTTCGAGCGCACCAACGTCCGTACGCTGACGCCGGAGGTCATCGACGGGCCGGTCGACCTCACGGTCGCCGACCTGTCGTTCATCTCGCTGCGGCTGGTGCTGCCGGCGCTGGCCGGCTGCACCCGGCCCGACGGCGACCTCGCGCTGATGGTGAAGCCGCAGTTCGAGGTCGGCAAGGAGCGGGTCGGGACCGGCGGGGTGGTCCGCGACCCGCTGCTGCGGGCGGAGGCCGTGCTCGACGTGGCCGCCGCGGCGGCCCGCCTCGACCTCGGCCTGGCCGACGTGGCCGCGAGCCCGCTGCCGGGGCCGAGCGGCAACGTCGAGTTCTTCGTATGGTTACGCCGGGGCGCACCGCCGGCCGACCCGGAGCGGGTGCGCGCGGTGGTGACCGCCGGGCCGGGTGGCCCGGCGCCGTCCGGCGACCAGCCGGACGCGGCGACGGAGGAGGTGGCCGGGTGAGTGAGCTGGCGAGCCCCGCGGTCGCGGGCGTGCCGCGCGGGAGTCGTGCGGGCGCGACGGGACGGCCGTCCCGGTGAGCCGCACGGCCCTGCTGGTGACGCACACCGGCCGCCGGCGCAGCACCGAGCACGCCCGCGCCGTCGCCGCCGACCTGACCTCCGCCGGCTTCGAGGTGCGGGTCGTGGCCGAGGAGGCCGACGACCTCGACCTGCCCGAGGTGGTCCCGGTGACGGGCCTGGAGGCGGCCGAGGGCGCGGAGATCGTCTTCGCGCTCGGCGGGGACGGCACCTTCCTGCGCGCGGCGGAGCTGGCCCGGCCGGCGAAGGTGCCGCTGCTCGGCATCAACCTCGGCAAGGTCGGCTTCCTCGCCGAGGCCGAGATCGACGACCTGGACAGCGCGGTACGCGACGTGGTCGAGCGCAACTACACCGTCGACGAGCGGCTCACCCTCGACGTGACCGCCGAGTTCGACGGCGGCCCGACCATCGAGTCCTGGGCGCTCAACGAGATCAGCGTCGAGAAGGGCGAGCGCGCCCAGATGCTGGAGCTGCTCGTCGACGTGGACGGCCGCCCGCTGTCCCGGTACGGCTGCGACGGGGTGGTCTGCGCGACCCCCACCGGCTCGACGGCGTACGCCTTCTCCGGCGGCGGGCCGGTGGTCTGGCCGGAGGTGGAGGCCCTGCTGCTGGTGCCGATCAGCGCGCACGCGCTGTTCAGCCGGCCGCTGGTCACCGCGCCCACGTCGACGTTCGCCATCACCGTCGACCCGTTCACCACCCTCGCGGTGATGTCCTGCGACGGCCGGCGGGTCTACGACCTGCCGCCCGGGGCGCGGGTCACCGTGCGGCGCGGCGCGCTGCCGGTACGCGTCGTGCGGCTGCGGGACCGCCCGTTCACCGACCGGCTGGTGGCGAAGTTCGACCTGCCCGTGCACGGCTGGCGCGGCAACCGCCGGTGACCGCGGGGCGGGCCGGCGTCCACCGGCCGTGCCCGGGCCGCCCCGGCGGCGCTGTCGGCGGGCGGACGCACCGACGCGGCCACGCCGGCTGGTCAACTGTCGGGGGCCGCGTCTACTGTCGGTTGCTGTGCTGGAAGAGCTGCGCATCACCGGACTGGGCGTCATCGAGGACACCACGCTGCCGCTGACCGGCGGCATGAACGTCATCACCGGCGAGACCGGTGCGGGCAAGACCATGGTGGTCACCGGCCTCGGCCTGCTCTTCGGGGGGCGTGCCGACGCCGGGCGGGTCCGCGCCCAGCCGGGCCGGGCGGTGGTCGAGGGCCGGCTGCGGCTCGAGGGCCGCGTCGCCGCCACCGTGCACGCGCGGATCACCGACGCGGGCGGCGAGCCCGACGAGGACGGCTCGGTGCTGCTGAGCCGCACCGTGACCGTGGAGGGCCGCTCCCGGGCGCACCTGGGCGGGCGGAGCATGCCGGTGTCGATGCTCGGCGAGGTGGGCGAGCAGGCGGTGGCGGTGCACGGCCAGTCCGACCAGCTGCGGCTGTTGCGGCCGGCCGAGCAGCGGGCCGCGCTGGACCGCTTCGCCGGCCCGGAGCACGAGAAGCTGCTCGACGCGCTGCGCGAGGCGTACGCCCGCTGGCGCGCGGTGGTCGACGACCTGACCGACCGGCGGCGCAACGCCCGCGAGCGCAACCAGGAGGCGGACCTGCTGCGCCTCGGCCTGGACGAGATCACCCGGGTCGACCCGCAGCCCGGTGAGGACGACGAGCTGAAGGCGGAGGCGCAGCGGCTGGAGCACGCCGAGGGGCTGCGCACCGCCGCGCAGGTGGCCCACCAGTGCGTGGCCGGCGGCGTGGAGGCGACCGACGAGACCCCGGACGCGGCGGCGCTGCTCGGCACCGCCCGCCGCACCCTGGAGGCGCAGGCCGGCACCGACCCGGCGCTGGGTGAGCTGGCGGGGCGGCTGGAGGAGGCGGCGACCCTCGTCACGGACGTCTCCGCCGAGCTGTCGGCCTACCTCGCCGCGCTGGACGCCGACCCGGCCCGGTTGCAGACCGTCTACGAGCGGCGGGCGGCGCTGCGCGCGCTCACCCGCAAGTACGCCGACGACGTCGACGGGGTGATCGCCTGGGCCGAGCGGGCCCGCACCCGGCTGTCCGACCTGGACACCTCCGACGACCTCCTGGACGAGCTGGACCGGGAGGCCTCCCGGCTGGCCGGTGAGGTGGCCGAGCTGGCCGGCCGGGTGTCGTCGTCGCGGCAGGAGGCGGCGACCCGCTTCGCCGAGCAGGTCACCATCGAGCTGGCTGGGCTGGCCATGCCGCACGCCCGGATCGAGGTGGCGGTGCTGCCCCGCACGGCCGGCCGCACCGAGCCGACCCTGCCGGTCAACGGCACCGAGGTCGGCGTCGGCCCGGACGGCGGCGACGAGGTCGAACTGCGCCTGCTGGCCCACCCGGGCGCGCCCTCGCTGCCGTTGCAGCGCGGCGCCTCCGGCGGTGAGCTGTCCCGGGTGATGCTCGCCATCGAGGTGGTCTTCGCCGGTTCGGGCGGGCCGCCCACGCTGGTCTTCGACGAGGTCGACGCCGGGGTCGGCGGCCAGGCCGCGGTGGAGATCGGCCGGCGCCTGGCCCGGCTGGCCCGCAGCCACCAGGTGCTGGTCGTCACCCACCTGCCGCAGGTGGCCGCGTTCGCCGACCGGCACCTGGTGGTGGCGAAGGACACGGGCGGGGCGGTCACCACGAGCGGGGTCCGGGTGGTGGAGGACACCGAGCGCGCGCGGGAGCTGGCCCGGATGCTCGCGGGTTTGCCGGACTCCGACCTGGGTATCGCGCACGCTGAGGAGCTTCTCGCCGTGGCGGCCCGGGAGAGGCGCCCGTGAGGTCGGCGATTGTGAGCACAGGCACACCGACCGGCGCGTTAGTGTGCTTCCCTGGGTAGGCGGCCCCTGCCCAGGCATGTCGCGACAGAATTGCCTGCCTCACATGCCAGGATGGTCACGATGCGTCTACCCACGTTGCGCCGGACCCGGAGCGCGGAACCGGGCAGGATCCTCGGCACCGCGCGCCTCGACCGCCGGACAAAACGCCTGGTCGGCCGGCTCCGCCCCGGCGACATCGCGGTCATCGACCACGTCGACCTCGACCGGGTGGCCGCCGACTCGCTCGTCGCCGTCGGTGTCGGCGCCGTGCTCAACGCGAAGCCCTCGGTCTCCGGCCGCTACCCCAACCTGGGCCCGGAGGTGCTGGTCGCCGCCGGCATCCCGCTCCTGGACGACCTGGGGGAGGGGGTCTTCGAGCGGATCCGCGAGGGCGACACCGTGCGGATCGAGGGCAACACCGTCTTCGTCGGCGACGAGCCGGTGGCGCACGGCAGCCTCCAGGACGCCGAGACGGTGGCCAAGTCGATGGCCGATGCCCGGGAGGGGCTCTCGGTCCAGTTGGAGGCGTTCGCCGCCAACACGATGGACTACCTCCGCCAGGAGCGCGACCTGCTCCTCGACGGCGTCGGCGTGCCCGAGATCCAGACCGAGATGCAGGGGCGGCACTGCCTGATCGTGGTGCGCGGCTACGACTACAAGGCCGACCTGGACGTGCTGCGTCCCTACATCCGCGAGTTCAAGCCGGTCCTGATCGGCGTGGACGGCGGCGCGGACGCGCTGGTGGAGGCCGGCTACACGCCCGACGTGATCATCGGCGACATGGACTCGGTCACCGACGACGTTCTGCGCTGCGGCGCCGAGGTGATCGTGCACGCCTACCCGGACGGCCGGGCGCCCGGCCTGGCCCGGGTCAACGGCCTCGGCGTCCCGGCGGTGACCTTCCCGGCGGCGGCGACCAGCGAGGACCTGGCCATGCTGCTGGCCGACGAGAAGGGCGCCTCGCTGCTGGTCGCGGTCGGCACCCACGCCACGCTCGTCGAGTTCCTCGACAAGGGCCGCGGCGGGATGGCCTCCACGTTCCTGACCCGGCTCAAGGTCGGCGGGAAGCTGGTCGACGCCAAGGGCGTGAGCCGGCTCTACCGGCAGAGCATCTCCGGGTCGTCGCTGCTGCTGCTGGTGCTCTCCGCGATCGCGGCGATGGCGTCGGCGGTGGCGGTCTCCACGGTCGGCAAGGCGTATTTGGGCGTGGTCTCCGAGTGGTGGAACAATTTCGTGTTCCAGCTTGAACAGCTTTTCTAGCGTCCCACCGATCAAGAGGCTGCAGGTGTGATCAACTTCCGGTACCACGTGGTGTCCCTGACCGCGGTCTTCCTCGCGCTGGCGATCGGCCTGGTGGTCGGCACCGCCGCCCTGAACGGCCCGGTGGCCGACTCGCTCAAGGAGAACGTCAACGGGCTGCGCAAGGACAACCAGCTGATGCGCCAGGCGGTCCAGAACATGGAGAAGGAGCTGGAGCTCGAGGAGGAGTTCGCGGCCCAGATCGCCGAGGTCGTCCTGCCCGGCACGCTGACCGGCAAGCGGGTGCTGGTGGTCAGCCTGCCCACGGGGCGCGACCACACCGAGGGCGTGGTCAAGATGCTCCAGCTCGCCGGGGCCCAGGTGACCGGTCGCATCGACCTGCAGGACAAGTTCATCAACCCGGACAACAACAACAACCTGCTGGAGCTGGCCGTCACCGCCGCGCGCCCCACCAGCGCGCCGACCGCCGGGCTGCCCGGCAACGGGCACGGGGTGGAGACGTCGACCGCGCTGCTGGCCAGCGTGCTGCTCGACCGGGCGCCCGGCGCGACCCCGGTCAGCGAGGCCGACCGGCGGGCGGTGCTGGCCGCGTACACCAACGCCAACTACCTGACCACGGAGGACCGGGTCACCGCGTCGGCGGAGGCCGTCGTCGTGGTCAGCGGGCAGCCGTACGTGGACAAGGACTCGGCGAAGAAGGACGAGTCGGTGCTCAAGGTCGCCGAGCAGTTCGACCGGACCGGGACGATCGTCGTGGGCGGCAACGGCTCGGCCGGCGGGAACCTGGTGGCCGCCGTGCGGAGCGACCCCGTGCTGGTGCAGACCATCTCCACCGTCGACAACGCCAACACCGTCCAGGGCCAGCTGGTCACCGCCCTCGCGTTGGTGCAGCAGGTCACCGAGAAGAAGGCCGGGCAGTACGGCGTCGCCGACAACGCCACCCTGCTGCCTAGACTGCCCCAGTGATGCGACGACGTACCCCGGTGTCCGGATCCAGCTTCGCCGACGTACGGCGGGAGGGAGACGCGTGAGTCTGCTCGGTCGACTGCTGATCGCCGGCGCGGGCGCCGCCGCCGCCCGGTACGCGCTGCGCGAGGTGCGCACCTCACCGGCCGGTCCCGCGCTCGACCGGACCAACTTCCGCGGTCGCACGGTGAGCCTGGCCGCCGGCCCCGCGCTCGCGGCCGGCGCGGCCGGGGTGGGCGCGTTCGGCGCCTCCAGCGGGCCGTCGGGCGCCGCGGCCCTGGTCGCCGGGGTGGGCGCCGGGGCCGTCGGGCTCTACGACGACGTGGTGGGGGCCCGGCCGGAGCAGAAGGCGGCCAAGGGCTTCGCCGGGCACCTGGCCGCGCTGCGCGAGGGCCGCGTCACCGCCGGGATGGTCAAGGTCGTCGGGGTGGGGGCCGCGGGCCTCGGTGCCGCCGCGCTGCTCGCCGCCGACCCCCGGGTCGCCGCGCACCGGCGCCGCCAGCGGCAGGGCCCGCTGGGCCGGGGCGTCGACGTGTTGCTCGGCGCGGGGGTCATCGCCGGCACGGCGAACCTGCTCAACCTGCTCGACCTGCGTCCCGGCCGGGCGCTGAAGTCCGGCCTCCTGCTCGGCGCGCCGCTGGCCGGCGGCCCGCACGGCGGGATCGCCGCCGGTGCCGTCGGCGCCGCCGCCGGGCTGCTCCCCGCCGACCTCGGCGAGGACGTGATGCTCGGCGACAGCGGCGCGAATGCGCTCGGCGCGCTGCTCGGCGTGGCGCTCGCCGCGCGTACCGGGCCGGTCGGGCGGGCCGGGCTGCTCGCCGTGCTCGCCGGGCTCACCGCGGCCAGCGAGAAGGTCAGCTTCACCCAGGTCATCCAGCGCACCCCGGGGCTGCGCGAGCTCGACGCACTGGGCCGGCGCGCCGACTGACGTGACGACCCCGGCACCCCTCGCCGGCGCCGGCCGTGTCGCCGGAGCGGCCGCGCTCATCGCCGTCCTCACCGTGGTCAGCCGGCTCGCCGGCTTCGGCCGTACCGCCGTCTTCACCTGGATCGTGCAGAAGAGCGACCTCGGCGGCATGTACGTGATCGCCAACACGGTCCCGAACATCATCTTCGAGATCGTGGCCGGCGGCGCGCTGGCGAGCCTGGTCGTACCGCTGCTGGCCGGGCCGGTCGCGGCCGGCGACCGGCGCGCGGTGGCCGCCACCACCGGGGCCCTGCTCACCTGGACGGTCACCCTGCTGGTGCCGCTGGCCGTCCTGGTGGCGGTGGCGGCCGGCCCGGTCGTGTCGCTGATGAGCGAGGGACGCTCGGAGGCGGAACTGGTGGCCGGCGCGCGGATGCTGCGGGTCTTCGCCCCGCAGTTGCCGCTCTACGGCATCGGCATCGTGCTCACCGGGGTGCTCCAGGCGCACCGCCGGTTCGCCTGGCCGGTGATCGCGCCGCTGCTGTCCAGCCTCACCGTGATCGTGGTGTACCTCGCCTTCGGCGGCGCCGAGGGACGAGGCGTGGGCGTCGCGCAGGTGAGGCCCGGCGGCGAGCTGATCCTCTCCGCCGGCACCACGCTGGGCGTGGTGGTGCTGTCGCTGTCGCTGCTGATCCCGCTGCGCCGGTTGGGCCTGCGCCCGCGCTTCGGCTACGCGTTCCCGCCCGACGCCCGGGCGCTGGTCGGCGGGTTGGCGATGGCCGGGGCGGTGACGGTCACCGCGCAGCAGCTCGCGCTCCTGGTGCTGCTCAGGCGGGTCTCCGGTGGGCCGACCGGTTCGCCGCAGGTGTTCAACCTGGCCCAGACCATGTACCTGCTGCCCTGGGCGGTGCTGGCGGTGCCGCTGGCGGTGGCGGCGTACCCGACGCTGGCGGCCGCCGCCACCGCGGGGCGGGACGAGGACTACCGGCGCACGCTCTCCTCGACGGTGCGCGGGGTGCTGCTGTTCAGCTGCCTCGGCGCCGCGGCCCTGGTCGGCACGGCCGCGCCGGTCGCCACGTTCTTCTACCCGGACGACCCGGGCTCCACCGCCGCCGGGATCGTCGGCTTCGCCCCCGGGCTGCTCGGCTACGGCCTCTTCGCGGTGCTCTCCCGCGCCCTCTACGCCCGGGGGGACACCCGCCCCGCCACCGTCGCGATCACCGCCGGCTGGCTGGCCGTGCCGGTGGCGGCGGTGCCGCTGGCGGCCCTGCTGCCGGTGGCCGACCGGGTGCTCGCGGTCGCCCTGGCCAACTCGGTCGGGATGGTGCTGCTCGGCGGCCTGCTGCTCGTCGCGGTGCGGCGCGCGGCCGGGCGTCCGGCGCTCGCCGGCGCGGCCCGGGCCGGCGCCGCCGGTCTGCTCGCCGGCACCCTGGCCGCGCTCGCCGGAACGGCCGTCGCCCGCTGGCTCGACACGGCCGCCGGCGGCACCCCGACGACACCCGGCGCACTCGTGCAGGGCATGCTGTCCGGAGCCCTGGTCGGCGTCGTGTTCCTTGCCGTCGTCTGGCTGGTCGACCGGCGGGACGTGACGCCGCTGCTCGCCGGGGTGCTCCGGCGGCTGGGCAGGACGGGCCGGCGTGGGCCGGCGGCCCCCGCCCAGGGGACGGGCGAGGGAGACATCCCCCCGGAACGGGGTGGCGGGAAGGAGACGGTGTCCCGGTGAGCGGGTGCAGGACGGGTGACCGGCCGACGGCGACCGACGAGCGGGGGTGGTCGCGGTGACGGCACCGGCACCGGTTCCCGGCTGGCGCGGCACGGTGGCCCTGCTGCTCGCCTCCAGCACCGGCGGCGTCGGGCAGCACGTCCGCTCGCTGGCCCGGGGCCTGACCGACGCGGGCGCCTCCGTGCTGGTCTGCGGGCCCGCCGCGACGCAGGAGCAGTTCGACTTCACGGGCGCCGGCGCCCGCTTCCTGCCGGTGGAGATCCCGGCCAGCCCGACCCCGGCCGACGCCCGGGCGGTGACCGCGCTGCGCCGGGCGCTCGCCGCCGAACCGGTCGACGTGCTGCACGCCCACGGCCTGCGGGCCGGGCTCGTCGCCGTGCTCGCCCGCCCGGCCGCCCCGCTCGTGGTCACCTGGCACAACGCGGTGCTCGCGGGCGGCCTGCGGGGCGGCGTGTCCCGCCTCGTCGAGCGGGTCGTCGCCCGGGGCGCCCGGGTGGCGCTCGGGGCCTCCGCCGACCTGGTCGAGCGCGCCGCGGCGCTGGGCGCGACGGACGCCCGGCTCGCCCCGGTCGCCGCGCCGGCACTGCCCGCGCCGCGTCGCCGCCGGGCCGCCGTCCGCGCCGAGTTCGGCGTCGGCCAGGACCGGCCGCTGATCCTCTCCGTCGGCCGGCTGCACCCGCAGAAGCGGTACGACGTGCTGGTCGACGCGGCCGCCCGGTGGCGTACGCGGAACCCGGCGCCGGTCGTGGTGATCGCCGGCAGCGGCCCCGCCTACCTGCCGCTGGCCGCCCGGATCTCCGCCGCCCGGGCCCCGGTGACCCTGCTCGGGCACCGTACCGACGTCGGCGACCTGCTCGCCGGGGCCGACCTGGCGGTGGTGACCAGCGACTGGGAGGCCCGTCAGCTCTTCGCGCAGGAGGCGATGCGGGCCGGCGTACCGCTGGTGGCGACGGCGGTCGGCGGGCTGCCGGAGCTGGTCGGCGACGCCGCGGCGCTGGTGCCGCCGGGGGACGTGGACGCCGTCGACGCGGCCGTGCGCGCCCTGCTCGACGACGAGGCCGCGCGGGCCGAGCTGGGGCGGCGCGGCGCCGCCCGGGCCGACGCCTGGCCCACCGAGGCCGACACCCTCGCCCAGCTGGCGGCGCTCTACGCCGAGCTGGTCCCGGACGGCGCCGGGCCGGCGGCTCCCGGCGCGGACGCCCCGTCGACGGGACGCCGGTGATGCGGCGCAGAATCGCCCCGATCCTGCTGACCCTCGTCGTGGTGGCGCTGGGCATCACCGCGCTGACGGCCCGTCCCGACCGGGCGGCGCCGGGGCGCACCGCCGACTTCGTGGTGCTGGTCGGGGTGGCCGGGCTGCGCTGGGAGGACGTCGACCCGCAGAGCACGCCGACGCTGTGGCGGATGGCCCAGGACGGCTCGATCGGCTCCCTGTCGGTCCGCTCCGCGCACCGGCCGACCTGTCCCGTGGACGGCTGGCTGACCCTCGGCGCCGGCAGCTACGCCGCCTGGAACGGCAGCCGGCAGGCCGGCGGCTGCCCGCCGGCCCAGGTGACACTCGAGCAGCCCGACGGCATCGGCGCGAACCTGCCCGACCAGGAGAGCGTCGTCCTGCACAACCAGGAGCGGCTGCCCTGGGGCACGGTGCCCGGCGCGCTGTCGGAGTCGGTGCGCTGTTCGGTGGCGGTCGGACCCGGCGCGGCCGTGGCCGCCGCCCGGCCGTTCGGCCGCGTCGACCGGTACGCCCCGGCGCTCCCGGCGGACCCGGCGGGCCTGCTCGGCTCCTGCGTGCTGAGCATCGTCGACCTCGGCACGGTGGCCGGTGAGGACCCGGCGGCCCGGGCCGCGCTGGCGCGGGAGGCGGACGCCCGCCTGGCCCGGGTGCTGGCCGCCCGGCCGCCCCGCTCGCTGGTGCTCGTCGCCGGGGTGTCCGACACCGACGCCCCGTCCCGGCTGCACGTCGCCGTCGCCGACGGCCCGGGCTGGGAACGCGGGTGGCTCACCTCGGCCAGCACCGGCCGCGAGGGCTACCTGCAACTGGTCGACCTCGCGCCGACGGCGCTCACCGCGCTGGGCCGGCCGATGCCGGAGCGGCCCTTCCTCGGCCGGCCGGCCGAGTCGGTCGGCGGTCGGCCGGCGGACCTCGCCGCCGCGATCGCCGAGCCCGCGGACGCCGACCGGGAGGCGGCCGCCCAGCACCGGGTGGCCGACTGGTTCTTCACCCTGCTGGCCGGCGCCCAGGTGCTGCTGGCCGTGGCGGTGCTGCCGCTGCTGCGCCGGGCCCGCCGGCACGCCGGCCCGTACGGCCCGGAGCCGGTGTCGCGGCGGGTGGTGGCGGTCGTGGAGCTGCTGCTGATCGCGGCGGCCCTCGCCGTGCCGGCGGCCCTGCTCGCCGACGCCGTGCCCTGGTGGCGCGGGGACCACGCCGGCGTGTACTTCGCCGGGGTGACCCTGCTGCTGCTGGTCGCCGCGACCGCCGTGGTGCGGCTCGCGCCGGGGTACGCGGGCAGCCTCGGCCCGCTCGGCGCGGTGGCCGGCCTGACCGCGTTGACCGTGGGGATGGACGTGCTCACCGGCGCCCGCCTCCAGCTCAACGGGGTGGTCGGCTACTCGGCCCTGGAGGGCGGCCGGTACGCCGGGCTGGGCACCGTCGGGCTCGGGGTGTTCCTGGCCGGCGCCCTGCTGAGCGCGGGATGGCTGGCCCAGCGGGTCCGCCGGTCCTGGCGGCCGCCGGTGATGGTGGCCGTCGGTGGCGCCGCCGTGCTGGTCGTCGGCAGCCCGTACCTGGGAGCCGACCCGATCGGCGCGATCGCGCTGACCGCCGGGCTGAGCGTCGCCGCGGCGATCAGCGCCGGCGGCTGGCTGACGATCAGCCGGCTGGCCTGGGCCACCATGGCCGGGCTCGCGCTGACCATCGGCTTCGCGGTGCTCGACCTGCGCCGGCCCCCCGCCGAGCGGGGCAGCCTCGGCCGGTTCCTGGCCGCCGTCGGCGACGGCACCGGCGGGCTCACCGTGCACCGGTCCAGCACGGCGAACTTCGAGACCCTGGTCAACAGCCCGCTGACCGTGCTGGCCCTGGCCGGCGCCCTGCTGGTCTGGTTCGCCCTGCTCCAGCCGTGGGGCGGGCTGAAGCGTTTGTTCGGCATCTACCCGGCGATGCGGGCGGCGATGGCCGGCACCGCCGTCGCCGCGGTGATCGGCGGGGTGCTGGGCGGCGACGCCCTGGACGTCGCCGGCGCGGCCGCCGCCCTGGTGGTGCCGATGGCGGCGCTGGCCGCGCTGCGGGTGCTCGACCACTCCACCGACCGCACGCTGCCCGACGCGGGCCGCCAGCGCGACGACGGGCCCGGCGGCACGGGCGACGGGTCGGGCGGCGACACCGGCGGGGGACCGGACGGCGAGGACCCGGACCGGCCGGCGCCGACCGGCGCGGGGGCGGACGCCGCCCGTACCCCGGATCCGGGCGCGGGACCGGCCGCGGCGCCGGCGCCCCCGGCCCCGCGCCGGCGCCGGGGGGGCCGGGCGGCGGGGCTCGCGGCGCCCCGTGGCCCCCCCGCGCA
>NZ_JBFABA010000087.1:0-13004 GCF_040640115.1 Micromonospora sp. NPDC023644 | reverse complement strand
CCCCGCCACCTCGTACCCCACAGCATCATCGCCCTGCCCCACCTCCCCCTCACCCGCAACGGCAAGATCGACCGCAACGCCCTCCCCGCACCGGATCCCACGACGATCCGCTCCGAGCCGCCCAGCGACGCCGTGCAGCGGCAGCTCGCCGGGATCTGGGCGACGGTGCTGGGCACCTCCGTCGCGGGCATCGGAGCCCGCGACGACTTCTTCGCCCTCGGCGGGCACTCCCTGCTGGCCACCCAGGTCACCGCGCAGGCCGCCGCCGCGTTCGAGGTCGATCTGCCGGTCGCGGCGCTGTTCCGGGACCCGACGATCGCCGGTCTGGCCGACGAGCTGCGCCGCGTCGAGCGACGGCCCGGCTGGGTGGACACCGTGGCCGGCATGCGTGAGGCCGTCGCCGCGCTCACCGAGGACCAGGCCCGACGAGCGCTGGCCGCCGCCACCCGGCCCGACCAGCCGTACGACCAGACAGGAGCACCGCGATGAGCGGCCCGTCGCCCGACCCGGTCGCCGCGCTGCTGCGACCGCCGCCCGGCTGGCCGGCGCAGGAGCACCGGCAGCTGCTGGTACGGCTGCTGCGCGAGCGGCTGCCCGCCGCGCCGACCAGTCCCGCCACCGTGGCGCAGCGTCAGCTCTGGTTCCTGCAACAGCTGGAGCCGACCAGCACCGCGTACCACATCCTGACTGTGGTGCGGATGACCGGTGAGCTGGACCTGCCGGCCCTGCGCGGCGCGCTCGCCGCGGTCACGGACCGGCACGACCTGCTCCGGGCCACCTTCGCGATGGTCGACGACGAGGTGGTCGTGCGGATCGGTCCCGGCGCGCCGGTGCCGCTACCGGTCGTCGACCTGGGCACGACGGAGGCCGTGACCCGCGAGGAGCGGGTACGCGCGGAGCTGAGGAAGGCCCACGACGAGCTGTTCGACCTGGCCGACGGCCCGCTGCTGCGGGCGGTGCTGATCCGGTGCGGGGCCGCCGAGCACCTGCTCGCGGTCACCGTGCACCACATCGTCTTCGACGGCGGGTCCCGCCCCGTCTTCTGGGAGCACCTCGCCACGGCGTACGACGCGCTGCGGGCGGGGAAGGTGCCGGACCTCGATCCGCCGGTGCCCGACGACGAGGACGACGAGGACGACGTCGCCGACGCGGCGGACCCGGACGCGGCGTTGGCCTACTGGCGCGAGCGGCTGGCCGGCCTGCCCGACCTGGACCTGCCGGGCGTGCGCGACCGGGTGTCCGGGGCGCTGACCGCCGGGCGGCGGCTGGACGTCCCGCTCGACCGGGCCGTGACGACCGCCCTGACCCGGCTGGGCCGGTCCCGGCGGGCCACCGCGTTCATGACGCTGCTGGCCGCGTACCTGGTGCTGTTGTCCGTGCGCACCGGCAGCAGCGACGTCGCCGTGCTGTCGCCGACGACGGGCAGGACGAGCGAGGCCGACGAGAGCCGGATCGGGTACTTCGTCAACACCGTGGTGCTGCGCGGCGACCTGGCGGGGAACCCGACCTTCGCCGAGGTGGTCGACCGGGTGCGGGAACTGACCCTCGGCGCGTACGCCCACATGGCGGTGCCCTTCGAGCGGATTGTGGACGAGGTGCGGCCGGCGCGGGTGCCGGGCCGGATGCCGTTCTCGCAGTTCGCGTTCAGCGTGCAGGGCCGCCCGGCGCCCCCGCCCCGGCTCGCCGGCCTGACCACCGACTGGATCGACGTCGACACCGGCACGGCGAAGTTCGACGTGCAGTTGGACGTCCTGACGGACGACTCGGGCGGGCTCGTGGCGGCCTGGACCTGGCGCGACGAGCTGTTCGACCCGGCGGACCTGGCCGCCGTCGCCGAGGACTTCGCCGCGCTGCTGGGCGCGGTCGCCGCCGACCCGGAGGTCACCGTCGACGCGCTGCCCGTGCGGCGCCCGGCGCCGGTCCCCGACGCGCCGACCGCGAAGCCGACGCCGACGCCGCGTGTCCGGGCGGGCGCGGCGGCGTCCGGCACGCTGGTGCACCTCGGGGGGCCGACCGACCGTCCGCCGCTGGTCCTGCCGCACCCGGTCAGCGGCACGGTCGGCGCATACGCCGAACTCGCCCGGCTGCTGCCCGGGCACCACCTGGTCGGCATCGAATCGGCCGCCGACGCCACCGGTGACTCCATCGACGCGCTCGCCGAGTCGTACCTGGCCGAACTCGTCGCCCGCTGGCCGGCCGGCCCGTACCGGCTGTGCGGCTGGTCGATGGGCGGCCTGCTCGCGTACGAGATGTCCCGCCGGCTGGTGCGGGCCGGGCGCCGCGTCGACCTGCTGGTGGTCGTGGACACCGCGCCCGGGCAGACGCGCTCCGCCGACGCCGGGACCGACGATGCCGCGATGGCGGCCCGGTACGCCGCGGACCTGGCCGCGTCGCTCGGCCGGGAGCACCCGGCGCCGACGGCCGCGACGCTCGCCGCGCTGCCGGTCGAGGAACAGACGATGCTGCTGCGCCGGTGGCTGGTGGACGCGGGGGTGACCCCGGTGGCGCTGCCGGTGCGCGAGGTGCGCCGCCGGGTGGAGACCTTCGCCCGGCACGTCACCGCCGTCGCCGGATACCGGCCGGAGGGCGCGGAGCTGCCGGTGACCGTCGTCCAGGCCTCCGCGTCGCCGCGCTGGCAGCCGCGCTGGGAGCGGTACGTCGGCGCCCGGACCACCGTGCACGAGTACGAGGGCGACCACTACTCGCTGCTGCGCCGGCCCACGGTGCAACGGATCGCCGGTTGGCTGGCCCGGGCGCTGGACGGCCGGTGAGTGGTGGCGCCCGGCCCTCGGCGGGGAGGTGCGGCGCGGGGAGTCGCCGCCCAGGCCCCGGCGGGCGTCCCGGGCGGGGCCGGTCGGCGCGGTGTCGCCGGGCGGGTGTCGCCGGGCGGGGCGGAGGCGGGCGGGTGCCGTCAGGCGGTGCGGGCGCCGGCCGCGAGGGGCTGATCCGGCGACTCCAGCCCGGCCTCCAGGCACCGCAGGGTCTCCGCCAGCAGTTCGTCGGTGCGTCCGGCGCTGTAGGAGGAGGCGGCGGCGTACAGCTTGACCCGTAGCCGATCCTCGCCGTCGAACTGGTCGAAGTACCCGCCCAGACCGGCGGTGTCGTCCAGCGCCGAGGTGCTGTCCAGCTCGATCGCGGTGGCGGTGGCGCCGGGCCAGTCGATCGCCCGCAGCAGGGAGTAGTTGACCGAGACCGGGGCCAGCAGGTGCACCGGCGCCCCGCGCCGCTTCAGCTCCACGACGACCCGTTCGAAGGGGACGGCCTGGTGGCCGAGCGACTCGGCGGCCTGGTGGGCGACCCGGCGGCTGAGGTCGGCGAAGCCGATCCCCGGCGGTACGTCGACCCGCAGGACCGCGGCCTGGCTCAGTTGGCCGACGACGCGTTCGCAGTCGAGGAACGACCGCATGTCCACGACGAACGCCACCCGGAACGACCGGGCGGCGGCGGGCTCGCCCAGCGCGCCCAACAGGGCCGCGGTGTACGCGGCGAACGGGGAGACCCGCAGGCGGCGTACGGCCGGCACGATCCCGCCGGAGGGGACGTCCGCCTGCGCGAGGTGGCCACCGGGGGCCGGGGGCGGCCCGTCCGGTGTCGCGTCGAACGGGTCGGTCAGGTCGGCCCCGGTCCGCACCGGGCCGAGCCGGCCGAACGTGTCGAGCCACCAGTCCAGGTCCTCCTCCGCCTGTTCCTCGCCCAGCTCGAAGAGCCGGTCGAGGACGTCGTCGATCGGCTCGGCGGCGGGTGGCTGGCCCGTGCTGGCGCCCAGCTCGGCCCCGTAGAGGACGGCCAGGTCGTCGACCAGCAGATCGAGGGACTGGTGGTCGAGGAGCGCCATGTGTGCGCGCAGCAACAGGTAGGAGCTCCCCGTGCCGGTCCGGGCCAGCGAGACCGCCCAGCACGGCCCGGCCCACAGGTCCACCGGCCGCCGCAGGGCAGCCTGGCACCAGCCGACGGCGGCCCGGTCGTCGGGCACCTCAACGACCTCCAGGGCGGCCCGATCGCGACCGTCGCGCAGGACCACGTACCCGTCCCGCTCGGCGAACGCCCGGCGCAGCAACGGATGCGCCTCGTCCAGCCGCCCGACGGCGCGACGCAACGCCTCGACGTCGACGTCGCCGCCCAGGCGGTGGCACACCTGGGTCATGAGCGTGGCGGGGCCGACCCGGGCGTCGAGACGGCACAGGTACTCCTGGTGTTCGCTCGTCTCGAAATAGTCCCGCACCCGAATCCCCCGGAATGTCAGATGGCCCCGGCGGACCAAATATCAACTGATTTGCGAACTGACTAGATCGCCTACCGACGTTCCGGGAGACGCATTTCAGAGGGTCGTATCAGAATTGCCTCGGAGACCGTGGTCTCCATTTTCCAGCTGTCAGGCGAGCCGGCTCTTGCGGGGCCGAACCACGAGGTCGATGTCCACCAGAGTCGTCGCCGTGTAGCAGTGAGCACGCATCTTGACTCCCATCCGGAACCGCCGGGGTCCACTGTGGATAGACGCTAATATCTGGATCCCGACTCCGCAACCCGTAGTTTCTTCTCCCGTAACCGGGGCCCACGCGGACAATTACCGCCCGCCGCTCTCCGCTCGCGGGAAGTGATGTGGCGCGGACGGGAGGCGGGCCCGACCGGCGTACGCGCCCCGCACGACCGGACCCCCTGACGGCCCTTTACCGCGTCTCGCCCGCCATCGCCCGGCGCAGGCTCAGCGGGCGCATGTCCGTCCACACCGAGTCGATGTGCTCCAGGCACCGGGCGCGCGGCCCGACGAAGCCCTCCTCCCGCCAGCCCGCCGGGAGCTCCCGCCCGTCCGGCCAGACCGAGTACTGCTCCTCGTCGTTGACCACGACCCGACAGATGTCGGCCGGCTCGGTCTGTTCCACGCTCATCGTTCTCCTCCTCGCACCCCGGACGCCTCGGCAAGGGCCCGGTCGATTCCGGCGATCCCGGCGGTCAGCTCCTCCTCCGTGATGGTCAACGGAGGGAACAGGTGCAGCCGGTTGCCCGCCGCCAGCGGCCAGACGCCCTGCCGCTTGCACGCCGCCAGGACGGCGGCCATCTCCGGCGCCAACGCCCCCGGGGCCGCGTACGGCGCCAGCGGCTCGCGGGTCGCGCGGTCCCGGACCAGCTCGACGGCCCAGGCCAGGCCGACACCGCGGACGTCGCCGACGACCGGGTGGCGCTCGGCCAGCTCCGCCAGCGCCGGGCCCACCACGTCCCGGCCGAGCGCGGCCGCCCGCTCGACCAGGTTCTCCTCGCGCAGCACCCGCAGCGCCGCCACGATGGAGGCGCAGGCCAGCGGGTGCCCGGAGTAGGTGAGCCCGCCCGGGTAGCGGCGGCGGGCGAAGTGGGCGGCCACGGCGCGGGACAGCAGCACCCCGCCGACCGGCACGTAGCCGGAGTTGACCCCCTTGGCGAAGGTCATCAGGTCGGGCACCACGCCCCAGAGGTCGGTGGCGAACCAGCGGCCGCAGCGGCCGAAGCCGGTCATCACCTCGTCGGCGATCAGCAGGATGCCGTGCTCGTCGCAGAGCCGGCGGACGCCGGCCAGGTAGCCGTCCGGCGGCACCAGCACGCCGTTGCTGCCGACCACCGGCTCGACGAGGATCGCGGCGATCGTCTCCGGTCCCTCGTAGCCGACGAGCCGACGCAGGTGCTCCAAGGCCCGTTCGCCCTCCTGCGCGGCGTTCTCGGCGTGGAACTCGCTGCGGTACGGGTACGGACCCATGAAGTGCACGGCGCTGCCGCTGGCCGTGTCGACCGGCCAGCGGCGGGGATCGCCGGTCAGCGCCAGCGCCCCCGCAGTCGCCCCGTGGTAGGACCGGTAGGCGGCGAGCACCTTCGGCCGCCCCGTCACCACGCGCGCCATGCGCACGGCGTGCTCCACGGCCTCCGCCCCGCCGGTGGTGAACAGGACCGTCTCCAGGTCCCCCGGAGCGACCTCGACGATCGCCCGGGCCGCCTCGTCGCGAACGTCGACGGCGAACGAGGGCGCGATCGTGCACATCCGTCCGGCCTGCTCACGCAGCGCCGCCACCAGGGCCGGGTGCTGATGGCCCAGGTGCAGGTTGCCCATCTGGGCGTGCAGGTCGAGCCAGCGGTTGCCCTGCTCGTCCCAGAACCAGCTGCCCGCGCCGCCGGCCACGCGGACCGGATCGACCTCCTCCTGCGCGGACCAGGGATAGAAGACCGGCCCGGTCACGACGCCTGCCGTTCGCGGACCAGGTCGACCTGCTCGCCGAGCGTCGGCGCCGCGAACACGTCCTGGAGCGAGAGCCGGACCTGGTACGCCTTGCGGATCCGGCTGATCAGGCGGATCGCGAAGAGCGAGTCGCCGCCCAGGTCGAAGAAGTCGTCCCCGGGGTCGACGCCGTCGACCTTGAGCAGGGCGGCCCAGATCTGCCCGAGCTGCTCAAGCACCTCGGCGCGGCCGTCGTCGCCCGCCGGCCCGGACGGCGCGGCGGTCGGCTGTGCCGTGTCCGGGGCGGCCTGCGGCGTGGCGGTCGGCTCCCCGGGGGCGGTGGCGGCGGGCACCAGTTCCAGCCGGCCCGCCGTGCTCCACCGCACGGTCGCGCCGGTGTCCCGCATCCGTGCCCCCGGCGTCCCGGCGTACGGGTCGTCGACGTCACCCACCCCGGCGATCCAGAGCCGCCCGGGCGTGTTGACCGGCACGGGCCGCGCGCGGTCGTCGAGCACGTAGCAGCGGGCCACCGCCGGCAGGTCGTCCCGTCCGGCCAGCTCGTCCGGCAGCCGCGCCGGGTTCCAGCCGTCGAGCACGGCCCGCAGCTCCCGGCGGGGCATGACGGACACTTCGCCCACCGACCGCTCCTGGTCGGAGACGAGCTGGTCGAGCACGGTCAGCAGCGAGTCGAGGATCCGCTGGACGGTGGCCCGGTCGAACAGGGCGAGGCGGAAGTCGAGGCTGCCCACCATCCGGTCCTCGCCGACCTGGTTCACGGCCAGCGCCAGGTCGTACTTCGCCGAGGTCCACTCCGGCGGTTCCAGCCGGACCGCCTCGACCTCGCCGAGCCGGAACCGGTCGGGCACCGCCCGGCCGAAGCGGACGGACACCTGCACCAGCGCGGAGACCGCCGGGTCGCGGCGCGGCCGCAGCTCGCCGACCAGCGTGTCGAAGGGCACCCGGCGCAGCTCCAGCGCGGTCAGCACGGAGCCGCGTACGTCGTGCAGGAACTGGGCCACGGTGGCGTCCCGGTCGACCCGGATCCGCAGCGGCAGCAGGTTGACCAGGCAGCCGATCAGGTCGCGGGTCGAGGGGTCGTCGCGTTGCAGGCTCGGCGTGCCGATCAGCAGGTCGTCGCCCGCGCCGTACGCGCTCAGGGTGCGGGCGAACGCGGCGGTCAGCAGGGTGAACGGGCTGGTCCGCGCGGCGGCGGCGGCCGCCACCAGCCGGGCGGCGAGCGCGTCGTCGACGGTGAAGCGCACCGATCCGCCCCGGTGGTCGAGCACCGGCGGCCGGGGCCGGTCCGTCGGCAGGGTGATCACCTGCGGGGCCCCGTCCAGGTACCGCCGCCACCGGGCGAGCTGGTCGGCCATGCCGGGCCCGGCCAGCTCGGCCTGCTGTCGGCGGGCCACGTCGGCGTACCGGCCCGGCACGTCCGGCAACCGGACCGGCTTCCCCTGCGCGTACGAGGGGTAGAGCCGGGCCAGTTCGGCGAAGAAGATCTCCGCCGCGGTCGGGTCGGCCGCGACGTGGTGGACCACCAGCAGCAACGCCGTCCGGCCGGCGGGCAGCAGCACGGTCGCGACCCGGATCGGCCACTCCCGGCCGAGGTCCCACCGGCGGTCCCGGAAACCGGTCACCCGCTCGTCGCTCGCCCAGCCGTCCGCGGACGCGTTCGTGAGGTCCAGCCGCGCGATGGTCAGCGGCGCCGCCGGGTGGATCCGCTGGACCGGCTCCTCGTCGATCTCGACGATGGTGGTCCGCAGCGCCTCGTGCCGTCGGACGATCTCGTCGACCGCCGCGTGCAACGCGCCGGTGTCCACCGGCCCGGTCAGTTCCACCGCCGCGTCGAGGTGGTACGCCGCCCCGCTCGTGCCGGCCTGCTCGGCCAGCCAGATCGCCCGCTGCGCCACCGAGAGCGGGGCCGTGACGTCCTCGGGTCCGGCGTCGCCGTCCCGCCGTTCGGGCGCCACCGCGCGGGGCAGCTCCAGCGTCGGGGCGGCGTCGGCGTCGTGGCGCACCGTCAGCACCGGCGCGACGTCCCGCACCACGGTCAGCGCGTTGTCGGCGTCCGCCCCGGTGATCGCCAGCCGGATCCGCTCGCCCGCCGCGAAGTGGTACGCGATCGGGTGCAGCTCGATCTCCAGGCGGGAGTCGTCGGGCCCACCGTGGAGCTGGCCGCAGCCCTCGGTGACGTACAGCGAGGTGCCGTCGGGGGCCACCGACTCCAGGAAGGCGAAGACGTCCGCCGGGCCGTCGGTGGCGCTGGCCGTGAGCCGCAGCACCGGGGCGCCGACCAGCTCGACGGCCTCGGTCAGCGGCGGGGAGGTCCAGCACAACGCCCGGGTGTCGTTGTCGGTCATGTCCGGTCGCTGGAAGGGCGAGCCGTAGCCGCTGGCCCACCGGCTGGTCTTGCCGGACGTGGTGGCGTAGTCCACCTCGTACCGGCGGGCCTCGCCGGCCCGGGGCTCGCGCCCCAGCTCGCCGGTCGGGCCGAGGTGCCACGTGCCGGTCGTCGCCGGCTGCGGCGGCCAGGACCGGGCGGTGCGCCACGCGTCGGCGCCCAGCACGTGGTACCGGACGGCCGGGCCGTCCATGATCCCGGTGTCCCTGCCCCGCAACCAGTGGTCGAACCAGCGCAGGTGCTCGTCGGCCAGGTTGTAGCCGGCGCCGCCCAGCACACCCCCGGTGTGCGCCCAGGGGCCGATGACCACCCGGTGCGGCACGGTCAGCCGACGGGCCCACTCGGTCGCGTCGCGCGCCCAGACATCGTGCCAACCGCCCAGGTGGTAGACGGCGACCCCGGAGGCGTTGATCGCCTCCAGCAGCGCCGACGGGCTGCGGGTCAGGTACGCCGCCTCGCCGGTGTCGGCCAGCCGCGACTCGCGTCCGGGCAGGCCGGCGAACATCGTCCGGACGTCCCGGTTCGGCACGTGCTGGGCGCGGGCGGCGGCCAGCAGGAGGCCGTCCGGGTCCTCGTCGAGGGGGGCGACCGGGCCGCGCAGGTCGAGCTCGCGCACGTCCTCGCCCCAGGCGCGGGCGAAGTCGTCCCGGAACACCCCGCCGTCCCAGGCGAAGCGGTACAGGTCGAACAGCGCCATCTGCGGGAAGATCGCCACCAGGTGCGGCGGGGCGGTGCTCGCGGCGAGGTACTGCGACACCCCGAGGTAGGAGCGGCCGAACATGCCGACCCGGCCGTCGCACCAGGGCTGGGCGGCGATCCACTCGGTGACGTCGTACGTGTCGGTCGCCTCGGCCGTGCCGAACGGACCGTCGCTGGTGCCGAACGACGCGCCGCTGCCCCGGCTGTCCACCACCACCACGACGTAGCCCCGGGCCAGCAGGCGCTGCGCGACCGGGAAGGCCCGCAGCGTCACCTCCCCGGGGACCACCTCGGCCACCCCGAGATCCTCGATGTCGGTGAGGTCGACGTCGGCCAGTTCGGTCCGCACCACCGCCAGGAAGTCGTCGCGGCCCGGGCGCGGCGACACCTGGTGGTAGCGGTCGTGGGCCCAGACGACCGGCGCGGGGTCGCGCTGGCCGACCGGCCGGAAGACGTACGCGGCCAGCCGGATGCCGTCGCGCGTCGCCACGTACCGGGAGTGGCAGGTCCAGTTGCGGCTCATGCCAGGTCGGCCCGTCCGTAGAGCTCCCGCGCCGGCACCCCGACGTCGGCGCAGCGTTGGAAGAACTCCGCCATCTGCTTCAGCTGGTACGACTCGTCGGTGTAGTTCGTCGCCATCACGAACACCAGCCAGGGCTCCCGGCCCATCGCGTACACGTACGCCTGCCGGGCCCGCAGCCGCCGCACGATGCCCATCGCCTCGACGGCGTCGGAGCCGTTGAGCTTGCGGCTGCGGCTCATCTTCTGGTCGATCCGGCGGGAGAAGAGCGGGCCGTACATCCAGGACAACGGGGCGCCGTCGCACTCCATGCCGAGGAACGCCATGTCGACGTCGCCGATCATGTCGTGGATGTGGCCGAACAGCGCCGGGTCCACGCAGCGGTTGTCCGCGCCGAAGTACAGGTTCTTCCCGCCGGTACGCACCGAGTACGTCACCTTCGCGGCGATGTCGAGGTCGCAGTGCTCGCCGACGAACGGGCAGACCACGATCTGGCCGTCGGGCAGCTCGATGGTCTCGCCCGGCTCCACGTCGACCACGTTGGGGAAGCCGAGCGCCTCCAGGCACAGCCGCAGCGACGGGTCCTGCAACGCCCCGGCGGCGGTCTTCGGCACGACCACCGTGCCGATGCGGTGCCGCAGCTTCAGCAGGGTGGCCAGTTCGAGGTGGTCCTGGTGCCCGTGCGTGATCAGCACGTAGTCGATGACGTCGGGCAGGTCGGCGTAGGCGTACCGGTCGCCGTCGCCCAGCGCGTCGGAGAGGAACGGGTCGGTCATCACGGTGACCGGGCCGGACTGCACCACCACGCAGGCGTGCCCGAAGTAGCGCACCCGCAGCCCGGGCCCGTCCAGGTTGCGGTCCGGGCTCCCGCCCGGCTTGGCGGAGAACAACCCGCTGAAGGTGGCCAGGTCGGCGTCGGAGACGTCGAACGCCTCCCGCAGCTCGCCGAAGGGCCGGGCCGTGGTCATGGTGGAGAAGAGCAGGTCGATGCGGGGGTCCCGCAGCGGCATGGTGGCCTGCACGTGCCCGTTGCCGGGGAACCGGGGGGTGGTCATCGCGAAGGGCCGCTCGTCGCCGGTGGCCAGCGACAGGTCCACCGAGTGGGCGGTCTCGTCGAAGTGGCGCGAGCGGTAGAGCATCCGCTCCGCGAGCCGGATCCGGGCGTGGTCGTTGAGGTCGTAGACCAGCTCGACGTAGCCGCGCAGGGCCGGCGGGATCTCGCCGTAGCGGGGCGTCAGGTCGAACCCGTCGGCGAGCTTCTCCAGGTTGACCGTCAGCTCGTCCATCGCCGCCGACAGCTCCGGCATCGGCCCGTCGGCGAGCCGGGTCGCCAGGTCGGACACCCCGTCGAGCTGGTCGTCCTCCAGGTCGACGAACATGCCGCCGCGCAGCTTCGGGTCGCGGGCCGAGCGGCGGTGCAGCGCCGGCGCGTCGAGGAACGAGCGCAGCAGCGGCACGTGCAGCTTGGCGAAGTTCATCGCCGCCGGCACCGGCGAGACCAGGTTCAGCCAGGCGTAGTACCGGTGGATCAGCGGTTCCAGCGCCAGGTTGGGCCGGGCGTGGACGAGGTCGTGGCTGGCGAAAGGCTGGTTCATCGCTCTCCCCCGGTCGGGTCTACCCGCAGTCGGTCACGGACGGTCCGGACGACCTGCGCGAGGTGGTGGAAGTCTTCGTCGTCGGCGGGGGTGTCCAGCACGAAGGTGTGCACCCCGGAGCGGATCATGGCCAGCAGCCGGTCGACGGCGCCGGCGTGGTCGGCCACCAGGTACGGCCCGTCCGCCTGCCCGGAGCGGAACGGCGCGAGCCGGTACGCCGGGTCGACGGTCACGGCGCCGTGGCCGGCCTCCGCCTCGGCGAAGAGCCGCTGCTTCCAGACCGAGTCGGTGTTGGCCATGGTGACCGCGGTGATCTTCGCGCCGTCCGGGTCCTCCGGGAAGCGGGCCTCGGCGGCCCGCTCGGTCTCCTGGGCCGTCGCCCGGGTCAGCAGCCCGAAGTTCAGCGCGCCGGGCGGCGCCGCGTCGGGGTCGGGCCGGGCCGCCGTCAGCATCTGGATGCTGGTGGCGCCCACCCGTTCGGCCACCTCCCGGGCCGCCGGGGACTGTCCCGCGACGAACAGCCGGGGCAGCAGGTGCGCGGGCAGCCCGGGCGTGAGCTGCAACCGGGACACCTGGTAGAACCGCCCGTCGAGGCTGAACGGGCGGCGGCTGCCCAGCACCCCCATCATGATCTCGACGTACTCGGCGAGGCGCGCGTACCGGTCGTCGTGGTCCAGCCGGTCGCCGAGCGCGTCCAGGTCGCTGACGGCGGTGCCGGTGATCAGGTTGAGGTCGATGCGCCGCTGGTAGAGCAGGCCGAGCGAGGCGACCATCCGGGCCGCGGTGAACGGGTGCTGGTAGACGGGGTTCACCGCCACCAGCGGGCTGAGCCGGGTGGTGCCGGCCGCCGCGGCGGTCGCCAGGACCCAGGGGTCCAGCACCGCGCCGCTGCCGGTGAAGATGAGCACCCCGTCGAGGTCGGCCGCGTCGGTGCGGCGGATGACGGACATCGCCGTGTCCGCGTACGCGGTCAGGTCCCGGACCCGGGGCACCACGGTGATGAAGCTGACGTCGGGCACGGCCTCACGCTCCCTCTTCGGTGACCGCGGCGAGCGCGGCCCGGATCTCCTGCGCCTCGCGCAGCTTGCCGTCGATCACCTCGGCGAGCGCGGCGACGGTGGGGGTCTGCAGGAAGACGCCGAGTTGCAGCTCGACGTGGAAGGCCTGCGCGAGGTCCCGCAGCGTCCGGGCGGCGCTGAGCGAGTCCGCGCCGAGCATCAGCAGCGAGTCGTGCGGCCCGATCCGGTCCACCCCGAGTCGGCGTCGCCACACGGCGGCCACCGCCTCCTCCAGGACCGAGCCGGTGCCCGGCTGGGGGTCGGCGGCCGGGGCGGCCGGCGTCGGGCCGGCCACGGGCGCCACGGCCACCGGGTCGACCCAGTGCCGGGAGCGCTGGAACGGGTACGTCGGCAGGCCGACGCGACGCCGCGACGCCCCGTCGTGCAGGGCGGCCCAGTCCACCTCGACGCCCTGGCGCCACAGCTCGCCGAGCGCGCCGAGCAGCCCACGGAGGCTGCCGGCCTCGTCGAGCAGGGCGGACGCCGACGCGTCGGCCGGGCCGACGACCAGGGTCAGGTCGGCCTCGGCGGGCGCCGCGGCCGACGCGGG
>NZ_JBFABA010000086.1:0-13115 GCF_040640115.1 Micromonospora sp. NPDC023644 | reverse complement strand
CCGGCCGCAGCGCCCACGCCCGGCGGGGCGGCGTCCGCTGCGGCGCCGTCCGGCGGGGCCGCGTCCGGGGGCGCGGCGTCTCCCAGGGTGGCGTCCCCGGAGGTGGCGTCCGCCGGGGTGGCGGGGCCGGCCGGCCGGCGGGCCAGCCGCAGCACCAGCCCGGGCAGCACGCTGACGGTGGCGCAGGCCAGCAGCTCCGCCGCGCCGAGCGGCTCGGTGCCGAGCAGCTCGCGCAGCGGGGGCAGCAGCACCCCGGCGACCTGGAGCAGCGCGGAGACCGCCACCGCGACCGGCAGCGCGCGGTTGCCGCGCCCGGCGCCGCGCGGTCGCGGCGCGCGGACCGCGAGCGCCACCCCGAGCTGGGCCAGGCCGAGCACCACGAAGACCACCGACTGCCAGGGCCGGTCCCAGCGTGCGGCGAGCACGCCGGCGCCGAGCACCACGGCGGCGATCAGTGCGCCGGTGACCAGCACGTCCCGGCCCAGGCCGGCCCCGAGCACCGACTCCGACGGCGAGCGCGGCGACCGGCGCAGCGTGCCCGGCTCCGCCGGCTCCGCGCCCAGCGCCACCCCCGGCACGCCGTGGGTGAGCAGGTTCACCCAGAGGATCTGCGCCGGCAGCAGCGGTACGGCCAGCCCGAACAGCGGGCCGAGCAGCATCACCGCGATCTCGGCGACCCCGCCGGAGAGCGCGTAGCGCAGGAACCGTCGGATGTTGTCGTAGATGCGGCGGCCCTCGCCGATCGCCGCGGCCACCGTGGACAGGTCGTCGTCGACGAGCACCAGGTCGGCGGCCTGCCGGGCGACCTCCGTGCCGCCGCCCATCGCCACCCCGATGTCGGCCCGGCGCAATGCCGGGGCGTCGTTCACCCCGTCGCCGGTCATCGCCACCACGTGCCCCCGCGCCTGGAGGCCGGCGATGATGTCGAGCTTCTGTTCCGGCTGGGTCCGCGCGAACACCCGCGCCCGCGGGTGCGCCCGCGCCGGGTCGCCGTCGTCCCCGCGTACCACCGGGTCGCCCTCGCGCCAGAGCCCCAGCTGGCCGCCGATCGCCGCGGCGGTCGCGGGATGGTCGCCGGTGATCAGCAGCAGCCGCACCCCGGCGTCGTCGAAGCTGCCCGCGATGTCGGCCGCGCCCGGGCGCAGCGGGTCGCCGACGGCGACCAGCCCCACGGGTCGCAGCCCGACCGGCCGGGCGGGGTCGGCCGGCGGGGCGTCCACCACGGCGGACGCGACCGCCAGCACCCGCAGCCCTTCGGCGGCCAGCCGGTGCGCGGCGGCGGTCAGCTCGAGGAGCTCCTCGGCGGAGGCGTCGACCAGCGGCGCGGCCAGCACGTTCTCCGGCGCGCCCTTGCACACCACCAGGTACCGCCGGTCGCAGGAGCGGTGCACGGTGGTCATCCGGCGCAGCTCCTGGTCGAAGGGGTGCTCCGCGACCCGCGGCCACGCCGCGCGGGTGAGCTCCGGGTCGAGCCCGCACCGGGCGGCGAAGGCGACCAGCGCCGCCTCCAGCGGGTCGCCGACGGCGGCCCACTCCGGCCGCTCGTCGGTGGGCGGGGTCAGGGTCGCGTCGTTGCAGAGCAGCCCGGCGCGCGCCAGGCTGCGCAGGTCGTCCGGTACGGCCACCGGCTCGCCCCGCTGGTGCACCGCGCCGTGCGGCGCGTAGCCGCTGCCGGTGACGCCGTAGCGGGAGCCGTCGCCGGTGACGGCGTGCTGTACCGCCATCCGACCCTCGGTGAGCGTGCCGGTCTTGTCCGAGGCGATGACGGTGACGGAGCCGAGCGTCTCGACCGCGTGCAGCCGGCGGGGGATGGCCCGCGCCCCGGCCATCCGGCGGGCGCCGAGGGCGAGGGCGAGGGTGACGACCGCCGGCAGCGACTCGGGCACGGCCGCCACCACCAGGCTCACCGCGGTGACCGCCATGTCGACCACCGGCCGCCCGCCGACGACGCCGATGACGAAGACCAGCCCCGAGAGCACCACCGCGGCGAAGCCGAGCATCCGGCCGAGCCCGGCGAGGCGGCGCTGCAACGGGGTGGCGGCGGGCCGGGTGGACGCCACCAGGGCGGTGATCCGGCCGAGCGCGCTGGCGGCGCCCGTGCGGACCACCGTGCCGCTGGCCCGCCCGGTGGTGACCACCGTCCCCGCGCTGGCCTCCTCGCCCACGGCCCGGGTGACCGGCACCGACTCGCCGGTCAGCGCCGACTCGTCGACGCTCAGCCGGGCCGCCTCGGCGAGCAGCAGGTCGGCGGGGACGACGTCGCCGGCCTCGACCCGCACCAGGTCGCCCCGGACGAGGTCGGCGGCGGGCAGGACGACGTCCCGGCCGTCCCGCACCACCCGGGCCGTGGGCGCGGCGAGCTGGTCCAACGCGGCGATCGCCCGGTCGGCGCGGACCTCCTGCACCACGCCGATGGCGGTGTTCACCAGCACCACCAGCACGATCACCGCGGTGTCCGGGTAGTCGCGCAGCACGGCGGTGACCACGGCGGCGGCGAGCAGCAACGCCACCAGTGGATCGGTGAGCTGGTGCAGGACGCGCCCGCCCAGGTGGCGGCGGGCCGGCGCGACCGCCGCGTTCGGCCCGTCCGCGCGCAGCCGGGCGGCGGCCTCCGCCGAAGCGAGCCCGGCCGGCCGGGTCGACAGGTCAGCGGACACCGGTACGCCCCCGTGGCCGCCGTGCTCCGGACCGTCCCACATCACCCTCCGCCCTGCCGTGGCGCCGCCGCGGCGCACCGTCCCGATCCCACCCTCGCCCCGCCGGGCGGCGCCCGCCAGGGCAGTTCCGCCCGCGCGATCCGGGACCAACGGCCCTGCCGCCCACGCCCGCCGCGCGCTGCAATGGAAGCCGGACGACCCGTCGCAGGCACCCGGCCACCGCCGGCCCCGCCCGACGAAAGGGGCACCGCATGACCACCCTGGACGTGTTGCGCGCGCACCCGTTCCTCGCCGGGCTGCCCGAGCCGTGGCTGCCCCGGCTCGCCGGCCACGCCCGGCCGGTGGTCTGGCACCCCGGGCACCGGCTGTTCCGGGCCGACCGGCCGGCCGAGCGCTTCTGGCTGGTCCGCTCCGGTCGGGTGGCGCTCGACTTCGCGGTGCCCGGGCGGGGCGACGTGGAGATCGAGACCATCGGCCCGGGCGGGGTGCTGGGCTGGTCGTGGCTGTTCCCGCCGTACCGCTGGCAGTTCGGGGCGGTGGCCGCGCAGCGCAGCACGGCGGTGGAGTTCACCGCCGAGGGGGTGCGCCGGCTGATGGAGTCCGACGACGCGCTCGGCCGGCAGCTGACCACCCGCTTCATGAGCGTGGTGGTGGACCGGCTGCACGCCGCCCGGGGCCGGCTGCTCGACCTCTACGGCTACCCGGTGGGCGCCCCGCCCGCCGGCTGATCCGGCCGGCCGCGCACCACCAGCTCATCGACCTCCAGCCTGCCGATGCGCAGCTCCCGGACGACCGCCCGGCGGATCGCCAGCCGCCCGATCGCCAGCGCCCCGACGGCGGCGGCGCCGCAGGCCAGCGCCCCCACGGCCAGCGCACCCAGCGACGCCGCCCCCGCCGCCCGCGCGCCCGTCGCCACCGCGCCGGTGACGCCCGCCCCGGTGACCCGCGCCTTGCGTACCTCTCGTCCCATCCCGTCATTGTCCGCGCACCACCGCCCGCGGGGGCGGCGAAGCGGCGCGCGACTCAGGGGACCGTCGGGCCGCGCGGCCCCCGCCTCAGCAGACCGTCAGGCCGCGCGCCGCGAACTGCCCACGGACCCGCTCCACCAGCTCCGGCGTGGGCGGCTCGGTGTCGGCGAGGGGGAACCGCAGTCCCAGCTCGGTGTACTTGTGCGCGCCCAGCCGGTGGAACGGCAGCACCTCCACCCGCTCGACCGTGGCGAGCGAGGCGGCGAAGTCCGCCACCCCGGCGACGTTGGACACGGCGTCGGTGAGCCCCGGCACCAGGACGAACCGGATCCAGACCGGAACGCCCCTGTCCGCCAGGCGGCGGCCGAAGCGCAGCGTCGGCGCGACCTCGCCCGTCCCGGTGACGGCCCGGTACGTCGCCGGATCCCACGACTTGACGTCCAGCAGCACCAGGTCGGTGGCGTCGAGCAGGGCGTCGTCGGCGCGGTCGCCGAGGAAGCCGGACGTGTCCAAGGCGGTGTGCAGGCCCAGCTCGTGGCAGCGGCGCAACACCTCTCCGGTGAACCGGGACTGCTGCAACGGCTCACCGCCGCTGATCGTCACCCCGCCGCCGGCGACCGTGATGAACCGCCGGTACCGCTCGATCTCCGCGACGAGCTCGGCCACCGTCCGCCGCCGACCGCTGCGCCGGTACCAGGTGTCCGGGCTGTGGCAGTAGCGGCAGCGCAGGGGGCACCCGGCGAGGAAGGCCACGAACCGGGTGCCGGGGCCGTCCACCCCGATCGACAGGTCGAAGGAGTGCACGGCCCCGGTCAGCTCCCGTTCGACGGTGCTCACAGCGCGCCGTGGAAGGTGCGGGACACCACGTCGCGCTGCTGCTCCGGGGTGAGCCGGACGAAGTTGACCGCGTACCCGGACACCCGCACGGTCAGCTGCGGGTACCGCTCCGGGTGGGCCATCGCGTCCAGCAGCGTCGCCCGGTCGAGCACGTTGACGTTGAGGTGGAACCCGCCCGCGTCGGCGTACCCGTCGAGCACCCCGGCCAGGTTCGTGATCCGCTCCTCGCGGGTGTGGCCCAGCCCGTCCGGGGTGACCGTGCCGGTCAGCGAGATGCCGTCGCGGGCGGCGTCGTACGGCAGCTTCGCCACCGACAGCGCGGCCGCGACGAGGCCGTGCGTGTCCCGCCCGTTCATCGGGTTCGCGCCGGGGGCGAACGGCTCGCCGGCCCGCCGCCCGTCGGGGGTGCTGCCGGTGTGCCGGCCGTACACCACGTTGGAGGTGATGGTCAGCACCGACAGCGTCAGCTCGGCGTCGCGGTAGGTGCGCTGCCGGCGCAGCTTCTCCGCGAACGTCTCCACGAGCCACACCGCGATCTCGTCGGCCCGGTCGTCGTTGTTGCCGAACGCGGGAGGCTCGCCCTCGACGACGTAGTCGACGGCCAGGCCGGTGGCGTCGCGCAGCACCTTCACCCGGCCGTACCGGATCGCCGCGAGGCTGTCCACCGCGACCGACAGGCCGGCGATGCCGGTGGCCATGAACCGGCGCACCGGGTGGTCGTGCAGGGCCATCTCCAGCCGCTCGTACGCGTACCGGTCGTGCATGTGGTGGATGACGTTGAGCGCGTCCACGTACGTCTCGGCCAGCCAGTCCAGCGTCCGGTCGTACGCGGCCAGCACCTCGGCGTGGTCCAGGACCTCCCCGCCGACCGGCGGCGCGGCCGGCGCCACCTGCTCGCCGGTCAGCTCGTCGCGACCGCCGTTGATCGCGTAGAGCAGCGCCTTGGCGAGGTTGGCGCGGGCGCCGAAGAACTGCATGTCCCGGCCCACCCGCATCGCCGACACGCAGCAGGCGATCGCGGTGTCGTCGTCGTACGCCGGGCGGATGAGGTCGTCGTTCTCGTACTGGATGGCGCTGGTGTCCAACGACACCTGCGCGCAGAACCGCTTGAACCCCTCCGGCAGCCGCGGCGACCAGAGCACGGTCAGGTTCGGCTCCGGCGCGGGGCCCAGGTTGTACAGGGTCTGCAGGTAGCGGAAGCTGGTCCGGGTCACCAGTGGCCGGCCGTCGGCGCCCATTCCGCCCAGCGACTCGGTCACCCAGGTCGGGTCCCCGGAGAAGAGCTGGTCGTATTCGGGGGTGCGCAGGAACCGGACGATCCGCAGCTTGATGACGAAGTCGTCGATCAGCTCCTGGGCGGTCGTCTCCGTCAGCCGGCCCTCGTCCAGGTCCCGCCGCAGGTAGACGTCGAGGAAGGTCGCGGTGCGCCCCAGCGACATCGCGGCCCCGTTCTGCTCCTTCGTGGCGGCGAGGTACGCCAGGTACAACCACTGCACGGCCTGCCGGGCGGTGGCGGCGGGCGCGGAGACGTCGATGCCGTAGCCGGCGGCCATCTCCTTCAGCTCGCCGAGGGCGCGGGCCTGCTCGGCCAGCTCCTCCCGCTCCCGGATCACCTCGTCGGTCGACGGCCGGGCGTCCAGCGCCGCCTTCAGCGCCCGGCGTTCGGCGACGAGCCGGTCCACGCCGTACAGCGCCACCCGTCGGTAGTCGCCGATGATGCGCCCCCTGCCGTACGCGTCCGGCAGTCCGGTGATGACGTGCGAGCGGCGGGCCGCCAGCACGTCGGCCGGGTAGGCGTCGAAGACCGCGTCGTTGTGGGTCTTGCGGTAGGTGGTGAAGATCCGGTGCACGACCGGGTCCGGCGCGAAGCCGTACGCCTCGAGGGCGGCCTCGACCATCCGGAGCCCGCCGGCGGGCATGATCGCCCGCCGCAGCGGCGCGTCGGTCTGCAGGCCGACGATCAGCTCCTTCTCCCGGTCGATGTACCCGGGGCCGTGCGACGTGATCGTCGACGGGGTGGCGGCGTCCACGTCGAGCACGCCCCGGCGGCGCTCGGCGACGAAGAGCTCCTGCAACGCCCCCCACACCGCCAGGGTCCGGTCGGTCGGTCCGGCGAGGAACGACCCGTCCCGGGTGTACGGCTCGTGGTGGCACCGGATGAAGTCCGCCACGTCGACGGACTCCCGCCAGGTGCCGGCGGCGAAGCCCCGCCACGGGTCCAGGTGCTGGTTCGCGGCCATGTTCGGTCCCTTCCGAGGGCCGGTGGGTGGTGCCCGGCCGCCGCGGCGACGGCGGCCGGGCACCGGGGTCAGGGCTGGAGCACCAGGCGGGCGGCGACCCGCCCGGCGAGCACGTCCTCGATCGCCTCGTTGATCTCGTCGAGCTTGCGCACCTCGTGCACGACCCGGGTACGGCCGGCCGAGTGCAGGCGGAACACCTCCGCCAGGTCGGCGCGGGTGCCGACGATCGAGCCGATCACGGTGATCCCCTTGAGGACGGTCTCGAAGACCGGCAGGCTCATCGTGTTGTCCTTCGGCAGCGAGACCAGCACCAGCCGGCCGCCCCGACGCAGGCAGGCGTGCGCCTGCCCGATCACCGTCGGGCTGGCTGCCAGCACGACCGCCACGTCGACGCCACCGAGGGCGGTGATCGCCTCGACCGGGTCGACCCGGGACGCGTCGACGGTATGCGTCGCGCCGAGGGCGACGGCCAGGGCCAGCTTCTCCTCGGTGACGTCCACGGCCACGGTCTCGGCGCCGTGCAGCTGGGCGTACTGCTGGGCGAGGTGGCCGAGGCCGCCGATGCCGAACACGGCGACCCGCTCACCCGGCCGCACCCCGGCCACCTTGACCGCCTTGTACGTGGTCACGCCCGCGCAGGTCAGCGGGGCCGCCTCCACCGGGTCGACGCCGGCCGGCACCCGGACCGCGTAGCGGGCCGACGCGAGGGCGTACTCGGCGTGCGCGCCGTCGATCGCGTAGCCGGTGTTGCGCTGCGACTCGCACAGTGTCTCCCAGCCGCTGACGCAGTACTCGCAGGTGCCGCAGGCCCAGCCGAGCCAGGGCAGCGCGACCCGGTCGCCGACGGCGTGCTCGGTGACGTCGGGGCCGACCCGTTCGACGATGCCGACCCCCTCGTGGCCCGGGACGAAGGGCGGGTTCGGCTTGACCGGCCAGTCGCCGCGGGCGGCGTGGATGTCGGTGTGGCACAGCCCGCTGGCCTCGATGCGGACCAGCACCTGCCCGGGGCCGGGCTCCGGCACCGGCACGTCGAAGATCTCCAGCGGACGATCGAACGCGGTGACGACCGTGGCTCGCATCGGGGGCCTCCCAGCTCGCAGCTCTCTTTCACCCACCATCGTGGCGGCCGGGGCCGGGCCCGGGCAGAGGCTCAGGACCGTCCCGGCCCGGGACCTCCGACCCCTGTCGGCAGGCCATCCGTGGGCTCAGCGTTCGATCACCAACCGGCGGGCGCGCAGGACACGGGCCCACCACGGACGGGGCGCCCGTGGCGTCGGGACGGTGCCGCCCCGGGGTGCCGGCCCTCTTCGCCTGCGCCGGGAACGTCGTCCCTCCTCGTTGGTAGCAACGCGGCTGCCGCCCGGGACAGGGCCGCAGGGGCCGTCGACCGGGCCTGAGGTCCCGGACGTGTCACCCCCCGGCCCTATCCTCGGGTCCGTGACCGCCGAGCTGCGCCTACGTCCCGTCCGCGACGACGACCTGCCCTCCTTCTTCGCCCACGAGCAGGACGCGGAGGCCAACTGGATGGCCGCCTTCGGGCCGGAGGACCCGGCCGACCGGGAGCGGTTCGACGCCCACTGGCGCCGGGTGCGCGCCGACGAGCGGATCGTCTCCCGCACGGCGGTGGTCGACGGCGAGGTCATCGGCCACGTGGTCGCCTTCCCCGTCGGCGAGCGGACCGAGGTCAGCTACTGGATCGACCCGCGACGTTGGGGCCGGGGCCACGCCACGGCGGCGCTCACCGCCCTGCTGCGCGAGCTGCCCCAGCGGCCCGTGCACGCCCGCGCCGCCAAGGACAACCGGGCCTCGCTCGCCGTGCTGCGCAAGTGCGGCTTCGTCGTCGTCGGCGAGGACCGGGGGTACGCCAACGGCCGGGGCGCCGAGGTGGAGGAGTGGGTGCTGGAGCTCGCCGGCGACTGACCCCGCCGCCGCCCGCCCGGTCACCGCCTCCGCGCGCCCACTACTCTCGCGGGGTGAACTGGCTGGAACTGATGGGCTGGACCGGCTCGGCGCTGCTGGTCTGGTCGCTGCTGCAGACGCGCATCCTCCGGCTGCGCGCCCTGAACCTGGTCGGCTGCCTGATCCTGATCGGCTACAACGCCGCCGTGCAGGTCTGGCCCATGGTCGGGCTGAACGTCGTGCTCGCCGTGATCAACGTCTGGTACCTGCGGAGCATGCTCGCCACCCGCCACGACGAGGCCACCTACCAGGTGGTCGAGGTCGGGGTCGACGACCAGTTCCTGGCCCACACGCTGAACGTGCACGCCGCCGACATCGCCCGGTTCAACCCCGGCTTCCGCTGGCCCCCCGGCACCACCGCCGAACGCTCGGCGTTCCTGGTCGTCCGGGCCGACGAGGTGGTCGGCGTGGTGCTGTCGCACGCCGCGGCGGACGGCGTGGCGCAGGTCGACCTCGACTACGTCACCCGGCGGTTCCGGGACTTCACCCCGGGCGAGTTCGTCTACCGGCGCAGCAGCCTCTTCACCGACCGGGGCTTCCGCCGGGTCGTCACCCCGCCCGGCATGGTCGCCCCGTACTACCACCGGCTCGGCTTCCGCCCCGAGGGCCGCTCGTACGTCCTCGACCTGCCCGCCCCGCCGGTGGCCGGGCGTACCTGATCACATCCCCGGCCGCAGGAGGATTCGCCGGCCGGCCCGGTGGGCACAGACTGGCCTACGCCGGCCGTGACCTTCGGCCGGCGGTGCCCGTCGTGCCGGCGGGCACCGGTCCCGCGTGAGGAGAGCCGGGCGTGCAGAGCATCTGGACCCAACTGGCCCTGGTCGGTGTCCTGGTCGTCCTCAACGCGGTCTTCGCCGGCAGCGAGATGGCGCTGGTCTCGCTGCGCGACAGCCAGATCCAGCGGCTGGAACGCACCAGCCGCGCCGGCCGCGTGCTGGCCCGCCTCGCCAAGGACCCGAACCGCTTCCTGGCCACCATCCAGATCGGGATCACCCTCGCCGGCTTCCTGGCGTCGGCCGCGGCGGCGGTGTCGCTGGCCAAGCCCCTCGTGCCGCTGCTCAGCGCGCTCGGCGGCGCCGCCGAGACCGTCGCGATCGTGGTGGTCACCCTCGCGTTGACCTTCGTCACCCTGGTCTTCGGCGAACTGGCCCCGAAGCGGATCGCCATGCAGGCGGCGGAGCGGTGGGCGCTGCTGGTGGCCCGCCCGCTCGACCTGCTGGCCTCCGTGACCCGGCCGGCGGTCTGGGCCCTCGGCGCCACCAGCGACCTGGTGGTACGCCTCGTCGGGCTCAACCCGAAGCACGAGCCCGACGAGATCGGCCCGGACGAGCTGCGCGACATCGTCTCGGGCAACCACGGCTTCACCAAGGAACAGCGGACCATCATCGCCGGCGCCGTGGAGATCGCCGACCGCAAGCTACGGGCGGTGCTCGTACCCCGGTTGCAGGTCTTCACGCTCGATAGCGGCACCACGGCGGAGGCGGCGCGGCTGCTGCTGGCCGCCACCGGCCACTCCCGGGCGCCGGTGGTGCGGCACGGCGGGCTCGACGACGCCGTCGGCGTGATCCACCTGCGTGACCTCGTCGGCGTTCCCGAGGACCGGCCGGTCGACGAGTGCGCCCGCCCGCCGATGCTGCTGCCGGACTCCCTGCCGGTGGTGGACGCGCTGCGGCAGTTCAAGGCCGAGCGCCAGCACATCGCCCTGGTGGTCGACGAGGGAGGCGCCGTTGACGGGATCGTCACCCTGGAGGACATCCTCGAGGAGATCGTCGGGGAGATCTACGACGAGACCGACCGGGACGTGCACTCCGTGCGCACGGAGCCGGACGGCGCGATGTGGCTGCCCGGCACCTTCCCCGTGCACGACCTCGCCGACCTCGGCGTCGAGCTGCCCGGCCGCCCCGGCGGCGACTACACCACCATCGCGGGCCTGGTGCTCACCTGCCTCGGCCACATCCCCACGGTGGCGGGGGAGAGCGTCGTGGTGGACGGCTGGACGCTGGAGGTGGCCCACATCGACCACCGCGCCATCACCGGGGTCCGACTGCGGCGCCAGGCCGAGCCGGCGCCCGACGACGCCGGGGCCGTGCTGGACGAGGCCCGGAGCTGACCGGTCAGGCCGGATAGAGGTTCTGCAGCCGGACCTGGCCGCGGGCCACCAGCCGGGCGTCGGCGTCGGTGATCTCCACCAGCCAGAGCTGCTGGCTGCGGCCCCGGTGCACGGGGGTGCCCACGGCGGTCAGCTCGCCGTCGCGCACCGCGCGGAGGAAGTCGGTCTGGTTCGACACGCCCACCACGCGTCCCCGCTCGCCCAGCCACAGCGACCCGCCGATGCTGGCGGCCGTCTCGACCACCGAGCAGTACACGCCGCCGTGCTGGATGCCGAACGGCTGGTGCAGCTCGGGGCGGACCTGCCAGCGGATCACCACCCGGTCCCGGTCGACCTCGTCGAGCTTGAGGCCGAGCAGGGCGACGAAGCCGCCCGTCAGATCCGGCATCTCCACAGCGTTCCCCTCCTCGATCACGGCGCCGCCAGCGTACGCCGCCGACCGCCCGGTAAACCCGGTACGTTCCGTCCCCGGTCATGGGGGAGAATCGGTGACCGTGACCGACAGCAGCTTCCCGCCGCCCGGGCGGGACTCCCTGACCGACGACCTGCGGTGGCGGGGCCTGATCCAGGACTCCACCGGCCTCGACGAGCTGCGCACGCTGCTCGACGGCGGGTCCGCCGCCTACTATGTGGGCTTCGATCCGACCGCGCCGAGCCTGCACGTCGGCCACCTCATGCAGGTCGCCACGGCACGTCGGCTCCAGCTCGCCGGGCACCGGCCGCTGCTGCTCGTCGGCGGCGCCACCGGGCAGATCGGCGACCCGAAGGAGAGCGCCGAGCGGACCCTCAACCCGCCCGAGGTGGTCGCCGGCTGGGTGGCCCGGATCCGCGACCAGCTCGCCCCCTTCGTCTCCTACGAGGGGGAGAACGCGGCGCAACTGGTCAACAACCTGGACTGGACCGGCGAGATGTCGGTGGTCGAGTTCCTCCGCGACGTCGGCAAGCACTTCCCGGTCAACAAGATGCTGGCCCGGGAGGTGGTCAGGGCGCGGCTGGAGAGCGGCATCAGCTTCACCGAGTTCAGCTACCAGCTGCTCCAGGCGCACGACTACTTCGAGCTGCACCGCCGGCACGGCTGCCAGCTCCAGTTCGGCGGCTCGGACCAGTGGGGCAACATCACCGCCGGCGTCGACTACATCCGCCGGCGCGGCGCCGGCCCGGTGCAGGCGTTCACCACGCCGCTGGTGACGAAGTCCGACGGTACGAAGTTCGGCAAGACCGAGGGCGGCGCGATCTGGCTCGACCCGGAGATGACCAGCCCGTACGCGTTCTACCAGTTCTGGGTCAACGTCGACGACCGGGACGTGGGTCGCTACCTGCGGTACTTCAGCTTCCGTTCCCGTGAGGAGCTGGAGGCGCTGGAGAAGGAGACCGCCGAGCGGCCGGCGGCCCGGGCGGCGCAGCGGGCGCTCGCCGAGGAGCTGACCACCCTGGTGCACGGCGAGCGGGAGATGGCGCAGGTGGTCGCCGCGAGCCAGGCGCTCTTCGGCCGTGGCTCGCTGGACGAGCTCGCGCCGGCGACGCTGCGGGCGGCGCTGACCGAGGCCGGCCTCGTCCACGTCGACGAGCTGCCCGACGTCGCCGGGCTGCTGCGCGACTCCGGGTTGGTGCCGAGCCTCAAGGAGGCGCGCCGGGTGATCGCGGAGGGCGGCGCCTACGTCAACAACACCCGGGTCACGGAGACCGACGCCACGGTCAGCCCCGAGGCCCTGCTGCACGGCCGGTACCTGGTGCTGCGCCGCGGCAAGCGGTCCTTCGCCGGGGTCGAGCTGCGCGGCTAGTCGTACGTCTTCCCGTGTGACGCGGGACGCCCCCGGCGGATTTGACGATCAATCCGCCGGGGGCGTAACTTTCTCTCTGCCAGCGCGGAACGGACGAACCGAGGCGAAGCCACCGGAGGCCGGGCGCGGGAATGAGCTTCAGGGCTGAGGGGTCGTGCTCTTCAGTGCCTGGACCGGGCGGTGCCCCGGATCTGTCGTGAGGCGGATTTGGTGGGGCGGAGCTGACCGGGTATGGTTCATCGCCGGTGGGGAACCGGGCGAGCTCGCGGGAGACCGCGGCGGCCGGCCTGCTGGAAGCCACTTTTGATGACGGCGTGAGCCGTTGTGGGGTGGTGCCTGGAATTGGGTGGAAGTGGTGCGGATCGCTGCGAAGCGGTTTGACACGGCGGAAACCAGCGGGTAACGTAGTAAAAGTGCCCGGCGCGGGAAGCGGCGGGGACGCGAACGAAATGCCCCGGGTCGGGGGCTCCACGGTGTGGGGTTTCCGGGCGGTGTGTGGTTGTTCTTTGAGAACTCAACAGGGTGCTTGATAAGCCAGTGCCAAATTGATTTATACCCCGGAC
>NZ_JBFABA010000085.1:0-15730 GCF_040640115.1 Micromonospora sp. NPDC023644 | reverse complement strand
GGGCCGGCGAGTCGGGGCCGGCGACCTCGCGCGGCGGCTCCACGACGCGCGGCGGCGCGACGGCGGCCCGGGCCGGCGCCTTGCCGGCGGCGGCGTCCATGGCGGCGTTGGCGAGGGCGTCGGCGTGCCGGTTGCGTTCCCGGGGGATCCACTGGAACCGGACCGCGGCGAAGCGGTTCACCAGCCCGGCGGCCTGCGCGGCGAGCGGGCGCAGCCCGGGGTGCTTGATCTGCCAGCGGCCGCACATCTGCTCGACCACCAGCTTCGAGTCCATCCTGGCCTCGACCTCGGCGACGCCCAGCTCGGCGGCGGCCTCCAGCCCGGCGATCAGCCCCCGGTACTCGGCGACGTTGTTGGTGGCGACGCCGATCGACTCGCTCCGCTCGGCCAGCACCTCACCGGTGTCCGCGTCGCGGACCACCGCGCCGTAGCCGGCCGGGCCGGGGTTGCCCCGGGACCCGCCGTCGGCCTCGACGACGACCACGCGCGGCGCCACGGGCTACAGACCGGACTCGTTGGTGCGGACCATGATCCGCCGGCAGTCCTCGCAGCGGACGACCTCGTCCGGGGCCGCCTTGCGGATGCGGGCCACGTCCGCGCCGGAGAGCTCCAGGCGGCAGCCGCCGCACCGCCCGGCGGTCAGCAGCGCCGCGCCGAGCCCGGTGTCCTCGCGGATCTTGTCGTACAGCTGCACCAGGTCGGCCGGGAGGTCGCTCGCCAGCGGCTGGCGGGCGCCGCGCTTGAACTCCTCCTCCTTGGCGATCTCGGCCAGGCTCTCGTCGCGGCGCCGCTCGGCGGCGTCGCGCTTCTCCCGCACCTCCGCGAGCCGCTTCTCGACGCCGTCGAGCACGCCCTGGGCCGTCTCCCGCTGCTCCATGAGCTCCAGCTCGGCGTCCTCCAGGTCGCCCTGGCGGCGGTTGAGCGAGACCAGCTCGTGCTGGAGGGCCTCCAGCTCCCGGGCCGGGCCGCTGCCGGCGGCCAGCCGGGCCTCGTTCTTGGACTTGCGGGCCCGCACCTGGTCGACGTCCTTCTCCATGCGCGCGATGTCCCGGTCCAGGTCGTCGACCGCCACCTGGGCGCGGACCCGCTCGTCCTCCAGCGCGGACAGCTCCCGGGCCAGCGCGTCCAGCTCGGCCCGCTCGGGCAGCGAACGGCGGCGGTGGGCGAGCTGGGCGAGGGCGGTGTCGATCGCCTGGAGGTCGAGCAGGCGGCGCTGGACCTGGGGGTCAGCCTTCACGGTCGGGGCTCCTTGTCGTCCACCGCGGGTGGGGCGGCGTGTACGGTCCACGGGTCGGTGTCCCGGTCGGACACCAGCGTCTCGACACCCGTCGCCTCCCGCAGGAGGGCGGCCAGGTCGTCCAGCCACGGTCGTTCGGTCGCCCAGTGGGCGGCGTCGAGCAGGGCGGGGCCGTCGGCGGCCAGGTGCTCGCCGGCCGGGTGGTGGCGCAGGTCGGCGGTGAGGAACGCGTCCACCCCCGCCGCGGTCGCGTCGGCGAGGAAGCCGTCCCCCGCGCCGCCGCTGACCGCGAGGGTACGAACCATACGCCCGGGATCCCCGGCGGCGCGAACTCCCCAGGCGGTGGCGGGCAGCACGGCCGCGGCGTGCCGGGTCAGCTCCGCCAGGGTCATCGGCTCCGGCAGCTCGCCGATCCGACCGATCCCCCGGCCGCCGCCGTGCGCGGGCGAGCCGGGCGCGGGCGGGTGCAGCGGGCGCAGCGCGGTCAGCCCGAACCGGGCGGCGAGGGCGTCGGAGACCCCCGGGGCGGCCACGTCGGCGTTGGTGTGCGCGACGTACAGCGCCACGTCGGACCTGATGAGCCGGTGGACGATCCGGCCCTTGTAGGTCGTGGGGGCCACCGAGGAGACGCCGCGCAGCAGCAGCGGGTGGTGGGCGACGATCATGTCGGCGCCGGCGTCGAGCGCCTCGGCGACCGTCTCCGGCACCACGTCGACGACGCAGAGGACCCGGCGCACCGGGGCGCAGGGCTCGCCGAGCACCAGCCCGACCCGGTCCCAGTCCTCGGCCCAGGCCGGCGGGTAGCGCCGCTCCAGCTCGGCGACCACGTCGGCGACGGTCGGCGGGACTGCGTTGGTGCTCACGGCGGGCCAGCTTACCGGCGCGGGCCGTGGCCGGGGGCGTCGCCCACCGACGCGACGGCGTGTCCCCGCCACTGCCCTGGCGCGCCGAAGGGTCCCCCCTGCTGACGCCGTACGTCAGCCAGGGACCCTTCGGCGTGCCTCAGGCGACGGAGCAGAGCCGGTCCCGTACGGCGGTCAGGCCCACGGCCCACGGGAAGGCGTGCAGGTGCCGCTCGCCGGTGCCCGGCGGGTGCAACGGGAACACGTCGTCGCCGAAGAGCACCGTGACCCCCCACTCGGCGAGCCGGTCGATGCCGGCCCGGAAGGCCGGGTGGGCCGCCATCGCCGCGTTCGTGTACGGCACCGCGACCACCGGCACACCCATGCCCTGCGCCTCCACCAGCAGCCCGAGGGCCAGCGTGTCGGTGATCCCGGCCGCCCACTTGTTGACGGTGTTGACCGTCGCCGGGCAGACGATCATCGCGTCGGCCTGCGGCAGCACGTCGAGGTCGCCCGGATTCTTGTAGTGGGTGCGGACCGGATGGCCGGTCTGCCGGGCCAGCGCGGCCCGGTCGACGAACTTGGCGCCGTCCGGCGTGGTGACCACGCAGACGTCCCAGCCGTCCTGGTGGGCCAGCTCGACGAGCCGGCCGACGTGGCGGGCCAGCGGCGAACCGCAGGCGATGACGTAGAGCACCTCGCGGCGCTCGCTGCTCGGGCGCGGGCCGGTCATCAGGCCGGCTCCGCGCTCATACCCCAACTCCCATGTGCTCAGCCAACTCCGCAATCGGAGAAGGCGGCGCACCACGTGTGCGACGCAGGACGTCCGACATCACCTCGTGGGCGATCGGCCGGCAGCGGATCTCCGACGGGGCGAGGCGGTCGCCGCGCAGCAGCATCTCGCCGGCGTTGGCCACGTCGCCGACCTGAGCGAAGCCCCGGGCGATGTCGAGCAGGTGGTGGGCCCGGCGCTCGGGCAGCAGCGCGTTGAACGCCGGCTCCTGGATCCGCTGGTGCACCTCCACCGCCCGGCCGCCGTCGCCCAGCTCGACCGCCGCCGCCGCCCGGTGCAGCTCCACGTTGGTCGGCCCGAACGAGGTCCAGTAGTGGTTCTGGTCGCCGCCGAGCAGGTTCGCCGCCTCCTGCGCGCCGTTGATCAGGTCGCCGACCGTGGCGGAGTCGCCGATCCGGGAGGCGGCCATCGCCCCCTGGAGCAGCAGCATCCCGTAGACCGACAGCAGGGCCGGATCGGCAGCGTTGCCGCAGCCGGGGGCGAGCCGGTTGGCGATGGTGACGTTGAGTTCGAGCGCGGGCCGGGGCCGGCCCATCGCCACCAGCGCGTTGCAGACCCGGGTGGTGGCGATGCCGGCCAGCAGCGGGTCGTTGGCGCGCTGGGCGACCGCCATCGAGCGGTCGGCGGCCAGCCAGGCCAGGTCGCACTCGCCCAGCTTGCGCAGCACCGACGAGGCGATCTGGTAGACCTGCCCGAGCAGGTGGGCCGCCTCGACCGCCTGGTCGCCGCCGTGGCCGGCGTCGGCGGCCTGGGCGTCGCGCAGCAGCTTCGGCAGCGCCCGGGTGAGCATCCCGTAGCGGCCGTACTGGTAGGTGAGCCAGGCGTGGTTGACGGCCTTGCGCATGTCGGCCAGGGGCGGCGGGTACGGCGCGGCGTCGAAGTAGGCGCTCATCGAGTCGTACCGCTCCAGGGCCGCCCGGATCTCCTGCACCTCCACCTGGTCGATGCAGTTCAGCGCGTCCGTCCGCCGCTCCGGGTCCTTGCCGAGCAGCAACTGCACGTCGACCTGGAGGATGTCGGCGATCTCGTAGAGGACGGAGAACTTGTCCAGCCGGCGCACGCCACGCTCGACCTTGTCCACCCAGCTCTTCGACTTGCCCAGCCGGTCCGCGAAGACCTGCTGCGACATCTTGCGCCGTCCCCGCCAGTAGGCCACCCGCCGCCCGATGGGCAACTCGTCCATCTACCCGTCCCTCCCCATGCGCCTCGAGCGGGCGTGCCGGCCGGTGGTCCCGGGTGCGGCAATCCGTACGTCTCAGGTTTTCGCTGGTCGCACAGCGTGTGCGTCAGCCGTACAGCCAGTTCTCGTAGTTTTCGTGCAAGTTGCACAAGCCGTTCGTCAGCTCAACGATCGCGGGTTACGGCAGTGACGGTGCTCGACATGCGACCTGGGCACCGGCCGGGGTCCGGCGAGGGGAGATGGCACATGTGGGGGAATGTCGCGCCGCGCGTCGTTCAACTGTCCCCGTTGGAGCGGGTACGGCTGCGCCGGGTGGCCGTACGGTACGCCCTGCACGGCTGGGACGTCACCCCGGGCGCCTGCCTCGCCCGCAGCCGCTTCGTCTGCGGGCGGGCCGGCTGCCCGACGGTCGGCTGCCACCCCGCGCTGGAGGACTGGGAGCACGCCGCGAGCGCCGACCCGGCCCGGGTCGCGACCTGGTGGCGCACCCGGCCCCACGGCGTGCTGCTGCCCACCGGGCGGGCGTTCGACGTGCTGGAGGTCCCCACGCACCTCGGCCGGCACGTGCTGGACGCGGTCCGGACGCACCCGGCGGGCGTCGGCGTACGCGGGCCGGTGCTGGTGACCCCGACCGGCCGCTGGATGTTCCTGGTCCGCCCCGGCGACCCGCTCCGCCCCGAACTGGACCACTGCTTCCACGTGGTGCGGCACGGCCCCGGCTCGTGGATCCCCGCCCCGCCGACCCGGCTGCCGGAGGGCACCGTCCGGTGGGCGGTCGCGCCCGAACAGGCCCGCTGGCAGCTGCCCGACTCCTACCTGGTGCAGAACGCGCTGATCGAGGCCCTGCGGGCCACCGGGGTCACGGTCACCTCCGACCTGCTCCCCGGGCACCTGCCGCTGCCGCGCCGGGGCATGTGACGGCGGCTCGACAGCGACGCCGGAGGGCCGGCGCTCGTTGAGCACGGCGACGGCGCACCCGCGCCGGGAGCGGGGGTTACATGTCCACCGACGACACCGCGCGCCAGCCGGACGGCACGGAACCGCCACCACGGCACCACCGGCCGCGCCGCCGCTGGCCGGTCACCCGTCCCGTCGGCTCCCGCCCGGGCCGCCCGCGCCCCCTCGGCTCCCGCCCCGCCACCACCCGCTTCCTCCGCTGACCCTCAACCGGCCAGGGGCAGGGCGGTGGAGTGCAGGAGGCGGGCGTCGTCGGTGACGACCGCGTGCTGGTGGTCGGACAGGCCGTCCAGCCAGCCGATGCCGGCCGGGCCCATCGCGACGGCCGCGGTGGCGTACGCGTCGGCCAGCCCGAGGTCCGACCCGACCACGGTGACCGAGCGCAGCCCCCGGGCCGGCACGCCCCGGCGCGGGTCGAGCACGTGGTGGCCGCGCTCGTAGACGCCGGAGGTGGCCACGGCCAGGTCGGTGCCGGTGAGCACGAGGCAGGTGGCCATCGCGTCCCACGGGTGCCGCACGCCGATGCGCCACGGTTGCCCGGTCGGTGAGTGGCCGCGTACCCGCACGTCGCCCCCGGCGTTCAGGCAGTGGTTCGCCGCCCCGGCCGCGACCAGCCGGTCCGAGGCGACCTGCACCGCCCAGCCCTTGACGTAGCCGGACGGGTCGAGCCGCCCGGTGGCGTACGCGTCGAAGAAGCCGTCGGTGACCTGCCACAGGTCGGCGCAGCGTTCCAGGACGGCCCGCAGGTCGGCGCCGGCCCCCGCGAGCGGCAGCTCGCCCCGGTCGACACGGCACACCTCGCTGTCGGCCCGGTACGTGCTGAACCGGGCGTCCACCTCGCGCAGCCAGGCGAAGACGTCCCCGGCCAGCCCGGCCAGCGCGGCGGCTGGCAGGTCGTCGGCGAGGTCGAGGCTGATCGCGGTGCCCATCACCTGCTCGACGCGCCGCAGCCCCGGCCGGGTCGCCGGCGGGCGCCCGCCCGACGTCGCCGACGCCGGCACGTCAGTTCGCCCGGTCGAGCGCGGCCTGCAACGACCTCTTGTACGAGGTGCTGGTGGCGGTCGCCCCGGAGACGGTGTCCACGTCGGCGCTCTGCCGCTGCACCACCAGCCCGGAGCTGCCGCTGTAGCGGCCGTCGACCTGCTCGCTGCGCTGGTCGGACTGGGCGGTCTCCTCGGGCAGCTCCAGGGCCACCACGTCGACGATCCGCGTCCCGGAGAGGGTGATCTGCACCTGCACGTTGCCGTACTCGTTCTCCACCACCGGCCCGGTGACGGTGCGGGTGGTCGGCGCGGGCGGCGGCTTGGTGGTGGTGCGCGGCGCGGACGGCGCCCGGGTGGTGGCGCTGGGCCGGCTCGCCGGCGCCCGGGTGGCGGTGCGGCCGGGCCGGGGGGACGCGGTGGTGCGGGCCGGCGACGGCGCGGCGGAGACCTTCCCGCCGGTCGGGGTCGGACCGGCCGGCGCGGGGACCACCGGCGGCGGCGCGGCCGGCAGGTCCTGGGCGACGGGGCTGGTGCCCGGCGAGCCCTTCAGCACCACCATGGCGGTGGTGCCGGCCGCCAGGCCGGTGATCGCGAGCAGGGCGCGACGCATGGGGGCCTTCCTACAGCTCGAACGTGGCGAGGTGGATCTGCCGGCGGGGCACGCCGGCCTCGCGGAGCACCCGCAGCGACTGCTCGACCAGGCCGGGCGGCCCGCAGAGGTAGACGTCGCGCCGGGCGAGGTCGGGCACCAGCCGGCGCAGCCCGTCCGGGCTCATCACCTGGCGGGGGCCGGGATCGTGGCGGGAGCCGACGACGTACCAGATCGCGGTGTCCCGGGCTTCGGCGAGCCAGTCCAGCTCCCGGTGCAGCAGCACGTCCGCCGGGGTGCGGGCGCGGTAGATCAGCGCGGCGCCGGGCGGCAGCTCCTCCAGCATCGCCCGGATCGGGGTGATGCCGCTGCCGCCCGCGATCAGCAGGGCCCGTTCGCGGGTCCGGTGGGCGGCGGTGAAGGTGCCCGACGGGCCCTCCGCCCAGACCCGGGTGCCCGGTTCGAGGTCGCGCAGGTCGGCGGTGTGCGCGCCGACCACCTTGACGGTGAGCCGCAGCCAGCGGCCGTTGGCGGCGGCGGAGACCGAGAACGGGTGCGCCTGCCACCAGCAGCCCCGGGCGAGGAAGCGCCAGCGGAAGAACTGCCCGCCGAGCAGCTCCAGCCGCTCCAGCCGCTCCCCCGTCAGGTAGATCGAGACCGTGTCCGGGCTCTCCGCGACCACGTCGGCGACCCGCAGCCGGTGCCGCAGGTTGAACGCCAGCGGCGCGACCACCCGGCCCCAGAACAGGGCGGCGAGCACCAGCGCGTACATCGCGATCCAGAAGGTGCGCACCGGGCCGGGCCGGAACAGCTGCGCGCCGTTGCTGAACTGGTGGGCGAAGCCGAGCAGCAGCACCGCGTAGCTCGACAGGTGCAGGGCGTGCCACAGCTCGTAGGGCAGCGCGGTGCGGATCGCCCGGACGCTGGTGAGGCCGACGAGCACCAGGATCCCGGCGGCGGCGAACGCGGAGACCATGTCCTCGTAGTCGCGCAGCAGCACGCCGGCCTCGGTGAGCACCGGGTTGTCCTCCAGGTCGGCGTAGCCGACCAGGATCAGCGACGCGTGCGCGAGCACGGCGACCAGCAGGGTGGCCCCGACGTCGCGGTGCCAGCGGGCGATCCGCTCGCCGCCGGCCCACCGCTCCAGCACCGGCAGGCGGCTCATCATCAGCACCTGCACGAGCAGCAGGTAGCCGGCGATCAGCCCGGTGATCCGGCCGGCGGCGGTGAGGGTGGCGGCCGTCGTCCGCAGCGAATTGGCCGGGGTGTCCAGCCACCAGGGCAGCACGCTGGCGAGCAGGCCGACGACGAGCAGCGCGGCCAGCAGCCGCCGGCCGCCGGGTCCGCGTCGCGGCGGCACCAGCGGGCGTACGTCCGCAGCCGGCCGGCCGCCGCGCCGGGACGGGGTCGTCCCGGCGCGGCGGCCGGCGGCGTGGGTGCGCGGGTACGTCACGCGTACAGCTTCATCGGGCGGTACTTCTGCCGGGGGAAGATCTTGTCCACCTCCGCGTTGGTGAGCCCGAAGCGGCCCTGGGCGACGGCCCCGTAGACGTTGAACATGTTGTTGTACTCGGGCACGTCGCCGGAGTCCAGGTCGTCGAGCCCGTTCCAGGTGCCCAGCAGCGAGCCGGCGAGCTTGCGGCCGGAGAGCAGGGTGACCACCCCGCCGTGGCCGTGGTCGGTGCCGCCGCCGTTGGAGGCGACGCGCCGGCCGAACTCGCTGGAGACCATGACGGTCACGTCGGCGGAGCGCTCCCCCAGGTCGGTGAAGAACGCCGCCATGGCGCTGGCCAGCTCGTTGAGCCGCCGGTGCAGCTGACCGCCGTCGCGGGTGCCCTGGTTCTCGTGGGTGTCGTAGCCGCCCATCCCGACGGTGGCGACCCGGACGTTCGCCCCGCCCTTGATGAGCTGGGCGAGCTGCTGGAACGCGTAGCCGACGCCCTTGTACTCGACGCCCTCGGCCGGCTGGTACGGCTTCGCGGCGAGGCGCTGCGCGGTGGCCAGCGCGCCCAGGCCGTCCTGCACGGCCTCCTGCACCGGGTGGTTGATCCCGGTGAAGAGCCCCTTGATCGCCTTCTCCGTCGCGGCCCGGTAGCGGTCGTCGCCGTTGAGCCGCAGCGAGCCGACGCTGTCGAGGGAGAGCGCGCCGTTGTTGCCGACCAGCGACCGCGGCAGCGTGCTGCCGATGCCGACGCTGCGGAACGCGGTGCCCGTGCCGAGCGTGTCGACCAGGCTGTCCAGCCAGCCCCGGCCGCCGGTCTCGCTGGGCAGGCCGCCGAGGTTGCAGGCGTCCGCGGCCTGGAAGTGGCTGCGCGACAGCCGCTCGTCGGAGACCGCCGGCACAAAGCCGAGGTTGCCGCTGCGAAGCCACTTCTCCAGCGGCTTGAACGCGCTGGTCAGCTTGAAGCCGCGGCCCACCGCCAGGGAGTCGTCGGCGAGCAGCAGGTCGGGGCGGGCCTTGGCGAGCACCGGGTCGTCCGCCGGGGCGACCAGGCTCAGCCCGTCCAGCCCGCCGTAGAGGAAGACGTGGATCAGGGTGCCGGTCTTGGTGGCGGCGAACGAGGCCGAGGTGGTGACGAACTGGGCGGTCGCGAGGGCGGTGGCCGTGGCGGCGGCACCGGCCACGAACGTCCGCCGGGTGACGCCGCGGCCGTCCTGCTGGGCCTCCTCCAGCTCCTCCAGCCGCCGGTAGCGGTCGGCCTCGGCGGCGTTCTCGGCGGCGACGATGTCGGCCTCGGCCCGCAGCAACGCCTCGGCCGGATCGTCGGCCAGCCGCCGCAGGTCGGGGCATTCAGGGTGCAGGGGGAACGTGTGCACAGTCTTCTCCATCGGGTGCCTCACCGGAGGTGGTGCTGGGGGGAAGCGAGGATCGCCCGCGCTACGGCGGTGACGGCCCCGTCGAACGTGGCGTCGACCTTGTCGCCGGCCGACACGCCGGCCACGCCGAGGATCAGGGACCGCTCCCTGGCGCTCAGCTTCTGACCCACCAGGCGCAGGGCCAGCGCGTCCACGTACGCGCCGGCGGTGGCCGGCGGCCTGGCCACCAGCTTCTCCGGCGGGGTGTAGGTGAAGGCGGTGCGCCGGCCGGCGAGCAGCTCGCCCGCCTCGTTCCAGCCGTTGACCATGGTGCCGGCGGAGGTCCAGGCCACGTAGACGTCCGGGTAGCCGTCGGGGGTGGGCTGGCCCATCGGGTACTGGCCCAGCTCGCGCATCCTGTCGTGGATCTGCCGCAGCCCCCGCGCGTACGGGGTGCGCTTGCTGTCGCCGTTGTCGTGCTTCGGCGACGCCTCCGGGGACACGCCCAGGGCCCGGTACGTGGCGACCAGGTACTCCATCGGCCGGCGCACCTTCTGGCCCACCGCCGCCCAGAACTCCGAGGAGCTGAAGAGCGTCATCAGCACCGGCTTGATCATGCCCTTGTTGGTGCTGTACGTCTTCGCCAGCCGCTCCACGAGGGACTTCGGCGGGGTGTCCGAGACGAACCGGGTGGCGAGGCTCTGCGCCACGTACTTCGCGGTGGACGGGTGCAGCGCGATGTACGTCAGGTACGCGTCGATGGCCGCCTCGGCCTTCTTCGGGTCCTTCGAGTTGTTCGCGTGGGTGAAGCCGAGGACCTTCACCTTGCCGACGTAGTGCCGCTCGGGGCGGAACACGTACTTGCCGTCGTTGACGCCCCGGCCGGTCTGGAGCAGGGCCGCCTGCCGGACGTCCTTCTCGGTGTAGCCGCCGTCGACGCCGACCGAGTAGAGCTCCAGGTTCTCCCGGGCCAGGTTCTCGTTGACCGCGTCGGCGCGGGAGTCGTTCTGGTTGAGGTAGAGCAGCAGCGCCGGGTGCCGGTTCGCGGCGAGCAGCATCTCCGGGTAGCTGCCGAGGGCGTGCGCCCGCACGACGTCCCGGTCGAAGGACGCGCGGTACACCTCGCCCCCGTCGAAGTCCGCAGCGACGTGCAGGAAGTCGTTCCAGAAGTCGACCATCACCTCGAACAGCTGCCGCTTCGACCAGATCTGGCGGGCGATGGTGGCATCCACCATCTCCTTCTCCGGCTGTGCGCCGCGCTCGTTGAGCTGGTCGCGCTGCTCGCGCAGCTGCGCCGTGCCCAGCTTCAGCGTCGGCAGCTCGGCGAGCTTCAGCTCGGCCTTCGTCGGGGCGATCTTGTCGGGGTCGAGCTGCCAGCGCAGCCAGCCGTCGATGCCCCGCTCCTTGATGTCGGCGACGACCTGCGGGGTCGCGCCGAAGGTGGCCCGCCGGGCCAGGTGCAGGACCGGGTCCTTGGCGAGCACCGTCTTGACGGTCACCTTGGTCTCCGCGGCGGCGGCCGCCGGCCCGGAGAAGGTCCGGCCGCCGGCCGGGGCGTTCTTCTTCAGCGCCTCGCCGGCCCGGGAGCCCATGTAGCTCTCGTTCTGCTCCGTGTAGGTGCGCACGGTGCTCGGCTGCTGGCCGCTCGGGCGGGCGGGGGTGCCGTCGGTGACCGTGGTGCCGGTGGCGTCGCCGGCCACCACGTCGTCGCCGAAGAGGCCACGGATCTGCGGGGTCATCGCCAGGGCGGCGCCACCGGCCACCACGGCCGCGGTGCCGCCGAGGGCCGCGAGGGCCTTGCGCCGGCCTACCTTGCGGCCCGGCTCGTCGTCATCGTCCAGGTTGGGCAGTGCCGGGCCGGGCGACGGCGCGCCGGCCTGCCGCGCGAAGCCGTCCGGGCCGACCCACTGCGGCCCGCGCGCGGCCGGCTGCCCGGCGTGGGCGTACTGCGCCCGCGGGTCGGCGGGGTGTCCACCCTGGTGCTGCGGGCGCGGGTCGTGGCCGTACGGGGTGGGGGGATACGTGTCGCGGTGACCGTCGGCGGCGGGGTACTGACGCCCGTCCCATCCGCGGTCGTCCCGCGGTCGACGTGGTGGCACATTCTGGTCGGCCATGTACCAATCCGTTTCTGCTGCGCCGCAACGACTGGCACCGGGCACGGGGGTGCAGGTGCGGCGGCTGGTGCCTGAGGGGGTTGCCACGGAAGGTAATGAAGCGTTCAGGTGCCTTCAAGCAGCGCCGGAAGCCCCCAGGACGTCACTTAAGGCGCCGCTCAGCGCGGGTCGACGACGCGGGACCTGCGCACGGGCCGGGACGGACCTCGCGAGCAGGGCCTACGCGGCACGACCCGGGCCGGACCCGACGATTCCCGCCCAGCCGGCCCCGGACGCCGCATTCATCGCCACAGGCAAATTTAAGGTTCGGCTAAGCCTGCGCTGAGGCGCTCCCCCGCTCGCCCGGGCGCGGCCCATACGGGCGCCGCGAGCAGCGGCGGCAAAGTGGCAGCAGCACGGGAGCGTGAGCCGCCGCCGCAGCGGGTATGCCGCCGAACCGCTGAACACGTGAGGGGAAGGCACATGCTCAGCAAAGAGGATCAGCGCAGGTTCGAGCAGATCACCCGTCAGCTCCGGGAGAGCGATCCGGCGTTCTTCGCCCGGCTCGACAACCGGGCCCGGGCCCGGCGCGGCCGATGGCTGATGCTGTTGACGATCGTGCTGTGGGCCTCGCTGCCCGCGATGACCGTGCTGGCCGGGCGACTGGCCGGGGCCGTCTGCGCGGTGGTCCTGGTGGCCAACGCCGCGATCATGTGGCGGTTCCGCCGCCGCTGGCTGTGACCCGGGGCCCCGCGCGTCGACGGCCTCACCGGCCCAGGAGCCGGTACGCCCGCCGCAGCCGCTCCAGCAGGCCGGGCCCGCCGATGGCGGGGGCCGGCGCGCCGAGCTGCCGCAGCAGCAGGTCCGGGCCGGTCGCCAGGCTGGGCGGTCGGTCGGGCAACGGGACCGGCGGCAGCCAGAACCGGTCGACCGCCTCGGCCAGCAGCGCGGGCGGGAGGCCGGCGAGCGCCCGTGCCGCCCCGACCGGCGGGGCGTCCACGGTGTCCCGTCCGGCCCGCGGTGCGTCACCGTCCGTCGTGGACGGCACGCCCGACCGCGCGACACCCGTCGCGTCGCCCGGCCGGTCGCCGGCGGTTTCGGCGCCGGCCCGCAGGACGCGCAGCCGGTCGAGCAGCTCCGCCCGGCTGCGGCCCCGCCAGTGCAGCAACTGGAACGGGTCGGCGTCGAACGCCTCGGCCAGCAGGTAGAACGTGGCCGCGAGGTGCTTGCAGGGGACGGCGAAGTCGGGGCAGCTGCACCGCTGGCGCAGCTGCGCCACACCGGCGGGGAAGAGCGGGGCGCCGGCCGCCGCGAACAGCTCCTCCAGTTCCGGGGGCAGGTCGCCGGCGAGCAGCCGGGCGCTGAAGAACGCCTGGGCGGCCAGTTCCGCCTCGACGCGGGCCCAGAGCTCCTCCGGGAACGGGGGCAGGGCGATGCGCACCTCGTACGGCTGCGCGCGGGAGCCCTGCACCACGGCGTCGACGGTGCCGGGCGCGACCTCCAGGCGGACCACCTGGCCGGCCCGCGCGTACGACCGGCCGCGGGTCAGCCGGGTGCCGAGGGCGAAGGACTCCAGCACCTCCAGGAAGCGCCGGGACCACCAGGACCGGCCGATGGCGCCCCGCGTGCTGCGGGCCCTCAGCCCGCCGTCGACCCGGCGCGGCCGGCCGTAGTCGGCGAACCGGCCGTTCGCCCCGCCCTCGCTCTCCGGCTCCCCGCTCACTCCACCACCGCCCCGGCCTCCAGGGTGAACAGCTCGCGCAGCTGCGTCGTGGACAGCTCGGTGACCCACTGCTCGCCGGTGCCGACGACCGAGGCGGCGAGGCTGCGCTTGTCGGCGATCAGCGCCGCCACCTTCTCCTCCACCGTGCCGGCGCAGACGAACTTGCGGACCTGCACCCGACGCCGCTGGCCGATGCGGAACGCCCGGTCGGTGGCCTGGTCCTCGACGGCCGGATTCCACCACCGGTCGACGTGCACCACGTGGTTGGCCTCGGTGAGGGTGAGCCCGGTGCCGCCGGCCTTGAGCGACAGGACGAAGATCGCCGGCCCCCGCGGGGACTGGAACCGGGTGACCATGGCGTCCCGGTCGGCCTTGCCGACGCCGCCGTGCAGGAAGAGCACCTCCCGGCCGAACCGGGCCGACAGGTGCCCGCGCAGCATGCCGCCGAACTCGGCGTACTGGGTGAAGAGCAGGGCCCGCTCCCCCGCCGCCAGGACCTCGTCCAGGATCTCCTCCAGGCGGGCCAGCTTGCCGGAGCGGCCGCCCAGCGCCGAGCCGTCGCGCAGCAGTTGCGCGGGGTGGTTGCAGACCTGCTTGAGCCGGGTCATGGCGGCGAGCACGAGCCCGCGCCGCTCCATGCCGTCGCTGGACTCGATCCGCGCCAGCATGTCGTCGACGATCGCCCGGTAGAGCGAGGCCTGCTCGGCGGTGAGGTTGCAAAGCACCTCCATCTCCAGCTTCTCCGGCAGGTCGGAGATGATCGAGGAGTCGGTCTTGAGCCGGCGCAGCACGAACGGGCCGGTGATCCGGCGCAGCCGCTCGGCCGCCTCGGCGTCGCCGTGCCGCTCGATCGGCTCGGCGTACTTCTTCCGAAAGGCCGCCGCCGGGCCCAGCAGGCCCGGGTTGGCGAACTGCATGATCGACCAGAGGTCCGCCAGCCGGTTCTCCACCGGCGTGCCGGTGACGGCGATCCGGTGCCGGGCGGGCAGCGCGCGGACCGCCTCGGCCTGCCGGGTGGCGGCGTTCTTGATCGCCTGGGCCTCGTCGACCACCACCCGCCGCCAGTCGATCCCGGCCAGGTCGACCGCGTCGCGGGCCGCGACCGAATAGGTGGTGAGGACCAGGTCCGCGTCGTGCACGGCCGCGCCGAACGCCTCGCCCCGCGCCCGTTCCGCGCCGTGGTGCACGTGTACGCGCAGCGCCGGCGTGAACCGCGCCGCCTCGCGCTGCCAGTTGCCCACCAGCGACATCGGGCAGACCAGCAGGGTCGGGCCGGCGTCCGGCGGGTCCCCGGCGAGCAGGGCCAGCAGTTGCACCGTCTTGCCCAGCCCCATGTCGTCGGCGAGCACGGCGCCGAGCCCGAGGGACTGCAGGAACGCCAGCCAGGCCAGCCCGCGGCGCTGGTACGGCCGCAGCGTGCCGTGGAACGTCGGCGGCGGATCCAGCGGGGCGAGTCGCCGCTCCACCGCCCCGGCGAGCAGGTCGCCCAGCGCGCCGTCGGCGCTCACCTCCAGCACCGGCAGCGCGTCCGGCTGTTCGGCGTCGGCCAGGCCGAGGCGGAGCAGGTCGGCGACGGTCAGCTCGCCGGTGGAGCGGAGCAGCCGCAGGCCGGCGGCGAGCCGCTTCGGGTCCAGTTCCACCCACTGCCCGCGCAGCCGCACCAGCGGGGTCTTCAGCGCGGCCAGCGACGCCAGCTCCTCGGCCGTGAGTGGCTGGTCGCCGAGGGACACCTCCCAGCGGTAGTCCACGAGGGCGTCCAGGCCGACGCCCCCGGCGGTCGCGGCGACGGTGCCCGGGGCGGTCCGGCTGCGGGCCTGCAACCGCGCGCCGAGCCGGGACGACGGGCGCCGCCACCAGGACGGCAGCAGCACCGCGAAGCCGGCGGCGTGCAGCACCGGCGCGCCCTCGCGCAGGAACCGGTGCGCCCCCTCGACGTCCAGTTCCAGGACCTCCGGCGTGGCGGTGCGCAGGGCGGTGTCCAGCTCGGGCCAGAGCCGGCTGGCGCGCCCCAGCTCGGCGAGCAGGGTCTCCTGCGGGTCGTCGCCGCGACCGGCCAGCCCGGCGACGGTCTCCGGCGCCCGCCAGACCTGTCCGGCGTCCACGTGCAGGCTCGGCTCGTCGGCCGCCTGGAGGCCGAACTCGACCCGCCACCGCCCGGCCGGTCCCACCGCCGCCGCCGGGTCGGCGGGCACCACGACGACCGGCTCGGTGACCTCGTCGGCCGGCGGCTCGACCAGGCGGAAGCTCGCCCGCACCGCGCCGCCGGCCGCGTCGCGCTGCCAGGCGTCCAGTTCGGCGCGGAGGGTGTCCAGCGCGGCGGGGTCGGCGGCGAACTCCCGCACCGGTCCGGTGAGCGCGGCCAGCCAGGCCGGCACCGCGCCGTTCGGGCGTACGCCCCGGGCCAGCGCGGTCTCCGCCAGGGCCGACCGGACGGCGGCGTCGGTGAGCGCGTCGAGCGCGTCGGCGACCAGCGCGCCCGGCGCGTCGGCGGCGCCCGGTGCGGGCCGGTGGCGCCCGGCGGGCGGGCCGGGTCGCGC
>NZ_JBFABA010000084.1:0-16750 GCF_040640115.1 Micromonospora sp. NPDC023644 | reverse complement strand
GCCGGTGCGGGCCGGCGGTCCCGCAGGTCGCCACGCCCGGCTGCGGCGACCGGTGCGCCGGGCGCGGCGGGCGCGCGGCGATTCGCGTCGGTGGGGTGCGCGGCGCCGTGGCGGGCCGGATAGGGTCGTGGGTATGACCCACCAGGTGCACGCCTTCGAGCCGCCGGAGCGGTTCGTCGCCGGGACGGTCGGGCCGCCGGGGGAGCGCACGTTCTTCCTCCAGGCGCGCGGCGGTGGCCGGCTGGTCAGCGTCGCGCTGGAGAAGGTCCAGATGTCGTTGCTGGCCGAGAAGCTCGAGGAGCTGCTCTCCGAGGCGCAGCGCCGCTTCGGCGTGGAACTGCCCGAGCCGGTGGCCGTCGTCGGCGACAACGACCCGCTGGACACGCCGGTCGACGAGGAGTTCCGGGTCGGCACGCTCGGGCTGGCGTTCGACGTCGACACCGCGACCGTGGTGATCGAGGCCATCGCCGTGGGCGAGGCGGAGGTCGAGGTCGAGCTCGGTGTGGAGCCCGACGACGACGAGGACGCCGAGGACGAGGACGAGGAGCCGGACGAGGACCTCGACCGGCTCCGGGTGCGGCTGACCCCCGAGGCGACCCGCCAGTTCATCGAGCGGGCCCGGCGGGTGGTCAACGCCGGCCGTCCGCCCTGCCCGCTCTGCGGCCAGCCGCTGGATCCCGCCGGTCACCTCTGCCCGCGCCACAACGGTTACCACCGGTGACGTCGTCGGACCTCCAGCCCCGACAGGACGGCGAGGCCGCGCTCCGGTTGCTCCGGGACGGCCACCTCGACCTGGAGGGGCGGCTCGTCGACGCCTCCAACACCACCCTGCGCGGCATCCTGACCCTCGACGGGGTGACGGCCCGCTGCGTCTACAAGCCGGTGCGGGGTGAGCGCCCGCTGTGGGACTTCCCGGACGGCACGCTGGCCGGCCGGGAGGTCTCGGCGTACGTGGTCTCCCGGGCCACCGGGTGGGACCTGGTGCCGCCGACGGTGCTGCGCGACGGCCCGTTCGGGCCCGGATCGTGCCAGCTCTGGATCGACGAGCCGGAGGAGGCCGAGCCCCTGGTCGGGTTCGTGCCGGCCGACGCGCTGCCGCCCCGCTGGTTCGCGATCGCCGCGGCCCGCGACGACGACGGCACACCGTACGCGCTGGCGCACGCCGACGATCCGAGGCTGGCGCGGCTCGCGGTGCTCGACGCGGTGATCAACAACGCGGACCGCAAGGGCGGGCACGTGCTGGTCGGCCCGGACGACCGGATCTACGGCGTCGACCACGGGGTGAGCTTCCACGTCGAGGAGAAGCTGCGCACGGTGCTCTGGGGCTGGGCGGGCCGGCAGCTGCCGGCGGACGCCGTGCAGATGCTCGACGCGCTCGCCGGCCAGCTCCCCGGGGCGCTCGGCGCCGAGCTGGCCGAACACCTGACCATCCGGGAGGTCGCCGAGCTGGCGGCCCGGGTCGACCGGCTGCGGCACACCGGCCTGTTCCCGCAGCCGTCGCAGGACTGGCCGGCGGTGCCCTGGCCCCCCATGTGAGCGCCCGCCGGGCGGCGATCCGGCCCCGGCGTCCCACCCCACGGCGTTGTCGTGATGATCACTGTGGGGCGGGCCTGCCGCGCCGCGCCGGCTGGTTAGGCTGACGGTCATGGACTCTTGGGCGGGACATGAGGTGCCGCGGCTGCCGGGCAGGGGCCAGCCGCTGTCGTTGTTCGACTCGGCGCGGCAGGGCGCCCACCCGAGCGATCCGACCGGCACCGCGACCATGTACGTCTGCGGCATCACCCCGTACGACGCCACGCACCTGGGTCACGCCGCCACCATGATCGCGTTCGACCTGGTGCAGCGGGTGTGGCGGGACGCCGGCCGGGACGTGCGCTACGTGCAGAACGTCACCGACATCGACGACCCGCTGCTGGAGCGGGCCGAGCGGGACGGCGAGGACTGGAAGGTCCTGGCGATGCGGGAGACCGCGCTGTTCCGGGAGGACATGGAGGCGCTGCGGATCATCCCGCCGGCTCACTACGTCGGCGCGGTCGAGTCGATCCCCGAGATCGCCGACAAGGTTCTCCTGCTGCTCAAGGACGGGGCCGCGTACCGCCTGGAGGACGGCACCGGCGACGTCTACTTCGACGTCGCCGCCTCCTCCCACTTCGGCTACGAGTCCAACCTGAGCCGCGAGCAGATGCTGGAGATCTTCCCCGAGCGCGGCGGCGACCCGGACCGGGCCGGCAAGCGCGACCCGCTCGACCCGCTGCTGTGGCGGGGCGCCCGCGAGGGCGAGCCGTCCTGGCCGGGCGGCGAGCTGGGCGCGGGCCGCCCCGGCTGGCACATCGAGTGCGCGGTCATCGCGCTCAACCTGCTCGGCGACCGGATCGACGTGCAGGGCGGCGGCAACGACCTGATCTTCCCGCACCACGAGTGCTCCGCGGCGCACGCCGAGCGGCTCACCGGCGCGGCGCCGTTCGCCGACCACTACGTGCACGCCGGCATGATCGGCCTGGACGGCGAGAAGATGTCGAAGTCCCGGGGCAACCTGGTCTTCGTCTCCCGGCTGCGCGCCGACCAGGTCGACCCGATGGCGGTCCGGCTGGCCCTGCTCTCCGGGCACTACCGCGCCGACCGCACCTGGACCGACGAGCTGCTCGCGGCGGCGCAGGAGCGGCTGGCCCGCTGGCGGCGGGCCGCCGCCGCGCCCGCCGGCCCGTCGGGCGAGGAGTTCCTGGCCGGCGTACGCGCCCGCGTCGCCGACGACCTGGACTCGCCGGGCGCCCTGGCGCTGGCCGACGGGTGGGCCGAGGCGACCCTCGCCGGCACCGCCGACGACCCGGCCGCCCCCGCCCTCTTCGCCGCCACGCTGGACGCCCTCCTCGGCATCCGCCTCTGACTCCACCCGACCCCGCCCCGCCCCTCGCGGCGTCGATCATGCAGTTGTGGTGCCCCGCGAAAGGTGCTTAACGGCGGTAACCGCCCACCAGAACTGCATGATCGACGGGGTGGGGGCAGGTCAGCCCAGGACCAGGCCGGGGTCCGGGGTGGGGTCGGGGGCCGGGGCGGGGATCTTGTACTCCTCGGTCAGCGTGGTGACCGGGCCGGGCCAGGTGGCCTGGGCGACCTCGATCGGCTTGCGCTGGCCGTCGTAGGCGACGTGCAGCAGGTGCAGCACGGGGGTGTCGGGGCGGATCTGGAGGATCTCGGCCTCCTCCCGGCTGGGCTGACGGGCGCTGATGGTGTCGGTGGCCGAGACGTACCGCCGGCCGGTGGCCTCCTCGGCCTCCTGGTAGAGCGGGCGGCCGAACGCCTCGGCGCGCTCCAGCGAGGTGCCGGCGGTGTCGGCGGGTAGGAACCACGAGGCGCCCACCTCGACGGGGGAGTCCTCGGTGCGCACGAGGTGGCGGCGGCAGAGCAGGTCCGTGCCGTCGGCCACCCCGAACGCGTCGGCCACCTCCGGCGGGGCGGGGGCCCGGCCGACCGAGACGAGCTGCTGCCGGTACCGCGCGGCCAGGTCGGTGTGGTAGCCGCGGAAGCCGCCGTACCGGCCCCGGGAGAGCCGGTTGAGCCGCCGCCGGGTGCCTCGGACGTACGTCCCGGAGCCGGGCTTGGTAATCAGGATGCCCTCGACCCGCAGCTGGTCGACGGCGCGCTGCACGGTCTGCTTCGCCACGCCGAACATCTCGGCGATGGCCGGGATGGACGGTAGCCGCTCGCCCGGCGCCCAGTCGCCGCGGCGGATCTGGGTCTTGAGCTGCGCGGCGATCTGCCGGTGCGGGAACTCGGCCGCCCCCGGATTGATCTGCATGCCCGCCTCCTCGCTTGCAACTAGGTTCCTAGGATGCCCTAGAGGTGGTGACAGCGCCACCCCGGACACGCCGAAGCACCGGGCCCCGGACGACACGCGTCCGGGGCCCGGTGGGGCAGGCGGGGGTATTACCAGGAGCCGGCGGTGGGGCCGGCGGAGCCGCCCCGGCGGCGCAGGTACTTCTCGAACTCCTGGGCGATCTCGTCACCGGTCAGCGGGGTGATGCCCGCGTCGCCGACGCGTTCCTCCAGCTCGCGCACGTATTCGCCGAGCTCCGCGTCCTGCTCGGCGGCGCTGCGCACCCGCTGCTCCCACTCGGCGGCCTCCTCGGCCAGGTCGGCCATCGGCACCGGCAGGTCGAGCACCTCCTCGACGCGGTGCAGCAGGGCGAGGGTGGCCTTCGGGCAGGGCGGGTTGTTGGCGTAGTGCGGCACGTGCACCCAGAACGAGACGGCGTCGACCTCGGCCTTGTTGCAGGCGTCGTGCAGCACGCCGACGATCCCGGTCGGCCCGTCGTAGCGGGTGGGGGTGAGCTGGTAGCGCTGAGCGGCCTCCGCGTCGGAGGCGCTGCCGCTGATCGGCAGCGGCCGGGTGTACGGCACGTCGGCCAGCAGCGCGCCGAGCACGACCACCCGCTCGACCTCCAGGCTGTGGCAGATCTCGAGCACCTGCTCGCAGAAGGTGCGCCACCGCATGCTCGGCTCGATGCCCCGGATCAGCACGACGTCCCGCTCGGTGCCCTCGGGGCTGGCCACCATGAAGCGCGTCGTCGGCCACTCCACCCGGCGGGTCTCGCCCTCGGCCATGGTGATGGTGGGGCGACTGACCTGGAAGTCGTAGAAGTCCTCCGGGTCCAGTTCGGTGACCTGCCGGGCCTGCCAGACCTGCTCCAGGTGCTCGACTGCGGCGGTGGACGCGTCGGCGGCGTCGTTCCAGCCCTCGAACGCGGCGATCGCCACGGGGGACCGCAGCACCGGCAGTCCGTCGAACTCGGTCACGCCGTCACCTCACCCTGCTCGTCGGGGCCGGCACCGGGACCGGACCCGGTCGTCCGCCCGCCGGGCGTGGTGCTGTAGCTGTTGTCCTTCACGTCCGCCAGCCTACGTGTCGGGGCGGGATGCGGCCCGTCGGCCGCGCCGGTCGTGCCCGGCGACGGCCGCCCATACCACGATGAACCGGACAGCGTGATCCCGCTGACACAATGTGGGAAGGCACGATCGGGGCAATCGATCGGGTCGCGACGGCACTAACCTGATCCCGTGCGGACCTCATTGCTCGACGTACTGGCAGACCGGATTCTCATCGCCGACGGCGCCATGGGCACGATGCTGCAGGCGGCCGACCTCACCCTGGACGACTTCGAGGGCCACGAGGGCTGCAACGAGGTCCTCAACGCCACCCGGCCGGACGTCGTGCGCGGGGTGCACGAGGCCTACCTGGCCGCCGGCGCGGACTGCGTCGAGACCAACACCTTCGGGGCCAACCTGGCCAACCTGGGTGAGTACGACCTCCAGCACCGCATCCGCGAGCTCTCCGAGGCCGGGGCCCGCCTCGCCCGCGAGGCCGCCGACGCGTACGCCACCCCGGAGCGGCCCCGCTTCGTGCTGGGCTCGATCGGCCCGGGCACCAAGCTGCCCACCCTCGGCCACGCCGACTACGCGACGCTGCGCGACGCGTACCAGGAGAACGCCGAGGGCCTGATCGAGGGCGGGTCGGACGCGCTGATCGTGGAGACCTGCCAGGACCTGCTCCAGGTCAAGGCCGCGGTGGTCGGCTCGAAGCGGGCCATGGCCCGGCTCGGCCGGCCGGTCCCGATCATCTGCCACGTCGCGGTGGAGACCACCGGCACCATGCTGGTGGGCAGCGAGATCGGGGCGGCGCTGGCGGCCATCGAGCCGCTGGGGGTCGACCTGATCGGGCTCAACTGCTCGACCGGCCCGGCCGAGATGGGCGAGCACCTGCGCTACCTCTCCCGGCACTCCCGGATCCCGCTGTCGGTGATGCCGAACGCGGGCCTGCCGGTGCTGACCGCCGACGGGGCGTACTTCCCGCTGACCCCGGTGGAGCTGGCCGACGCGCTGGAGCGGTTCGTCACCGAGTACGGCGTCTCGCTGGTCGGCGGCTGCTGCGGCACCACCCCCGAGCACATCCGGGTCCTGGCCGAGCGCCTGCACGGCACGCGCCCGGCGCCCCGCGAGCCGCGGCACGAGGCCGGCGTCTCGTCGGTCTACCACCCGGTGCCGTTCGCCCAGGACGCCTCCCTGCTGATGGTGGGGGAGCGGACCAACGCCAACGGCTCCAAGGCGTTCCGCGAGGCCATGCTCGCCGGCGACTGGCGCGCCTGCGTGGAGATCGCCCGTAGCCAGGCCCGCGACGGCTCGCACCTGCTGGACCTCTGCGTCGACTACGTCGGGCGCGACGGCACGCAGGACATGCGGGAGCTCGCGGGCCGCTTCGCCACCGCCTCCACCCTGCCGATCATGCTGGACTCGACCGAGCCGCCGGTGATCGAGGCGGGGCTGGAGATGCTCGGCGGCCGGTGCGTGGTCAACTCGGTCAACTTCGAGGACGGGGACGGGCCGAATTCCCGATACGCCCGGGTGATGCCCATCGTCAGGGAGCACGGCGCCGCCGTGGTGGCGCTGCTCATCGACGAGGAGGGACAGGCGCGCACCGCCGACTGGAAGGTGCGGGTCGCGGGCCGGCTGATCGACGACCTCACCGGACGGTGGGGGATGGACCGCGCGGACATCCTGATCGACGCGCTGACGTTCCCGATCGCCACCGGCCAGGAGGAGACCCGGCGCGACGGCATCGAGACCATCGAGGCGATTCGGGAGATCGCCCGCCGCTATCCGGGTGTCAACTTCACCCTCGGCATCTCCAACGTCTCGTTCGGGCTCAACCCGGCGGCCCGGCAGGTGCTCAACTCGGTCTTCCTGCACGAGTGCCGCGAGGCCGGCCTGACCAGCGCCATCGTGCACGCCAGCAAGATCCTGCCGTTCAACAAGATCCCCGACGAGCAGCGGGAGGCGGCGCTGGACCTCGTCTACGACCGGCGCCGCGAGGGCTACGACCCGGTGCAGAGGTTCATCGAGATCTTCGAGGGCGTGGACGCCGCGTCGGCGCGTGCCGGGCGGGCGGAGGAGCTGGCCGCGCTGCCGCTGGAGGAGCGGCTCAAGCGGCGGATCATCGACGGCGAGCGCAACGGCCTGGAGGCCGACCTGGACGCGGCGATGGCGCAGGGGCGCAGCCCGCTGTCCATCATCAACGACATCCTGCTCGATGGGATGAAGGTCGTCGGTGAGCTGTTCGGTTCCGGTCAGATGCAGCTGCCGTTCGTGCTCCAGTCCGCCGAGGTGATGAAGACGGCGGTGGCGTACCTGGAGCCGCACATGGAGACCGCCGAGGACGGCGGCAAGGGCCGCATCGTGCTGGCCACGGTGCGCGGTGACGTGCACGACATCGGCAAGAACCTGGTCGACATCATCCTGTCCAACAACGGCTACGAGGTCGTGAACATCGGCATCAAGCAGCCGATCAACGCAATCCTGGAGGCCGCCGAGCAGCACCGGGCCGATGCGATCGGCATGTCCGGCCTGCTGGTCAAGAGCACCGTGATCATGAAGGAGAACCTCGCCGAGATGGCGTCGCGCGGCGTCGCGGAGCGCTGGCCGGTGCTGCTGGGCGGGGCGGCGCTGACCCGGGCGTACGTCGAGGACGACCTGCGGGCGATGTTCCCCGGCCAGGTGCACTACGCCCGGGACGCCTTCGAGGGGCTGTCGCTGATGGACCGGGTGATGACGGCGAAGCGCGGTGGGGCGCCGGTCATCGACGCGGAGCGGGAGGCGGCGCTGGCGGCCCGCCGGGCGCGCCGAGAGCGACAGCGGGCGATCGTCAGCGAGTCGTTGCCGGAACTGGACGACGCCTCGGTCCGGTCCGACGTGGCCACCGACGTGGAGGTGCCCGCCCCGCCATTCCTGGGCACCCGGGTGGTCAAGGGCGTGCCGCTGGCCGACTACGCGGCGCTGCTCGACGAGCGGGCCACCTTCCTCGGGCAGTGGGGCCTGCGGGGCGCCCGCAGCGGGCAGGGCCCGTCCTACGAGGAACTGGTGGAGACCGAGGGACGGCCCCGGCTGCGCTACTGGCTGGACCGGCTGATCGCCGACCAGGTGTTGGAGGCGGCCGTGGTGTACGGCTACTTCCCCGCGTACGCCGAGGGCAACGACCTGGTCGTGCTGGACGAGAACGGGCACTCCGAGCGGGCGCGGTTCTCCTTCCCCCGGCAGCGGCAGGAGCGGCGCCTCTGCCTGGCCGACTTCTTCCGGCCGCGCGGCGACGAACTGGACGTGGTGGCGTTGCAGCTGGTCACGGTGGGGCAGCCGATCAGTGAGTACACGGCCAAGATGTTCGCCCGCAACGAGTACCGCGACTACCTGGAGGTGCACGGGCTGTCGGTGCAGCTCACCGAGGCCCTGGCGGAGTACTGGCACCGGCGGATCCGCGCCGAGCTGATCCTGCCCGGCGGTCGTACGGTGGCCGACGACGACCCGACGGACCTGGCGGGTCTGCTGCGCACCGACTACCGGGGCTGCCGGTACGCGTTCGGCTACCCGGCCTGCCCGGACCTGGAGGACCGGGCGAAGATCGTGGAGCTGCTGGGTGCGGAGCGGATCGGCGTGCAGCTGTCGGAGGAGTTCCAGCTGATGCCGGAGCAGGCGACGGACGCGATCGTGGTGCACCACCCGGAGGCGAGCTACTTCAACGCCAAGTGACGGACGTAGGTGCCCTGAGCTGCGGTGCAGGTCGTCCGGAGGTTTCCGGAGCCAGGATCATGCCGTCGCCAGGCCGTCAGCTGCTTCCGGGCCGTCCTCGGCAGCCTGGTCCTCACCGAACGCTGCATCAATGGCCCGGCGCGTACGGTCCTCGCTGGTCGGCAGGAGGTGCGTGTAGGTCCGCAGGGTGAAGCCGGGGGCGGCGTTGCCGAGGTAGGTCGACAGGGCCTTGATGCCCTCCCCGGCCAGGAGAACTGAGGCGTAGGTGTGCCGAAGGACGTCCCCGAGACGTGGCGGAAGAACGCATCGTTCAACGTCAGACCGGCGACACTGCGGAACGCCTCAGAGCATGGGACGCGACCCTCGGTCAGGGGCGGTGGGGTGACCTCAGGCGGAGTGGCGGCAGTTCCCACGGTTGCAGGGTGCCGTCGATCAGTTCGGCCAGGAACTGGACCGCCCCGCCTGTGTAGTGCCACCAGCCGCCGTTGCGGGATGCGACAGTGACCGGCCAGTCGTCGGGTCCGGCGCCGGTTGTGGTCCAGAGAAAGACATCGCCCTCGTTCGAAGTGGCCCAGGGAAGCAGGCCTCCAGGAGCGGGGTGGGGGCGCAACCCGATGGACATGTCCGCTTCCCACCAGTCCTCGATGATCTTTAGGTCGCTGCGAATGCCGTGCAGCCTGTGCTGCTCGGCGCCCGGCTCTGGAAGACCGAGAACCAAGAAGCCGCCGAGGGTGAAGGTGGGGTAGAGCGCAGCGAGCAGCTTGTAGTCGGCCGGCAGGCGTGTGCTCAGTCCCCCTTCTAGCAGAGGCCAGTCCACGGCGGCGGGCTCGGGCCGGCGGTGCTGGGGGAGGCAGGGAATCGCCCGCTCCAGGGCATGCACTGCCGCAGCCGGGTCCGTGATCCGTTGCTGTGGTGCCTGCGTGCCGATGAGGTCCTCCATGGGGACGAGGATGCCAGGGGGTGCGACCTGACTGGAAAATCGATGTGTAGGACCACGTGAGCTAGGTGCCGTCAATCGCAGCACCGTCCTGCTCGGCGCCTTCGGTGAGCAGGACGACGACGATCTGGTCGCCGCGATGACGGCGGTGGCCCGCGGGTCGGCGTCACCCTTCTCTCACTAGATCTTGAGCACCGACCGCACCGAAACGCTACTGGCGGACCCATCGGTCCGGCGGACCCGGAGTCGGCGCAGGCCAGCCCGGTTGACGTGCACGACCTCGCCCGTAGCTCCTGATCTGGCCGGGGCTGTCGCCGTCGGACCCAGTCACCGCGTCGCCATTCCTTCCGATTCGAGGGAGCGTCGCCCGGGCCAATTGATCGATGATTTTCATTGACCACAGTCATCACTCTTCGGTTGCATGCATAGGCACGAAGGACCGCTGCGCGGAACTGGTTGTCCGCAAGCGGGGATAGGCGGTCCGGCACGGTTGGAAGAATGGCGACTCCGAGATGCGTGCACCCGAAGTTACGATGCCCGCACTCTGCGCGTCTGTGACGTCCTCGATGGCGGTGAGGTGCCGTCCATGGCGGTATCCTGTCGCGGCCACGCCGCGTCGGCGCCACCTTCCGCCTTCCGCTCGCACCGGCGAAGGACGATAGGAGCAGCTTGTCGAGTAGCATTCGGATCGCCGTTTCAGATCCGCTTCCCATGTTCGGCCGGGGGATCGCCGACGTAATGCGCGACACCGGCCACGATGTCGAATTCCCCGGCGATCTATTCACCTGGAACGGGTATGCAGGACCGCGTCTCATTTCGCTGACGCTGCTCTACCCGTCGGATTGGGCACTGCTCGCGGCGCTGAGGGACAGCCGGCCGCGAACCGCAGTGGTTGCCGTCATCGAGAACGGCGATGTGGACCGTTGCGTGCGAGCGCTGACCTCCGGCGCCGTGGGCGGCGCGGAAGCCGACGCCGGTACGGTGCGCAGCGTCCTGTCGGCGGCCGCCTCGGGCCGCAGCATCCTTCCGGCCGACATGGTCCGGGCTCTGACGTCACTGTCCCGGTCACCGCAAGCCGGACATGTCCCTACCGAGATCGAGATTTCGTGGATACGTCTGCTCGCCCAGGGCTTCACGGTCGCACGTCTGGCCGCGCACGCGGGTTACTCCGAGAGAATGATGTTTCGCGTCCTGCCCGCCATCTATGAACGATGGGGTGTCGCCAACCGCACCGAGGCGACCATCCACGCACGCGGAAACGGCTGGATCTGAGATATCGACGCTGGGGCGTGATCAGGCCGGCTCGTAGGCCCACACCACCAGTTGAGCGCAGTCGCGGCAGTGCAGCTTGGTCATCGCGCGGCTGACGTGAGTCTCGGCGGTCAGCGGGCTGATGACCATGCTCGCGGCGATCTCCTCGTTGCATAGCCCCGCAAGCCGAAGGTGATGGCGCCTGGGTGCGTCGCTGCTACCTACTGTCTCCAGAACTGTCGGTCAGGAGACGATCCGCCTCCGATGCAATCGCACTCAGTTCGCGGGTGGCGGTTCCGCGCGCGAGCTCAGCGCCGAGAATCTCGTCCTGCGCGGCTTGGACGTCGGTCAGGAATGCGTCCATGGGCGTGCCGATGATCTCCCAGAGTTGCCGGCGCGCATCGACCGCGATCTTGTCAGCATGTCCCATGATCTCCGTAACGAACGCCGCGTGCTGGCGCTCGCTCTCGAGTTGAGCCGTACGCGCTTCGCGTTCGCCTCTCCAGACCTCATAACCGGTCAGCCCGATCTGTATCGCGAAGCCGCCGATCTTGGCGGCTTTGCCGATCCTGTCAGCGATCTTCAGCGCCTCCCAGGGCTTGAACTTCTTCCCGAACAGGTGACCGACATCTTTGACGATGTTGTGGCCGACCGACCCTGACGCGCTCTTGAGACCGTCCCCGGCGCCCCACCATTTCTGCCCTTTAGTGATCTGGTCGGTGACCTTCCGCCAGTCCACTGTTGCGGCGGCCCGGTCATGCGCAGCCTGGTCCGATCTTGTGGCCCGCACGCCGCCCGGCGTTTCCAGTGCCACATCGCCCGCCGGCGGAGAAAGCTGCTGAGCGCGATTGCTAGTGCCGATCTCCAGCAGCTGTTCCGACAACCTGCCGAACTGCATCTCGGTCAGCCTGTTGATCGCGTCGGCGAACTGCTCGGCATGACGATCAAGTGCTTCCACCAGCCTCGCCTCGGACGCGTCGAGAATCTCTCTCGCCCGTGAACCGTCAGCGGGCAGACTCGTCGCCGTATCGACGAACGCCGTCACATCGACCAGGCACGCCGACTTGAACTGCGACTCGGCCTGGAGGAACGACCGCTCGATCATGTAGCGACGGTCGGAAACCGTGGAACGCTGCCGGGCAAGCAGGCCGAGCGCGGTCTGCGACTGGGGGTCCGCCGCGAACAGCTGCTGCGCCTCGTCACACAGCTGGCGAATCAAGTGCAACGGCTGCCGGAGCTGAGCCAGCTGTCCTCGCTCTTCACTAATCTTGTTGATCTGCGCGCGCAGCTCGTCGATACCGGATCGTGTGCGAAGCATCTCGGCCCGCGGACCGCCGCCCAGGCTCCGGAGGTAATATACGGAGTCGACCTCTGCGATCGGAAGATTGAACGTCGAGGTACCGAGCGCGTCCTGGACCGCCTTTTCGCGTATGCCCTCGCCCGCTCTCTGCATGCCGGCCTGCGTGATTACCACGATCATCTGCCCGGAAAGCTGGCGACCGTGCGCCAGACGCCGCAGATAGTCCCTAGATGCGTCGTCGAAGAGGTTCACGGTGATGACGAACAGGATGAAGTCCGCGTCGCCGATCGCACCGACGGCCAGGGCGTCATGGCTGCGCAGACCCGATTGGACACCCGGCGTGTCGACGAGTACCACCGCACCGTCCCACTCGTACTCGTTGACGGCGTCGGTGGCGATGTCCGCGTCGATGACGGGGTCCACGCCACCGTCGGTCAACGCTTTGATCAGACTCGACTTACCACTGCTGAACTGACCGGTGAGGACCATCCGCGGCTTTTGCCGGGACTGCATGCGCGCGCGGGCCAGAAGCTCTCCGGCGAAATCGCCGGAACTCGATCGCAGGAGCTGCTGCAGGCGTGACATCAGCTCCTGCGCACGCGATGGCAGTTCATGCACGAGAACATTCGTCACGAGAGGCCCCCTTCGGCCACTTCCCTGATCCGCACATCGACTCCGGTGTGAACGCGCGCGAGCGCATGCCATGCTTCCTGAGCTCCTGGCGCCACCGGCGCATCCAGAGCGACCTCCAGGCTGTCCGGGCCCATCTCGCGGACGGTCACCGCGCGATCCGCCAGGTGCCGGATGATCTGGAGCGCGCTGGCGGCCGCCGGCGACTGCGCCGACGTGGGCACGATCCGTTCCACGCACTCCGATGCCGGGGAGTGCACGAGCTCATCGAAGACCGGCTCCGGGACCTCGACCGCCATGCCCGCACCTCGCCATCGGGTCGCACGGATGACGGCCGACGCCGCCCGCTCCCGGCCCGTGCAGCGCAGGAGCTCACGAGCGAGTTCGGTATCGATCCGGACGTTCACCGGCTCGATCTCCTCCGATGCGAGACGCCCCAACACCGCGATGGACCGCTCGAGTACGGCACTGGCCGCGTACTGTCGGGCGGCCTCGCCCTCGACCGCGTCGAGCCAGTCCTGCCGCACCCTTTCACCCACTGGCACAAGATTCTCCCGGAACTTCAGCAGCAGCTCCGACATCTGGTCACGGACCTTCCGGCGGCGGCGCTCGCGCACCTCTGCGGCGCTTCGGAAGCTTCGATCACCGATCCAGTCGATCAACCGGTCGAGCCCGAGAAGGCTGGAGACGAGGCCGATGACGCCGACGGACACCGCACCTATCGCGGTCCCGAGACCGGGTCCCAGAAAGGTACCGATGAGCGCGCCAGCCTTCGCGCCAGCCATCAGTCCGCCCATCCCCACGGCGATACGCCCGCCGACCTTGACCGCGCGATTACCCCAGACCGTGCCTCTGCCACCGAGCTCACGGAAGCCACCGCCACCGAACCCCGTCCAGTCGCCGGCCACATCAACCGCGACGCCCTCAAGGTCCGCCTGCAGTCGCTGGCCGACGTCGGCGACGGACCGCTCGAGATCCGTGCGGAGGGCGGCCATCTCGTTGTTCAGCCGTTCGTTGAGCTCGTCCAGGTCCCGGTCGACGTCAACGCTTTCGGCCCAGCGTTCACGGGCGGTGATGGCTGCCGAGAAGGCGGCCTGAAGCTCCTCGTACGCATCGTCTACCCGCCGGAATCCGCGCTTACGGAATTCGAGCTGCATCCCCAGGCCAGCGGTGAGGGCCGAGGATGCCGTGGCGTGTGCGGTCTCCACCGCGTCGGCGGTGTCCAGGAGTGCGAGGCGCAGACTATCGCAGATGCTGACAATGCGCCGCTGAGCGAAGGTACGGTCCGCGTGGAGGCGAAGTGCGCTGACCAGGGAGTCGATCCGGCTGTTGGCGTGCAGGGTGCGGGCCTCATCGGTGTCCAGCGCACCGGAGAGCGCCAGGCGGGCAGCCTGGGCGTGAATCGCCACCGCATCGATGTAACACCCGCCCGCGCGGGAAAGATAGCGGCGGATCGGTGCCAGGTTCCCCACGGCGTCGCCACCGAACACGAGTTCGGGCTCGTCGAGCATGTCGAGCAGGCCGATCTCGTCGGTGACGTCCTTGAGACAGTTCAGGGCCACGAGGATCGGCTTGCCCAGGTCGGCCAGCCGTTCGAGCGCCTGCCCGGTCTGTTCCTGGGTAGCTCGGGTGGTGGCCACCCAGAGGATCAGGTCCGCGTCGGCGACCTGACTGAACGCGACCTCGTAGTCCTCCTTGCCGTCCATGGCGCCGACACCTGGGGTATCGACGATCTCGACACCGATCTCCGTCGCGACTCGGATGCAGGCCTCTCGAGAGAACCGTTGTCGGCCATCGCCGACGCGTGCCCCGTCGCCGCCTGACAGATACTCGAACAGCGTGCTCTTGCCTGCCATCGTCTGGCCCATCAGGACGACACGGAAAGGCCGTTCGACATCACGGTCCGTAAGCGACTCACAGATGGCTTCCAGACGCACCGCGCTGTGGTGTAGATAATCGACGGCGTTCCCGAGCGACCAGCGATGTTCACTGCCGATGATCTGCGCGTCGATCTCCCGCGCTGCCCGTGTCAGCGCGCGGGACACATCCTGCCCATCGGCCACTAGGAGCGCCCGGAATGCCGCGGACAGGGTCGTTAGCGACCTATCCATCCCGCTCATCCGTTCTTGTGTGCTTCCCGCCCCGGTGCACTGGACCGACCGGGATCCTTCCAGGTCACGGGTAACCCTGAGTCGCATCGGACATCCGTGACAGCGCTCGCGAGGCGCGAGCCTTTACCTCCCGCTATGACCATGCAAATGCTGCACCCAGATAGGCCGTCATCAGCTCGCACAGCCGCTCGCGCTCCTTACCTCCGATGGGCACAGGCTCACCGTATATGCGCCCACCTCCATGCCGGGAGCCCGGGGTGAAGCGCTGCCGAACCTGGTGTGGGAGTACACGTGAACAGCTTCAACCCACCCGCCACGTGAGGGCCCCTCCAAGAGGGTGGTTGTGCGGTGGCTGGTTGCCGAGGGGCGACGCGATAAGGCTAATCAGCAGTTTGCCGCAGTGGAGGCCGACGAAAGCGTGGGGCAAGATGATCAACCTCGGTATCGGCGTGCAGACCGACCTGGGTGTGGTGGTGCAAGCAGCGGTCTGTAGCGTGCACGTCCGCTGTCATCGGCCTTATCCTTCGTGAACGCATCACGGGAAACGGGGACGCATGACGACTTCGACCGGTCGCCGGCGAACGAAACACAACGCTGGCAAGGGCTCCGCCGGCGCCACCACCGCGCAACTCGGCCGAGTCGCGCGAGCACTGCGCTCGCGCCATCCTGGGATCAGCACCAAGAACCTGACAAAGAAACTCAGGGCACAGCTCGGCTGGCCCTCTCTGACCGTCGGCCAGGTCGCGTTCGGCGAGGACGGCCGCCAGCAGCAGGCCCTTGGCCTCTACCGGGGCGCGTAGCCCCGCCTCGGTCCTTCTTGATATCGAGACGGCGGGGTGTCAACGCGTGCTGGGCAGCGAACAATTCGCTCGCCTTCAGCTCGTCGACGAGGTCGCCGCGCTCGGCCTGCGGCGCGGGTGTCGCCGAGGCTTCCGGAATGCCGAACAACGCATCGCCGGTAACGGCCGCCGGCCGCCGCCGTGGCTTGGGAGCCGCAAGAGACAGCTCCGGTGTCGGTGTAACCCCAGTAGTCACCAGTTGGCACCACTGCGGTTGGCGCACCTCGACGGCGGACCAGCCGGCCGGTACATCGGTCACATGAGGCAGCAGGAAGGCCAGGAGAGGGATGGCGACCTCCGCCAGCGATGCCCCGCCGTGGTAGCCGGCCTTGCTGGACCGGTAGCGCAGCAACGGATCCCACAAGGCGACGATCCGGTTGTCAGGAGCGACGACCCGAGGGCCAATCAACTCCACTTCTCCCGACCCGGCAGGATCGGAGCCTGTTCGGTGCCGGGCGGAGGCGGCGTCGGCCGCCCGGACGTAGTTGCCGCCACGCTCCAAGACGTGCCCGTGGTCACTGGTGATAATGACGGCCCGGCCGGACGAGCGGGCGAGGTCAAGCAGGCTGCGCAGGAAGCCGACATCGCTGAGCTGCCACCCGGCCTCGCTGCCTTCGCGGCCGTGAGCGAGCGACTCGTCCACCGTCTTGATCACTACGGCGACCAGGTGACCAGAGTCAGCCACCGTCGAGGCCAGCTCACCGGCGAACCCCTCGCCGGCCCCGCCTCGTGCCGGTCCCTTGTGGAAAATCTTGGCGTCCTTGCCCATCGCCCTTCGGCGAAGAAACGCTTCTCATTGTTCTGTTCACCGCTGCTCAGAGCGCCGGCGAACAGCGACGTCCGAGAGACGGCCGTCAGAGCGGCCACCACGCCACGCCGCCGCCCAGGGTAAGTGCGGGCGAGCGGGTCGTACTCGATCCAGTGCTGTGACAACTCGAAAGCCCCAAGCGTGGGGGCGGTGGCCGCACGAAGGCGTGCCGGTCGTCCAGGAGTCGGCTCTAAAGCCGCTCAGGGTCAGGTCATCCGCTTACCTGGGAGGGAGGGGGTGCCCGCCGGTGGCCAGCTCCGACCCCGGGAGCCGGGTCCGTGCCGGGCGAGGTTGGGTCAACTG
>NZ_JBFABA010000083.1:0-17920 GCF_040640115.1 Micromonospora sp. NPDC023644 | reverse complement strand
GTGGAGATCATCCGGGGTGTCGAAGACGTCGGACACGGCGCGGGCGTCGGCACCGTGGTCTCCGCGATACACCGCCAGTCCACCGCCGCCCGGTTCGCCCCGGACCGGGCCGTCGCCCCGGACCGGGCCGTCGCCCCGGACCGGGCCGGCGTCGCCCTGGCGGGGCGGAGCGGCGTCCCGGACGCCGGCCCACCAGGTTCCCCCGCCGCCCCGGCCCTGACCGTGTCCCATGCCGAAGTGGCCCCCTGGGCGGGGGCCGACGGCGGGTCGCCACCCGCACCGGTGGAGCAGGGTGACCGGTCGCCCGGGGTGAGTGCCCGCCCCGGCTGAGCCACCGGCGACCCGCCGCCCGCGCGGCCGCCCGGCCCCTGGCCACAGCGTTGCCCCTGACCGCCGGTCGTCGATGCGTCGCGGCCGGGACCCCAGTCGTTCCGCCCGCCCGCCCCGCCCCTCCGGCCGGCCCGCTCGGTCCCGTCAACGGGACCGGTCGCCGCCCCCGTACCCCCAGATCGGAGCCACGCGTTGATCCGCGTCGTCGTTGTCGAGGAGATGGGCCTGCTGCGCACCGCGCTGTGCGCGGCACTGTCGAGTGAGGAGGACATCGAGGTGGTCGCCGAGGTGACCGGGGCGGCGGAGCTGGCCGCCCTGGTGCGTCGGCACCGGCCGGACGTGGTGCTCGTGGACCTGGCGCCGGACGCCCCGCACCCGGTCGAGGCCGTCGCCGAGATCACCGAGGCGATGCCCGACACGGCCGTCCTGGCGATGGGTCGCCGGTGGAGCCAGCAGATCGTCGGGGACCTGCTGGCCGCCGGCGTACGGGGCCTGGTCGGCAAGGACGCGTCCCTGGAGGCGCTCGTCGACGCCGTCCGGGAACTCGCCGCCGGGGGGAAGGTCATCGACGCCGCGGCCGCCGTGACGGCGCTGCGCCCCGCATCGAGCCCGTTGACGCGCCGGGAGGTGGAGGTGCTGCGGGTGGCCGCGGAGGGCCTGCCGCTCAAGGAGATCGCCAACCGGCTCTACCTGGCGCACGGGACGGTGCGCAACCACCTGTCGGCGATCATGCGCAAGACCGGCGCCCGCAACCGGATGGAGGCGGTGTGGCGCGCCCGGCGCGACGGTTGGATGTAGGCCGTCCGGGCGCGGGCCGTCGGTGCCGGCGCGGACCCCACCGTCCGGCGTGGACGGTGATCGCCCGCTCACCGAGCGGAACCCATCAGGACGTGCTTGAATTCTGACGGTCCGTGATCTGTCTGACGACGCTCCGGAGGGTCGACGTTGATCCGTACCCTGCTCGCTCTCGACGGTGCCCTGGTTCGTGGCGCCCTGTCGCTCGTCCTCGCCGCCGAGGTGGACATCAGTGTGGTGGCGGAACTGGACCGGGGCGACGCGCTCCCGCCAGCGGTGCGGGCCCAGCGCCCCGACGTCGCGGTCGTCGACCTCGACCTCGTCGGCGAGGCGGGCGTGGCGGGGCAGTGCCCGGTGTTGGTGCTCGCCGACCGGCGCCGGGCGCGCAGCCTGCACCGGGTCTTCGTGCCGGGGCGCACCGTCGGGATCCTCGGCAGCGACGTCTCCCCGCACCGGGTGGTCGACGGCATCCGGCGGCTGGCCCGGCACGAGTCGGTGGTCGACGCCGACCTGGTGATGGCGGCGCTGAGCCGGGACAGCCCGCTGACCTCACGGGAGACGGAGATCCTCGACCTGACCGCGGCCGGGGCGCCGGTCGTGGAGGTCGCCCGGGCGCTCGGGCTCGCTCCGGGGACCGTGCGCAACCACCTCGGCCGGATAGCCCGCAAGGCGGGCGCGCGCACGAGGGTGGAGGCGGTGCGGGTCGCCCGCGAGGCCGGCTGGATCTGACGATTCCTTCCGGCCCCGGCGGGTGCTCAGGGCCGGCCGAGCGGCACGCGGGCCGGTGGCGCCAGGTCCTCCCAGTGCCCGACCAGCTCCCGGTAGGTGGGGGAGCGGGTCAGCAGGTCGTCGTGGGTGCCGACGAGCGGCCGGTCGCCGTCGAAGACCAGCACCCGGCGGGCCCGGGTCGCCGAGCTGATCCGGTGTGCGATCACCACCAGGGTGCCGGGGCGGCGGGCGAAGGCGTGCTCGACGGTCGCCTCCAGGGTCGGGTCCAGATGACACGTCGCCTCGTCGAGGATCATCAGCGGCGCCGGGGCGAGGTAGGCGCGGACCGCGGCGACGAGTTGGCGCTCCCCGGCGGAGAGGGCGGCGGGGTCGAGTTCGGCGTCGAGACCCCCGAGGCGGGCCACCAGGGGACCGGCGCCGAGAGCGTGCACGGCGGCCAGGACGGTCGCGTCGTCGGCCCCGGTGCGCAGGTAGCGGAGGTTGTCGCCGACGGAGCCGGTGCGCACGTACGCCTCCTGCGGCACCAGCACGCGCATCCGGGCCAGCGCGTCCGCCGGCGTGCCGGCGACCGGCACGCCGGCCAGGTGGACCGTTCCGGACTCCGGCGGCACGAGCCCGGCGACCAGCGCGGCCAGGGTGGACTTGCCGGCCCCGCTCGGACCCACCACGGCCAGGTGATCGCCGGCCGGCACCGTCAGGGTGAGGTCGGCCAGGACGGGACGGGCGTGCGGGCCGTACCGGAAGGTCAGCCCTCGCAGCGCGACCGCCGGCGGGTCGGCGACGGCGGCGCGCCACGGCATCGGGCCGGTGCCGGCCGGCGGGGCGCCCGCCGCGGTGGCGGGCGACGGTGCGGCGGCGGAGACCGGGGACGGTGCGGCGGCGGGCGGCCGGGGGGCGGTCTCGGCGGGCGGGCTGGTGTGCAGGATCCGGCCCAGGGTGACGGCGTAGCGCAGGCCGCCGCCGCCGACGCCCTGCACGACCGCGTGCAGGGCGGGTTGCAGCCCGGTGGTGACGTAGAGCAGGGCGCCCAGCACGGCCCCGGCGCTGAGCCCCTGCCGGACCAGCCACGGCGCGGCCAGCACCAGCACCACCACGGGCAGCCAGCCGCCCACCCCGAGGCTGAGGCTGCGCAGCGCCGCCATCCGCGCGAGGGTCCGCTCCGCGTCGGCCTGCGCCGTCACCCGCCGGCCCACCTCCGACACCACGCGCTCCTGCGCGCCGCAGGCGACGACGTCGCGGTGCCCGGCCAGCGCGGCCGCCGCCGACCGGCCGAGCCGCTCGCCGGCGGTGACCTGCGCCCGCTGGTGCGCCACCATGGCCGGCAGCGACGCCCCGAACACGGCCAGCCCCACCACCAGCGGGGCCGCCACCGCGCCCGCCAGCAGCGGGGCCAGGGCGAGCAGGCCGAGCAGCGCCGCGCCGGCGGTGAACAGGAACCCGCGGACCACCAGCACCAGCCCGCCGAAGGTGTCCCGGACCACCTCGACCTGGTGGGTCAGCCGGGCCACGGTGGCGCTGTCCGCCCGGCCGCCGGCCCGGGTGGCGTCGGCCAGCGCCCCCTGCACCACGCGGGTGGCCAACTCGTCGCGGAACGGTTCCACCACGGCCCCGAGGCTGCGGTACACGTGCCCGGTGGCCGCCGCGCCGACCAGCACGGCCGCGGCGAGCCCGGCCAGCCAGGCCAGGCCGGTGGCGAACTGGCCGGCCAGGAAACCCCGGTCGACGGCGCGGGCCACGAGCACCCCGCCCAGCAGCGCCGGCAGGGCCTCGACCGCCGACCAGGCGGCCAGCCGGCCCAGCGCCCGACGGCGGGCACGCAGCGCCGCCCAGGTGGTGCGGCGTACGCCGGGGCCGCTCATCGGGCCCCCCGGTCGGGCGCGAAGACCGCCCGGTAGGCCGGGTCGGCCCAGAGCTGCCGGTGCGGCGCCACGGCCCGCAACCGCCCGCCGTCGAGCCACGCCACCAGGTCGGCCGCCGCCGCCGTCGTGGCGCGGTGCGTCACCACCAGCCGGGTACGCCCGCCGGCGCCGGCGGCCACCGCCCGGGCGATCCGGTGTTCGGTGGCGGTGTCCAGGCTGGACGTGGCGTCGTCGAGGACGAGCAGCCGCGCGGCGGGGAACGCGCGGGCCAGCCCGAGGCGCTGCGTCTCGCCGCCGGAGAACGGCGCGTCCGCCAGCCGGGTGCGGAAGCCCTCGGGCAGCCGGGCGACGACGTCGGCGACCTGCGCCGCCCGCGCGGCGGCCAGCACCGCCGGGGTGGCGGGGGTCGCGTCGGCGGGCGGTCGCGCCGCGTCGGCGGGCAGCCCGAGCCCGATGGCGTCGTGCACCGTCTCGCCGACCAGGACGGGCCGGTCGAAGGCGTGGCCGACGGCCCGGCGCAGCGCGGGCGGGCTGAGCCGGCGCAGCGGCACCCCGTCCAGCAGCACCTCGCCGGTGTCGGGGTCGTGCAGCCGGCCGGCCACCGCGGCGAGGGTCGACTTGCCGGCGCCGGAGCGCCCGACGACGGCGACCGTGGCGCCCGCCGGGACGGTCAGGTCGATCCCGTCGAGGACCGGCCGCCCGTCCTCGGCGCGTACGCCGACTCCGTGCAGCCGCAGTTCGCCCCGACCGGTCGGCAGCGGCGCGGCGCCGTCGGGGCGTACCGGGTGGGCCAGCGGTTCGGCGATCCGGCCGGCCGCCGCGCGGCTGCGTACCAGCCGGTGCAGCGTGGCGAGTACCCCGCCCAGTCCGGCGCCGAGGGCCGCGTACTGCACGGCGGCGACGAGCTGGCCGGGGCTGAGCCAGCCGACGGTCAGCGCGTACCCGCCGACGGCCACGACGGCCACCTGGAGCAGGGGCCCCACGGCGGCGGTGCGGGCGCTCGCCCGGGCCAGCAGCCGCCAGCCGAGCAGGCCGTACCCGCGCAGTTCCGGCAGGGCCGCCAGGACCCGGTCGCGTTCCCGGTCGACGGTCGCGGCGGCGGCGATGGTGCGGGCGCCGCCGAGTGCCTCCAGCAGCCGGCCGGCGATCACGCCCAGCACCCGCTGGTAGCCGGCGACGGCGGCGGAGGCGTCGGTGACGAAGGCGCGCATGAGCACCGCGAGCAGGGCCAGCCCGGCGAGGAGGGTGACGCCGAGCAGCGGTTCGAGCAGGGTGAGCGCCACGACGCTGCCGACCGGGGGGAGTAACGCGACGACGCCCAGGACCACGGCGGTGCCGGCCTGTCCGGCGTCGGCGGCCTGCGCGGCGAGGCGGCTGACCAGGTCGCCCACCGGATAGCGGCGGACGGTGCGTACGTCGCAGGCGAACAGGTGGCGCAGCAGGCGTCGGCGCAGCCGCGCGGTGGCCCGGGCCGCGCCGTACCCGCTGGCCACGTCGGTGAGGATGTCGGTGGTCATGAGGACGGCGATCAGGCCGCACGCGGCGGCCGGCCACCGGACGGATCCGTCGCCGCCGACGGCAGCGTCGACCGCGAGCCCGAGGGCGGCGGGCAGGGCGAGTTCGGCGGCGGCGCCGGTGAGCGCGACCGCGCCGAGCAGGACCGTCCAGCCGCCGCCGTCGCGGACCACCCGCCGCAGCAGCCGGTCGGAGCCGATCGGCGTCCGCATCGGTCCTCCCGCAGAAGACGTGCGGCCCTGGGCGGACACGTCCATCCGCCCAGGGCCTCGCGTGATGACCTGATCAGTTGCAGGTCGTGACGGACAGCGAGCTGTCGCCACAGAGCAGCAGGCTCGCCTGGCTGCCGCCGCCGGTGCGGTCGGCGGGGGCCATCTCCATGCCCTGAAGGTCGAGAAGCGCCATGTCGATCATCTCCTTCTGTGCTGGTCGGTCGGGTGGTCGTGCCCTGCATGTCGCCGGTGAAGGCGTTCGGTTCAGTTGCAGGTCGTGACGGACAGCGAGCTGTCGCCACAGAGCAGCAGGCTCGCCTGGCTGCCGCCGCCCGTGCGGTCGGCGGGGGCCATCTCGAGGCCCTGGAGGTCCAGAAGCGCCATGTCGTGTCACCTCCTTCCGTGCTGGTCGGTCGGGTCGGTCACCCTCGCCGAGGCGAGGGAGTCGGGGGCGCCCGTCAGGGGCGCGAGGAACGGCAGGCTCACCGGGTCGTCGGGCCGCGCGGCGGCCAGCGCCAGCAGCACGCCGGCGGTGCCGGTGCCGAGGTCCATGGACAGCCGCAGCAGCTGCTCGCCCGGGAAGGCCGTCCCGTCGCGGTAGGGGAGGGCGTGCCACGCCAGCCGGGCGACCTGCTCGTCGCGTTCGCGGCAGCGCTGCGGGTCGGCGGGGTCCGCCGCGAGGTAGGCCACGATGCCGGCGCGTCCGGCGAAGAGGCCCGACTGGGCGTAGAACGGGGACCGGGCGGCGCGGCGCACACCGGCGCTGGCCTCCGCGAACCGCTCGTCGGCGCGGTGCCGCAGGTACTCGTCGAGCACCAGCCCGATCCCGACGCTGCCCTGCCCGAGGTAGGGCATGGTGCGCCAGCCCTCGTTGACGTGCAGCGCGCCGTCGGGGCGTACCACGCAGCGGCGCAGGTCCTGGCGCAGGGCCGTGGCGGCGTGGTCCAGCAGCGACTGCTCGCCGGTCAGCTCGTGCAGCCGCACCAGCAGCAGCGCCGGCCCGGTCCGGCCGCGCAGCAGCCCGGCGTACGGGTTGCGCCCGCCGCTGATGTCCGGCCCCGGGTCGTCGGCGAGCTGGTCGATCACCCGCTCGGTGGTCCGCCAGGCCGCGTCGCGCAGGGCCGTCTCGCCGGTACGCCCGGCCAGCTCGGCCAGGTTGAGCGCGATCCCGGACAGGCCGCGCGCCAGGCTGTGGTCGAGGCCGTCCAGCGGCTGGCGCAGGCAGATGTCGAGCACGTCGAGGGCGTCCTGCCGGCGACCGAGCAGCTCCAGGGCGTACGCGACGCCGTGCAGGCCGTCGTAGAAGCCGCACCGGGTGCCGGAGGCGGGCGCCGTGGCCCGGCGGACCAGCCACTGCTCGTGTTCCGGCCACCGTCCGGCGCCGCTGACGTGCAGGGCGTACAGGACGCCGGCCGCGCCGTGGGCGAGGTTGAGCCCGCCGCTGCGGAACTGCTCGATGTCGCCGGGGAAGAGCCGGTCGTCCCGCTCGGGTGTCGCGCTGGCGAGGATCGCCCGGGCGATCCGGTCGCGGTGGGCCGGTCCGACGTCGACGGTGAGGTCGGGCGCCGGCTCGGCGTCCGCCGGGGCGGGGCCGGTGATCTCCCGTACGGAGGCGTCGAGGAGGTCCCTCGGCACCGGGAACTCATCGGCGATCACGTCGGCGAGGTGCGCGGCCTTGGCCGGCGCCAGGCGGAACAGCTGGGTCAGCGGCAGGAACAGCGCCAGCCGCAGGCAGGCCAGGGCGTACCGGTCGACGGCGGGGCCGGTGCGGTCCCCGGGTGCGGCGAAGCCCTGGTTGCGCAGGCCCGGCCGGCGGTGGCCGTCGATCGGCGCGGCGACCTCGAAGTCGACCAGCGCGATCCGGTCGTCCGGGCGGACCATGACGTTGAACAGGTGCAGGTCGCCGTAGACCAGGCCGCGGTCGTGGATCGCCGTGACGACCTCCTCGACCTGCCGGTGCACGTCCAGCGCCCACCGGGTGTAGTCGGCGCGCTCGGCGTCCGTGGTCTCGGCGTCGATCAGCGGGTACCGGTCGACCAGGACCTTGTTGAGCGGACGGCCCTCGATGAACTCCAGCGCGAGGAACCGGTGCTCGCCGAGGGTGAACTCGTCGTACACCCGGGGCACCTGCGGCAGGTCGGCGAGCCGGCGGAGCGCGTCGGCCTCCCGGGCCAGGCGGGCGACCGCGTCGGCGCCGTCGGCGTCGAGCCCGGCGTGCGGCCGGGCCTCCTTCAGCACGACCTGGGTGTCGGTCCGCACGTCCCGGCCGACGTAGAGGCCGCCGCCGTTGGAGAAGTGGATGACCTTCTCGATCCGGTACGGCACCTCGTCGGTGCTGGTGGCGTTGCGGGCGGCCAGGTGCGGGCCGAGGAAGTCGGGCAGCGTCACCCAGGACGGCACGTGGAAGACGGGATCGCGGCGGTCGGGCACCAGCGTGCCCGTGTCGTCCTCGATCGCCGGGACCACCTGGCCGTCGGGGGAGTGGCAGTAGCGGGCGGCGAAGCCGCCGTAGCGGACGTGCACCGGGCCGGCGCCGTGGCGCAGGTCGCTGAGGATGTACGGGCCGGGCTCGCCGGCGAGCAGCTCGTCGAGCTCCTTGCAGACCAGCTCCAGCTCCGCGTCGTCGCGGGGGTAGACGGTGACGAACTTCCCGCTGGCGGCCCGGGAGGCGTACTTCGAGTTGCGCAGCAGCAGGGTGCGCGGGCCGCGCAGGAACTTGAAGGACAGTCCACGCGGGACGCAGTAGTCCCAGACAACGTCCAGCACCCGCTCGGCGTTGTCCAGCGTCGCCGACACGTGGATCTTCCAGCCCTGCTGGGGCAGCGTGCCACCCTCGGGGGCGTAGATCAGCCAGTCGTCGAGCGGCTCGGAGCGCCAGCCGTCGGGGACGGGGCGCTGCGCCGCCGCGAAGGTGGGCTGCTCGACCGCGCTGCCGAGGGAGTCGTAGAAGAGCCGGTCGGCGGCGCAGTAGCTGTCGTAGCGCTCGTCCACCCTGACCACTCCCTCCGCTGTTCGGTCGGTGCCTTTGCCGTTCGGCCGATGCCCACGGCCTGTCGATGGAGATGAGTCTGTCCGTTCGGGCCATGGCGGTTCCAGTGCGTTCAGTCATGACGACGAATGCGTGCCGCACGGGTCTGCCGTGACAAATGTCAGTTGCGCCCGGGCGCGCGACGCCCCGTCGACGGGTCTCCGCCATCGGGCCGGGCGGTACGCCCACCCGGGCCGGTGGCGGTACCGTGCTCGCCGTGACCGCAGACGATCACCCCTCCGTCGCCTCCGACGGGCCCGTCGCCGTGCTGGCCAACCCGACCGCCGGCCGGGGTCGGCACCGGGGGCTGCTGCCGCAGGTCCTGCACCGGCTCGCGGCCGCCGGCCGGCCGGTACGCCCGCTGCACGCGCACACCGCCGACGAGGCCGAGGCGGCCTGCCGCGCGGCGGTGCGGGACGGCGCGTCGGCCCTGGTCGCGGTCGGCGGCGACGGGACGGTGCACCGCGCGGTCCAGGCGGTCGCCGGGACAGGCGTCCCGTTCGGTCCGGTGCCCGCCGGCACCGGCAACGACTTCGCCGCCGACACCGGTTTCCCGGCCGACCCGCTCGCGGCCGTCGACGTGATCGCGGCGGCCCTGCGCGACGGCCGCACCCGCCCGGTGGACCTGGCGCGGATGACGGCGGCCGACGGCACGGGACGGTGGTACGGGGCGGTGCTCGCGGCGGGCTTCGACGCGATCGTCAACGAGCGCGCCAACCGGATGCGCTGGCCGAGCGGTCCGCGCCGCTACGACCTGGCGATCCTGGTGGAGTTGGCCCGGCTGCGCCCGCGCCGCTACACGCTGCGGCTCGACGGGGTGGCGCACGAGGTGGACGCCGTGCTGGTGGCGGTGGGCAACTGCGCCAGCTACGGCGGCGGCATGCGGATCTGTCCGGACGCGGACCCGACCGACGGCCTGCTCGACGTGGTGGTGGGCGGCCGGTTCGACCGGCGCACCCTGATGCGGGTGAAGCCGCGCATCTACCGGGGCACCCACGTGACGCATCCGCTGGTGCGCAGCTACCGCGCCCGGGTGGTCGAGTTGAGCGCCGAGGGCATCACCACGTACGCCGACGGCGAGCGTGCCCTGGCCCTCCCGCTGACCGTCACCGCCGCCCCCGCCGCCCTCCACCTCCTCCGCTGACCCGCCCCCTCCCTCCTCCCTCCCTCCCTCCCTCCCGCGCCCGTCGATCATGCAGTTGTGGTGCCCCGCACAAGGCGCGTAAGCGGACAGAACCGGCACCAGAAGTCCATGATCGACGCCGTAGGCCGACGCCGTGGGCCGGCGCCGTGGGGCGTGGGGCGTGGGGTCAGCAGGGGGTGCGGGTGATGCGGTCGAGCCACTCGGCGAGCAGGGTGCGTTCGGCGGCGGTCAGGTCGGTGGCCAGCGTGTCGAGGGCGGCGCGCAGCGCCACGGCGTGCCGGATCGGACGGTCGGTCCGGGAGGTGGCCCGGGCGGCGGCCGAGTCGGTCACCAGGGCGGCGAGCACCGCCTCCCGGGTGCGGGTCGACAGGGCCGGGTCGCGCTGCGGTGGCGGGGTCCGGATCAGGGTGAGGGTGACCCCGCATCCGGTGGCGTGCAGCATCTCGGTGGCCTCGTCGACGCCCGTGCGCAGCCGGCCGGCCTCGGCCACCCGGTGCACGAGTTGACGCAGGATGTCGGCCGCGACCCGGGTCGCGGTCGGGTTGGCGCCGGGGCGCGGGTCGCCGTACATGAGGGCGTGGAACGCCGGGTTGGCCACGCCGAAGCCGACGTGCAGGTCCCAGCCGCGGCGCAGGTCGTCGACCGGGTCGCCGGCGAGGTCCCCGGCCGCCTGGGCGTGCAGGTACGCGGCGAACCCGTAGCTGGCCGCCGCGTCCAGCAGGCCGCGCATGTCGCCGAACTGGCGGTAGATCGTGGGCGCCTGCACCCCCGCCGCCCGGCTGACCGCGCGGGTGGAGACGGCCTCCCGGCCGCCCTCGGCGAGCAGCGCGGCGGCGGCCCGCACGATCCGGTCCCGGGGCGACGTCTCGGTGATCATGGCAGCGACGATAACGCCTTCGCGTTAGCGCCGGGTGTTAACGGCGCTGTCGACGTGTCGTTAGCTCCGCTTGTCGACCCCGGCCAGGTCCAGCACGGCGCCGAGGCCGTTGGCCCGGCCCGCCTCGGCGGCCGGCAGCACCAGCACCGCGCACCCGGCCGCGACCGCCCCCGCGTCGGCCGGGGTGTCGCCCACCATCAGCGTCTGCTCCGGGTCCACGCCGAGCATCCCGCAGGCGCGCAGGAAGATCCCCGGGTCCGGCTTGCAGCGCCCCACCTCGTAGGACAGCACGAACGCGTCGACCAGCCCGGCCAGCCCCCACGCCTCGAAGTGCGGCCGGATGTCGAAGCCGATGTTGCTGACCACGGCCACCCGGACGCCCCCGGCCCGCAGCGCGGCCAGGGTCGGGGCGGTGTCCGGGTAGGGCACCCAGCCCTCGGGCACCAGCACCCGCTCGTAGAGCGCGTCGGCGAAGCCCTCGATGCCCGCGTCCACGGTCTCGGCGAGCCCGGTGTAGGCGCCCCGGTGGGCGTGCGGATAGAGGTCCCGGTCGGCCCAGAGCTCGGTCAGCCGGGGCGGCACCCGGGTCGGCAGCGGCCCGCCCGCCCGACCGGCGGTCAGTAGCCGGTCGGCCAGCGCGGTGGCCCGCATCCGTTCCAGGGTCACCCCGCAGGCGGCCGCGGCCGCGAGCACCCACTCCCGGGGCTCCTCCACCTGGGCCAGGGTGCCGTGGAAGTCGAACAGGACCGCCTCCACCGGCCGGCGGGACGGACCGGGGCGGACGGCGTCGTCGGCGCTGTGCGAGACGTGGGGCGGTTCGGCATGATCCGGCACGTCGTGCACCCTACCGACCGCCTCCGACCCCCCTGCCGGTCGGCCTTGTCCGGTGCCTGTCGGCGGTACGCACTAATCTTGGAGACATGTCGAGCCCCGCCGAGCGGTACGCCGCGGCGCGCCGCCGGGCCGCGCAGGCCTCACAGTTCCCGGCGCTGGACGAGTTCGCCCTCGATCTGGGGTTCGATCTCGACGACTTCCAGCGGGAGGCGTGCCAATCGCTGGAACGGGGCAGCGGCGTGCTGGTCTGCGCCCCGACCGGCGCCGGCAAGACCGTGGTCGGCGAGTTCGCCGTGCACCTGGCGCTGCGCGGCACGCCGGCGCGCGCCACGGGACCCGGCGACGCCACGGCGCCCGCGACCGGCGACGAGGTCGCCCCGCCCCGGCGGCGCAAGTGCTTCTACACCACCCCGATCAAGGCCCTGTCGAACCAGAAGTACCACGACCTGGTCGACCGCTACGGCGCCGAGCAGGTCGGGCTGCTCACCGGCGACAACGCCATCAACGGCGACGCCCCGGTGGTGGTGATGACCACCGAGGTGCTGCGCAACATGCTCTACGCCGGCTCGGCCACCCTCGAGGGCCTGGCGTACGTGGTGATGGACGAGGTGCACTACCTCGCCGACCGCTTCCGCGGCGGGGTGTGGGAAGAGGTGATCATCCACCTGCCCTCCTCGGTCACTCTGGTCTCCCTGTCGGCCACCGTGTCCAACGCCGAGGAGTTCGCCGACTGGCTGGTCACCGTGCGCGGCGAGACCGCCGTGGTGGTAAGCGAGCATCGCCCGGTGCCGTTGTGGCAGCACATGCTGGTCGGCAAGCGGATGTTCGACCTGTTCCACGACGCCGACGCCGCCCGCAAGCACGACGTGCACCCCGAGCTGCTGCGCTACACCCGCGACACGATGCGCCGGCTGGAACTCGGCGAGGGCCGCAGCGCCGGCCCCGGCGGCGGCCGGCGCGGGCCCCGCTGGCGCGGCCCGATGCGCCCCGACATCGTCGACCGGCTCGACCGGGAGGGGTTGCTGCCGGCGATCCTGTTCATCTTCAGCCGCGCCGGCTGCGCCGCGGCCGTGCAGCAGTGCCTTGCCGCCGGCCTGCGGCTCACCTCGCCCGAGGAGCGGGCGGAGATCCGCCACGTCGTCGAGTCGCGGGTCACCGCCATCCCCGGCGAGGACCTGACCGTCCTCGGCTACTGGGAGTGGCTCGACGGCCTCGAGCGCGGCCTGGCCGCCCACCACGCCGGCATGCTGCCGGTGTTCAAGGAGGTCGTCGAGGAGCTCTTCGTCCGGGGGCTGGTCAAGGCGGTCTTCGCCACCGAGACACTCGCCCTGGGCATCAACATGCCGGCCCGCTGCGTCGTGCTGGAACGCCTGGTCAAGTACAACGGCGAGGCGCACGTCGACCTGACGCCGGGGGAGTACACCCAGCTCACCGGCCGTGCCGGCCGGCGCGGCATCGACGTCGAGGGGCACGCCGTCGTCGTCTGGTCCCCGGAGACCGACCCGCGGCACGTGGCCGGTCTGGCCTCCACCCGCACCTACCCGCTGCGCTCCAGCTTCCGGCCGTCGTACAACATGGCGGTCAACCTGGTCGGCACGGTCGGCGCCGAGCCGGCCCGCGCGCTGCTGGAGTCCTCGTTCGCCCAGTTCCAGGCGGACCGCTCGGTGGTCGGCCTGGCCCGCCAGGTGCAGCGCAACACCGAGACCATCGAGGCGTACGGCGCGGAGGCGGCCTGCCACCACGGCGACTTCGACGAGTACTTCGCGCTGCGGGTGGCGATCGCCGACCGGGAGCGGGCCATCGCCCGGCAGGGGCAGAGCCAGCGCAAGGCCGCCGCGGTGGCCTCGCTGGAGCGGCTGCGGGTCGGCGACGTGATCCGGGTGCCGTCGGGCCGGCGGGCCGGCCTGGCCGTCGTGCTCGACCCGGCCACCGGCGGCTTCGGCGAGCCCCGGCCGCTGGTGCTGACCCAGGACCGCTGGGCGGGCCGGGTCAGCCCGGGGGACTTCACCGCCCCGGCCGAGGTGCTGGCGCGCATCCGCGTGCCCAAGCACTTCAACCACCGGTCCCCGGCGGCGCGGCGCGACCTGGCCGCCGAGGTCAGCGGCACCGGGCTGGACCGGCACGGCGGCCGTCGCGGCGGGCGCTCCCGGCAGGCGGCCGGCGACGACCACCAGCTCAGCCAGCTCCGCACCGAGCTGCGGCGGCATCCCTGCCACGCCTGCCCCGACCGCGAGGAGCACGCCCGCTGGGCGGAGCGGCGCCGCCGCCTGGAGAAGGACACCGAGGAGCTGCGGCAGCGGGTGGCCGGCCGGACCGGCTCCCTGGCCCGCACGTTCGACCGGATCGTGGCGCTGCTGACGAGCCGGGGCTACCTGACGCCCGACGGCACGGTGACCGACGCCGGCCGGATGCTCGGCCGGATCTGGACCGAGGCGGACCTGCTGGTCGCCGAGTGCCTGCGGCGCGGGGTGTGGGACGGGCTCTCCCCGGCCGAGCTGGCCGCGGCGGTCTCCGTGGTGGTCTTCGAGGCCCGCCGCGACGTCGACGAGCGGGCGTCGCTGCCGCGCGGCCCCGTGGCCGACGCGGTCGACGAGACGTTCAAGCTGTGGAGCGAGATCGAGGCCGACGAGGCGGCCCGCGGCCTGGCCGTCACCCGCGAGCCCGACCTCGGCTTCGCCTGGCCGGTCTACCGCTGGGCGCGGGGCGAGGCGCTCGCGAAGGTCCTCGGCAGCGGCCACGAGATCGACGGCGAGATGCCGGCCGGCGACTTCGTCCGGTGGGCGCGGCAGGTGGTCGACCTGCTCGGCCAGCTCGCCGACTCCGGCGGCGCCTCGACGGAGCTGAGGTCCACCGCCCGGCAGGCGATCGGCGCCGTCAACCGGGGCGTGCTGGCCTACCACACCCCGGCCTGATCGTCACCCTCAGTAACTAAGTATCGAAATCGACGCATCGCAAAGTCATCGCCACGGCACCCCCCGGATTGTCCGGGGGGTGCCGTCTTCCCTGGTGAGGGCATCCCTGATCATTGCCCCGGCGCGACATCGCGCGCCGGTGGATCGATCTGGGAGAAGGCCGCCGTGGCGGAGATCAGTCACTTCGAGTACGGGTGGATCACCCCCGTGCTCAGCTACGCGCTGTCGGTGCTGGGCTCGGCCCTGGGCCTCATCTGCGCGAGCCGGATCCGCACCGCGGGCAGCGCGGGCCAGCGCGCCTGGTGGGGGACCCTGGCGGCCTGGGCCATCGGCGGCACCGCCATCTGGACCATGCACTTCATGGCGATGCTCGGCTTCGCCGTCGAGGGCACCCGGATCCGGTACGACGTGCCGATCACCGTGGTCAGCGCGGTGATCGCGGTGATCGCGGTCGGCATCGGCCTGGCCATCGTCGGCACCGGGCGGTTCTCCGCCGTGCGGCTGCTCGCCGGGGGCCTGTTCACCGGCGCGGGGGTCGCCGCGATGCACTACACCGGCATGGCGGCCATGCGGCTCAACGGCCGGATCGACTACGACACCACCCGCGTCGTGCTGTCGGTCGTGATCGCGGTGGTCGCGGCCACGGTGGCGCTCTGGCTGGCGATGACCGTCCGCCGGGGGCTGGCGATCGTCGGCTCGGCGCTGGTGATGGGCGTCGCGGTCAACGGCATGCACTTCACCGGTATGAGCGCCATGTCGGTGCATCCGCACAGCCGGCAGGTCGAGGTGTCCGGCGCCGGCGTCAGCACCCTGCTCGTGCCGATCATCCTCGCGGTGGTGTTCGGCGTGGTCGGGCTCGTCTACGCGCTGCTCGCCGCCCCCACCGCCGAAGACCGCGCCGCCGCCGCGTACTTCGACACCCTGCGGGGCCCGGAGCCGGCCGAGGCGTCGCCGGCGCCGGACCCGGTGGGTCTGCGGGCCCGCTCCACGCTCGGCCGGCCGGGCACCCCGTTCCCGTCCCGCCGGGACAACCCGCCGCGCTGACCCCGCCCCGCCCGGGCGACCGCGTCCCGCGCCGCGGGGCCGGCCGGGCCCGGGCGGCGCGGGACGCCGGACGGTAGGGCCGCGGCAGGGCTAGGCCCGCTGGGCGAGGGCGTCGACCAGGCGGCGGGCCGAGCCGGCCAGGTTCCACTCGCCGGCCAGCTCCAGCAGCCGGTCGGGGTCGGCCGGGGCGGTCGGCAGTTCGGTGGCCAGCTCGGGCAGCGGCACGTCGAGGGCGACCCGGACCACCTTCGGCGCGACGGCCAGGTAGTCACGGGCGGCGGCGAGCTTGGCGCGCAGCCCGGGGGCGAAGCCGGAGCCCGGCTCGTCCAGGGCGGCCAGGATGCCCGCGATGTCGCCGTAGCGCTCGACGAGCCGGGCGGCCGTCTTCTCGCCCACGCCCGCCACCCCGGGCAGCCCGTCGCTGGGGTCGCCCCGCAGGGCGGCGAAGTCGGCGTACCGGTCCGCCGGCACCCCGTAGCGGGCGCGCACCGCGGTGTCGTCGCAGTCGTCCAGCTTGGCCACGCCCCGCCCGACGTAGAGCAGCCGCACGGGGCGTGCGTCGTCGACGAGTTGGAACAGGTCGCGGTCGCCGGAGACCACCTCGACCGGCGCCGGCTGGGTCACCGAGAGGGTGCCGAGCACGTCGTCGGCCTCGTAGCCGGCCGCGCCGACGTGGGCGATGCCGACGGCGTCGAGCACCTCCAGGATCAGCGGGACCTGCGGGCTGAGCGTGTCGGGCACCACCTCGCCGCCCTCGGGGGCCACCCGGTGCGCCTTGTAGGACGGCAGCAGCGCCACCCGCCAGTCGGGCCGCCAGTCGTGGTCCATCGCGCAGACCATCCGGTCGGGCCGGCGGGTGCGGATCAGGCTTGCCAGCATGTCGAGGAAGCCGCGCACCGCGTTGACGGGGCTGCCGTCGGCGGCCCGGGCCGCCGACTCGGGGATGCCGAAGTAGGCCCGGAAGTAGAGACTGGGCGCGTCGATGAGCAGGATCGGGGGTCGCTGTGCCACGCCCGACAGCCTGGCACACCCCACCGACGATCGGGGGTACGGCGCGGCCGGCGGCGCGCCCGTTCCCGTCGCGCCGACGAGAGCCGTCAGGGGCGTTCGCCGTCGCGGTGGATCGTCTCGCGGCGGGCCACGTACTGCAGGCCGTAGCTGGTGAGCAGCAGCACGATCGCGACCGCCACCTCGAGCCAGGCCGCCGTGCCGTCGGCGACGGTCAGGCCGACGGCCAGCAGCACCAGGCCCGCCACCGCGAAGATGCCCGCCCAGAGCAGCCGGCGGCGTCGGGTCGCGGCGCGCTCCCGGTCCGTCGGTGCCACGGCGGTCGGTCCTCTCCGTCGGCGATCCGTCGCGGCCAGCCTATCGGCGCGTACGGCCGCTGGCGGCGGAACCGGGCTGCGAGCACGCCGCCCGCGGGCGCAGACTTGCCGGTGTGACGTTCGTTGCGGGCCTGACGCTCGGCCGCCGGTTCCACGACGAGGTGCTCGCCCCGATCCTGCGTCGTCGCCTTCCCGGCCTGCGCTACGCGGCCGGCCTGCTCGACGGCGGCTCGGAGCTGCTCGGCCTGGACACGCCGCGCTCCACCGACCACGACTGGGGCCCGCGCGGGCAGCTCTTCGTCGCCGCGTCCGACGCGGCGCGGATCCCGCACCTGCGCGCGGCGCTGGACGCCGACCTGCCGGCGGAGTTCCTCGGCTGGCCGGCCCGGTTCACCGGGACGGGCAGGCTCGGGGTCGCGGACCGGACGGGCAGCCGCCACGGCGTCACGATCCACGAGCTGGGCGGCTGGTGGCGCGACCGGCTGGGCTTCGACCCCGCCGCCGGCGTCGCCACGGCGGACTGGCTGGCCACGCCGACGCAGCGGCTGGCCGAGGTGACCGGGGGCGAGGTCTTCCACGACGGCCTCGACGGCGCGCTGACCCGGGCCCGGGCGGCGCTGGCGTGGTACCCGGACGACGTGTGGCGGCACGTGCTCGCCGCCGCGTGGACCCGCGTCGCCCAGGCCGAACACCTGCCCGGGCGCTGCGCCGAGACCGGCGACGACCTCGGCAGCCGGGTGGTCACCGCGCGGCTGGCCCGGGACCTGATGCGGCTCGGCCTGCTGCTGCGTCGCCGCTGGCCCCCGTACGACAAGTGGCTGGGCACGCTGTTCGCCCGGCTGCCCGGCGCGGCGCCCGTGGTCGCGGCCCTGGCCGACGCGCTCGGCCCGGGCGACTGGCGGCAGCGGGAGGACGGGCTGGTCCGGGCGCTGGCGGCGGTCGCCGCCTGGACCGACGACACGGGCCTGGTGGCCCCGGTGCGCGCCCGGCCCCGGCCGTTCCACGGACGGCCGTTCCTGGTGCTGGACGCCGGCCGGGTCGCCGCCGCGCTGCGCGCCGCCATCGCCGACCCGGCGCTGCGGGAGCGTCCGCCGCTCGGCGCGGTCGACCAGTACGTCGACAGCGTGGACCTGCTGACCCACGCGCACCGCGCCCGCCGGATCGCCGCCGCGCTGCCGGTGCCGGCGGACGGAGCGACCTGACGGCGGGCGGAGCGGCCGGGGGGCCAGTGGCGGGTGGAACGCGCCCGGCTGGAGGAGTAAATCGAGCGCAAGTACGCCGAGACGGCCGAGTGGGTGCGGAGCAACCCGCTGACG